>LBWB01000015.1 GCA_000993405.1 Candidatus Woesebacteria bacterium GW2011_GWB1_39_12 | reverse complement strand
ATAGGCGAAATTGTCGCCACATGAGTCCACCTCAATCTCACGATGATCGTCATAATCCACCACGCTAATCACAACCTCCATTTTATCATCATAAAAGTCATCTGGTAATGAAATGACCAATTTATGCTCTTTTGCGTCAGGGTCAAATGAAATCTTGATCGGTGCCCCAATACAACTGAAATCAATCTCAAATGCTATTTGATCTTCGCTCATTTTCTTTTCCTTTATATAGATTCCTTACTCTCTCGGAATCTTACCATTTGTCAATGCAATATATTGCATCAATGTCAAACACAATTCATCATGAGGATACTCCTCAACAAATGAGATACATACCGCAAAATCATTGATTTTCCAATGATATCCTTTTCCTACTGACAGCCATTTAAGAGCAAAGTCACTGACTTTCGTAGAAGCCTCAACCTGCGGCGAAGAAATGAAATCTGTCAATGCCAACAAAAACTCCCCTGAGATGGATTGATTGTTTTGCAAATTGCCTGCTTGTTTTCTTTCCCACTGCTGAATGATTTCTGCTTGTTTCTTGCGAAGAATTTCAAGCAGCATCGCCTTTGGGTAGGATTGAATTTTGCGAAGAGGCATTATTTTCTCCTTTCAATTCACCTCGGCGTTGCCCCCTCCATCAAGTCAGCATACTGCGCCAAGGTGAGTTCCATTTCCTCGTTCGGATAGGTTTCAACGAAATCAACGCTCAATTGAAAACGAGTGAAATGTCCGTCTCTGCACTGCTTCGGAAGTTTCCTCATTTGAATCGGCAAGAAACTTCGCCAACACAGGCATCAGATTGGCTGCTTTTTCTTGATTGTGTCGGAGATTCTCTGTTTTTGCTTCTTCATTCATCTGCTTTGCCTGCTCCATCTTCTTTTGAAGAGATGACAACAGATCTGCCTTCTTGTAGGTCTGTGTTCCACGACTTGCCATTTTCATTCTCCTTCGCTTGAATGATTCAAACTTCTTCCAAGGTCTAACGACTGAATAGAAAAAACGCCAAATTCATTTACAATTTTGAAATAGTTATCTAATCCTTCTTGGTGCTCTATTTCAAAACTTACATCTTGGCAACTCCACCCCCCACAGCATTCCAAATATTCATCAACTTCAACCCCATCAAAATCACCTGGGGCATTTTTTGCTATTTTTAGTTTTCTCTTAGATGGTTCTGGATAATCAAAAACTTTTTCTCCGTTTTCATCACGTATAACGAAAATATCTTCTTCACTAAAAATATGGTTTCCCTCAATATTATTTTTATCAGCATATGTAATCTGTGACACTCCGATATACGGCATCCAATAACAATCATCGCCCCCCTCGATCCAGTACAATTTGCCAACTTTAATTGACTCTGATGTCATAGTTCTTCTCCTTCGCTTGGCTGATTCAGGATTTTCTTGCACTTCCAGATTGGCATTGATTGACAAGCACCCACAGGACGTTTCCATCTTTCGGTTCTACAAAACAGAGTGCCATTCCCGTGTGGAGATGACCAGTAGATGAATCGCATTCGCCGCAAAGCTGTCTCGCACCAATGTTTGACAAATGGGAAAACAACTTTTCGCAATCGTTGCATGAATGGGCGATGAACCACTAATGGCAGATCTCCCGGATCTGTTTCTTCTTCGAGGCATTTGATATAACTTCTAACACCTCCAGAATCTACTATATATCCCAATCGACGATCATAGTCAGAATATAAGGGCAATGCTGGAAAATCCTCGGGGCGAGATCGCCAGGTCAATCCATTGAATGTCCATTCCAAAGTTTTTCTCCTTCACAGCAATTCACATCTTGGGTTCGCCTCATGGGGCACTTTTTCAGGGGGCACGTCCTGGGTGTTCTTGTGCCAGTAGAACACCCCAACAACCTCGCCATCAGATTCCCACACGGGCCAACCTTTTCTCAAAGGCTCAGGAATGTCCATGTCTTTGAGAATTTGAGCAACCCTCCGGTTTCTCATTCGATCTCCGTCTCGCCAAGGTCTGAAAGTTTTGTTGCCTTGAACAAAAGGTTCGGCTGGAATCAATTCAAAATCCTGACAGATGTCGCAATGATGCCAATTCGCCTTTGTCTTTCCAGTGAAAACTCTCAATCCCTTGCGCCTTTGCTCTCCTTCCTTGTGGTTCGCCAAATCAACCCAGGACTCCAAATCTTCTCTGGTGATGTTGTTCAAATTGCCTTTGACTCTGCGCACCAATTCTCTCATCACTGACAATTGCATGGCATGGCTCAATCGTTTCCATCTCCAATCCACATGCAATTCAACCTTCGGAATGTTTTTCATCCCATGAGGGACATCTGTGATTGCCCCAACAATCATTTCGCCGATCAGCAGGTCTAACATTTCTTGTTGCACTGCATCCTGCTCTTGCAGCAAATCCAGTGATCTTTGAATGCCAGTCGGTGCCATGTCTAACAACAAATCTGTCAATGGCCGCAAATTGTTGCGATGGCAGATCGTTGGATCGTCATTGCTCTGATCGTCAATCCATTGAATGCCTTTTTCTCGCAAGGCATCTCTGACAGATTGTCGTTTCAATCCGAATTCGATCAATGGTCGCCAAATGTCTCCTTCTTCGCCCCGCATTGCAGAAATTCCAGACAAGCCGCAGCCGCGGCCTAAATTCAAAAGAGCCGTCTCAAGTCGGTCGGACAGGTTGTGTCCCGTTGCAACGCAATGGCATCCCTCCTTGATTTTTTCAGCCCTCAGAAAAACCCATCTCTGCTCCCTGGCTTCTGTTTCTGATCGCTTTTGTGGTGCGCCCTTGCCTTTGATGCATTTGATTCCAAGTTTGTCGCACTCCTCTTCAACAAACCTGACGGCGATTTCAGATTCTTCACTCCATCCATGATCAAAAGTGGCAACAACAACCTCAACATCTGGGGTGTCGTGAAGCAAATGGAGCAGAAACATTGAGTCTGCCCCACCAGAGACTGCTGCGAGAACTTTTTTGTTGGGCATCAGATTGGTTCCTTTTGTTTCCTTTTTAATTGTCTCACCTGTCCGCATTGTTGTGCCCATCTCCAATATTCTGTTTTTTTGAGATTGGCAGATCTCCTCTGCCGACAATCTTTGGCAGTCAATGTCCCAATTTTATCTTCATCAGGATTTCTTGGGCGGACACGAACATCCCATAGATACATTTCTTCCAATTGCTCTTTTTCTGTTGGTGGTGGAATGAATGGATCTCTCATTCGTCTTCCACGGGAATATTTGCATCTTTTCATCAAACACTTCCAACATTCAGCCCTTTTGATTGCAGCCACATGTAGAAAAAGCAGTCTGGTGAATAGTCAAAACTCACGAATTTGTCTTCATCGGCGTCATCGTCCGTCGGCCAGCAGTACAAGCAATCATTGTCAAACTTGATTTCAAATTCTGCCGGGTTTTTCTCACCATTCAGCAACTGAGTCAGAATCTCAGCAAAAGCATCGAATCCTTCAAGATCGTCATCTGAATAGTCTTTTCTCCAATCATCCATTTTCTTTCTCCTTTTTTGCTACATGTCGAGATTTTTTCATTTGTTTGAATTTGTCTTTTATTCTATTGGGAAGACTTTTGCTTTTCAAAAATTTCTCAATGTTGTCGGTAGGCCAAATTCCACCGAGATGCCATTGATTGCAGAACGGGCAAGGATAGATCTCAACATCATGCTCTCTCCCATCCCATTCATTGTGATGCATCATCGCACGCAATGCTTTTTCCTCAGTTGGATGCTTGATCTTGTTGCGACAAACTTTTTCTGATCCGAGAAACTTGGCTGCTCGAAAATGAAGTTTGAAGAGTTTCTTCTCCATTTGAATTTCTCCCGTGCGACATGAAAAATATCCTAAAATTTTTTCAAACTTCTACATCGAGTTTGAAAAAATCATATAATTTGATCGTTTCCCCGGTGTTCAGATCCAAAATCTTTGAAATTGATCCTTCTTGTCCGTCTATTTTTTCTTTCAGCGTATCTAGTGTAATTTCTTTTGTTTTAAAGAAATAAATGGTTTCGACAATCCAATCTTCCACGTCTCCATCTCTTTCTTCGTCATATTCCAGCACTTCAAAAACATAGGAATATTTACCATCCAACTGACGGCAAAAAGATTCGATACCCACTTTTTCACCAGTAGAGCGATTTCTGTCAATTCCGTCCTCATCACGATAGAAACGTTCTTCGTCGTCCGAATCGAAAATGACAGCTTCGTCCTCTCTGCCTGTCCATTCCGGTTCTTCCCAATTATATTCCAGGCAACCAGTCCCATCACAATATTTAACATCCGGATCGTCTTCAAAAGACAAGAAGGAATCTCCGTGAATTGCCCTAGAAAGAAGGCAGATAGCACCATATACACCAGTGCATTTGGTTTCAGATTGATTCAATGATTCGACAAACGCAGAGTCCATGTAAATCTCCTTTTGCAAAGGATTTTATAGCGGGAGAAAGAAATTGCACTTTCGCCTCTGAGGTATGAGCCCAGTGTGATACTTTTTCACCATCCCGCGGCGGATTGTAGATTACTCTATGACTGACTTGTTTTCAACTTGTTTCTTTTTCTTCATCATTTGGCACTTTTTCAAAGATGAAGAATCTTTCCAAATCTTCCAGGTTCCCTCTGGCAAATACTTTGCGAGGTCTTGCCGCAACAGCATCTTCAACAAGATTTTTGGATTCCTTGAGCCCAAAATGCGACAACTGAGGATTTTCCAGCATCATTCGGTCTCGAACCAATTTGATGACGTCAATCAAAGGAAAGTTGATTTGCGGTCGATCAGAATCATTGCCCCACTTTTGCCATTCAGAAATTCCAAGGATCAAAATCTCTTGGGCATCTTCGACAAATGTATTTGCCTTGTTGCCATCCACAAATTGAGACAATTTATGCAATGACTCTTCGTCCATTCCAGTAAGCAGAACGTCAAACTTGTCATCTTTCGATGTGATTTTCATATCTGTGAAATTCATTTTATTGGCAACCTTTCCTTACTCACTTCTTTTCCTTCGCTGCCTTCGATTTTCAGGGGAGTCAGCTATAATCATTTCCCTTCTTGCAGCATTTGCCGCAAGAATTGTTCCGGATCCTTTGATTTTATCAACTCCATCAATTCCTCGAAAGAAACGAAAGGAACAATTCCAATTTCATACCCAAAATGGTAAGATATTGAAACATTTTGCATCCCACATCTTTCATCATTCCATCGCCCATTGGCGTGTTGCTTTACCAGCCAAGGATGCTCAAAATCAATGATGTCACCACCATAAGGATCTTTCTTCCATTCTGGAACTTGCATCAGCCCATCTCCACACCAGGAAAATTTTCGGTCGCACACCGGACAAACAGCAACCAATCCTGGTAAATGAGGGAAAAACAACGAAGTGCCCCAATCTTTGCCAATGTTGCAAGAGTGTTTAGGAGCCAGCCAATCACAAAAATAGTCATCGCAATCATTTTTTATCGCAATTTTGCTCAAAGTGGTGGCGATCTTTCTAAGTCGATCGACGCAGTTGTTTCTTTGTTTTATGTCGTCCGTAGGATTGTCTCGCAGAAAGCGATGCATTTTTTGTATTCGCACATAAGCAATGTTCAATTGTTGAAGTTCTTGGAATGTAAGCAATTTGTTTCTCCTATCTCCTTCGCTATGGCGAATTAAATCCTGGCGCAGTAACAACTTCTTTGGCGATTTGCTTCAAGTTGTTGTGCCAAAATGAGCCGATAGAATCGGATTGAATCCAGTCATAAATTTGCTGTACTGACAATTCAGGAATAATGAATACTTTTCCTTGTTGAGTAGTCATTTGGACGCTATCCATTTTAGCATCGCCAGGCATCCATCTTCCTTCTACTTTTTGAATCCACGAAGAAGATTTTCCGAATGGAATTTCCTGCCAAAAACCATTCTTCCAATCGTCATCCGGGGGAAATCTAAGCGGAATTTCCCACAATTCTCCTTTACTCGTTTGAACGTGCTGTTTGCGACAAAAAGGACAAACAGCAACAACATCCAATCGCACTTTTGAAACAAAAAACACAGAATCGATTGAATATTCTGCTCTGTCATGACAATCACAACTACAATATTGTCTCGCCAAACCAAATTGGTTTGAAAAAGTTTCCAACCTGTGCCAAAGACTACCCAGTTCACTTTTCTTTGGGCCATAATCCATGCCATCAATTTTTTTGGTAGATTTGAACATTTCAAGCAACCAAACTGCTTGATAGTTCAGATCAATCAGTTCTTCAAATGTGATCATCGCAGTCCCTCCTTCCAGGAGCGAGTGAATCTAATTGGAAATTTATTATGGTGCCAATATTCAGCGCCGCGGGGTGACATTTGCCATTTCTTTATTTCATCAAACGACAAATAGTCGATCGACCACAAATCTCCAAATCGACGTGCAACATCAACCAGCGGCTCAACCATTTCAACTTGAGTGTATTGACAATTTTCAACGTCCCAAACTGCTGTCAAATATTGCATCCAACCAGGTTTGTTTTTGAAATCATTGTGCAACAAGATTCTCTCGGAAGACCAAGGTTTATGTTCAATTTTGATCACTTCACCATCAAAAAATGTAAATTGCTGACGGCAATTTGCACACAAGGCAACAATTCCTGGGAAAGTAGGAACAAAAACAACATTCATTGAAATATCGCTGTTGCATTTTGGCAAGATGCATTTAGGGTTCTCACATTCGATTTTTTCTAATTCAAATTGCCCGGCAAATTCTTTTAGCCTACGATGTAAGTTATTGCCATGCACATCTTCAACAGAATCACTCAAAACTGAAAAATTTCTGAGCGTTTGTAGCCATTTGAGTGCATAGTTCAACTCTATGAGTTCCTGGAATGTTATTTCTTTCATTGTTTTTTAAATCTACATTTCAAAAAAGATTGCCAATATACTTGACTATAACTGGATTGTTTCCACTTGTGCATATCCTCAAAAGAAATTCGGTCAATAGTCCAAAAACTTTTGGCCCCAGGAAATGAAGATGTTGGACCATTTACCGCGAACAATTGAACATCAAGAAACTGGCAATGCTCAATATCCCATTTGGCAAACAATGACTTCAACCAAATAGGTTTATCTATGAAATTGTTTTCTAAATTAGCAATGTGTCCGGGTGTCCAGTCTAATTCGATTATTTCTCCGGCGGACCAGACATATTGTTGTTTGCAATACGCGCATCTTGCAACAATTCCTGGGCTACTGGGGACATATACAATATTATCGTATACCTGCCCTGGTAGACGACATTTGCAATATTTCATCGCAACATTGAACGAAGCTGAAAATTGGTTAATTGACGCGCAAAGATCACCAGCCTGGGCACGCAAATCGAGTGTTTCTATGGGTGAAATGATGCGACGCATTCCTTGCAATAATTTGATCATATAGTTCAAACTTGTGAGTTCTTCAAATGTTATTGCTTTTTTCATTACATTCCCTTATAGTGATTTTTATCATTTATAAAACCTTGATAAGTCCCGACTCTTCCACACCACGGGCAACTTGAAATTAAACCATCAACTGCGACAAATACAGATGTGGTGCTTGAATGTTGGACGTGTTGTTTTTGATCATCGGGACAACGACAAAATATCAAATCACTGCCCTTGACACCATTCCAGAAGGTCCCTAATTGCCGCCAAATAAAATACAACCGATCAGTGCGAAGTTCGTGTTGTCTGGAAATAGAAAACAATCGGATGCAATAGCAAACCACTTGATTGACAAAATCAAGTTCTTCCTGTGTTTCAATTTTGGTCATTCAAGTTTCCTTTTCTCATTCCAATGGCAATTTGCCTCTTGCCGTGAGAAAGAATGAAGGTTCGATCTATAATCAACACCATTCTCTCGTCGACTATCAATTGATCATTGATTTTCATCCCCTTGTTTTTGACACTTCTTTTGAAATCAGAATTTGACGAACAAAGACCAGAATGAACAAACAATGACATCGCAGAGTGTTTTCCAAAATCAACTTCCAAAGTCGGCAAATCTTCAATTTGCAACTCTGTCTTTTTCGAAATTGCTATGCCACGACGAGCACACTTTTCAACAGACTCATTTCCGTGAATCCATTTCACCACGGCATTCGCCAATTGGATTTTGGATTCATTGATGTCTTCACTTGGAAGCCAGTCATCTGCAAACAGCAATCCAAATTTCTCAATTTCTTCATCTGGAAGATTTCTGAAAAACTGCCAAACCTCAAACGGCGAAGTTTTGTTTTCGTTCAGCCAAAGCACATCACCCGTTGATGATTTTCCCATTTTTTTGCCATTGACTTCAAGCAGAGGAGTGCAAATGATGTGCGCATCTGTTTCCAATTCCGACCGAATCAATTCCTTTCCTGCGCAACAATTCGTCCACTGATCCAATCCTGCAATCTGCAAAGTGCAGTCAAATTTCCTGCAAAGAACCAACCAGTCAAAGGCTTGGAGAACAGGATAGACAAATTCTGACAATGAGAGGTGTTGAGCATTGGAAAGTCGTTCGGCAAAAGTTTTGCGTTTGACCATCTCATTGACGCTGAAATGTGAAAAAACATCCATCACAAACTCCATCCATGTCATTCCAGGATGGCTGTTTTCAAAGAATGTGATTTCCCCTCCAAGAATTTTTTGAATCTGAGTTCTGATTGATTCTGTGTTGCTGTCAGTTTCAACACTCGACAAAGCAATCCTTGACTTTGATTTTCCGGTGGGATCCCCAATTCTTGCAGTGGCTGATCCGAGCAACACAATTGGCTTGTGTCCGCTGGCGGTCATCAACTGAATCAGTTTCAATGGCAACAAATGACCAATGTGAAGACTATCCGCTGTCGGATCAAAACCGACATAGAATGTTCTTGGCTGTTGCAAGTGCTCAATCAATTGCGATTCATTGGTGAAGGTGTCGATGAATCCTCGTTGTTTGAGATTTGAAATCAATTGGGACATCGAATATCTCCTTCAAAAAGTGTCATTCAGTTGTCGGATTTTCCTCTGTTGGTTCTTCTGTTTCTCTCGATTTGCCGGTCAGATTTTCAATCTGATTCAGAACCTTGCCAAGATTCTTTTCGTAGTCTGCTTCGGCTTTGTGAAAAGCATTGCGAATTTCTTTTTGCTTGTTGTCAAGTTCAAGAGCTTCGCGAAGCAATCTTTCCGCAGTTTCAACTCGTTTTGTTTTTTGTTCTTCTTTGATTTTTTCAACTGCTACTGCAAAAGCATCTGCGGCTTGTCCTCCGCGCAGACCTTCGGTGGTCAATAATTGTTCCAGTCTTTCAGCATTTGTCATTTTCAGCTCCTTCATTTGTCATTTTCAACATTTGTTCAATCACTGGCTCGGACATTTGATTGAGTGCCTGCAATGAGACCAACATTGATTGCATCGCGGCGCTGGCTCGTTTTGCTTGGACGAGATTGCAATTTCCTGAAACATTGCAAATTTGAGAAATAGAATGATTGATCGCCCTAGCGTAAACATATTCCCCTTTAAAAGTCAGATTACATCCATCCCAATCCCAAGAATTGGCATTCAGCAGAGATTCTTGTGTGGAAGTTTTGATGAAATCTGTTCTGACCTTTTTTGCAATCAAATGGGTGCGCAGTTTGGTGCGGAACACTCCAAGTTGCCCTTGAAGATTGACTTCCTCATTCTCACTCAACCATTCCAGAAATTCACACAAAGCGCCTTCGACTGCATCGGTGATCGCATTCAGAGACACGAGGTCAACGCCATAGATTGATTGATTTTTCTCAAACAAAAAGGTTCTCCTTGAATTGCCCCTCCTGGGATCGAACCAGGAAAAATCTTGACTCAGAATCAAGCGAGTCTACCAATTCCTCAAAGGGGCAAAAACTTCAAATATAGCAATTCCCCCGGGACGAATCGAACGCAACCATTCATATATCCAAAGTATATTGTCCTGCCTTTAGACGACGGGGGATTATTTTCATATCTATTTTATCAAGCCATAACTTTTAGCCCATTTACGAACTGCATTATCTGATACGCCATATATTCTTCCGATAGCACATAAAGAGTGCCTCTTCATCAAATTTAAAAGTTCCTCGCTTGAAGGTCTAATCACCTTTCTCGCAAAGACATGATAGCATTCCGCGCACATTCCAGTTTTAGCTGCCACAATTTCCTTGCCACAATTATGACAATATTTTTTTCTTATATTGTTTGGTTTTATGATGCTATTTTGCTGTCCTGTAAAAATATACTTCCTATCAGTTATTTTTTTTGTTCCTCTGCCGCGATTTTTCGATGTGAATGTCTTGGTCTGGCTGTGGCAATTTGGACAAAGCAATCTTAGATTGTCAATTCTGTTATCATTCCAAATTCCATTGATGTGATCAATTTGAAGAACCAGCTTCTCGCTCTGCCATTCGTTATTCATCCCGCATTTAGCGCACTTTTCTTTTAGCATCCCATTTTTAATGAGGCGCTTTTTTAAGTTAGTTCTATTATAAGATGAATTTTCCACTAAAATTTCTTCTATTGGGATTTTTTTACATATTCCGGGTAAAATAATGCGATTTTTCGCCAAACCACCACGTATTAAATGGTCGCTTGTGAGATGCTCCTCGGTTATCCGCTCACGCACTCGTTTATAATGAGATGTACTATAATTATCAAATCCTATTTCGAATATAATATCTGCAATACAATATGCTTCGGCTACTAATTTAGCGAATTCTTCTTTTCCAATTGACCAAACTTTATTTTTTCTTCTAGTATTCATTATACTAGTATGTTCGATTTTTAATTCGTATATTCCTCTATTCGTCAAGAAAAAAATCAATAAAAAATTTGTGTATTCGAGTCAGGGGTCTGCTGCCAACTCGACTATCTCCCAAAAACTATTCTTTCTATGCCCAAATAGAAACCAGCAAACATTCCTCTTCACCTTTTTCTGTGATCAACTTGCAAAAACTGAGCGTTGGATCAAACCAAACTCCTTTGCCCTCTTTTCCACAATTTTCCGCAGCCACGCTCCTTGCATTTTTTTCATTTGCGGCGCGAATAACTTGTTCGGATACATCTCCAAGATAAGGATCGACATTTTCCAAAATCCAAAGTTTCATTTTGAGTCTCCTATGGTCTTTGAAAAACAGCGAGAAAAAGTGAAAAGTGAGTGTTTTTCAGATCATTGTTTGAGAAGTATC
The DNA here is from genome assembly GCA_000993405.1 of Candidatus Woesebacteria bacterium GW2011_GWB1_39_12. Taxonomy (GTDB): domain Bacteria; phylum Patescibacteriota; class Microgenomatia; order UBA8517; family UBA8517; genus GWB1-39-12. The sequence continues at coordinate 14,134 of LBWB01000015.1, read as the reverse complement.
ACTTTTCTTGACTTCGCTGTAAGTGCCCGGAAGACGAATTGAACGCCTGACGCGGATCCCTTCAAAATCCCGCTCTACCTGACTGAGCTACCCGAGCAATTTTTATTAACTCTTGCAATATAAAACCATCACGTTTTTGGATTTCTCCAAAGTACCAGCGCCAAGCCTTGATCTTGGACCCCTTGCTTCTGCAAGTGATGCTACTTACATCTATGCTGGTATAAGAAGGGTTTTTTACGCCCTTCCAATTTAATTTAACAAATAATAATCTATCTTCTCTAAATGTCTTCTTTGTGAAGACTGACGGCATTTTAAATAATATTCTTGTCGTTTCTTGCCGCCGATTAGAATTGACAAGGCTGACGAATGTGAGGTTCTCACTCACCGAGGAATCTTGACGATTCCAGCTTTTTCTGGACCTCTGCCAGCACCTATCCCGCTTAGTCAGCATCAGACAAGGGCATGGTGGTTTCACATTTTGGAAACTTTTTTACCTTCCAAGCGATTTTCTCCTTACATTCCCTTCTTCGTCCCACATCCCGCGTTTTCAGGGGCGGACAGAGAAGAAACTCAATCTTTCTCAACAAATTTCATTTGAACAGAATTTTTAGCATCATGTCTGGAGAATTCCTCCACAAATTTTGAAGACTCTCTAAATCTCCGTTTTGCTTTCTATTGGTGAAAAGCAATCCCGAAAATTGGTGATCTTTCACCTTCAACGCAAAATCTTTTTGAGAAATCTCATCCTTGGAGTTGTTCCACAAATCAACAATTTCTGACCAAACTACTCGAATTTTTTCTGCCATCGACTTCGTCAATTCCTCAACTTCCGGGAAGTATACCAACAGCTCATCAGTATCGCCTGCGAGAATAAACGGCAACACTCCTTTGAAATTGAAAGAATTGTCTTCCCCCTTCATTCTGTGAAGGGCCAAATAAGTCAATGATTTGATCTTGAATCGAATGTTGTCGATGTCTCTAATAACTACACCCTCATAAGTAGGATCATCGCGCTCATATTGTTTGATCAAGGAAATGATTTCATCAATCGAAGAAAAGCTATAACGAATAGGACTATTCAGTTGATATTGACGAGCGAATTGATCAAGTTGTGATGGAGAATACTCAATCAAGGCATTGAATCTAGCCCCGATCAAAAATGTCATTGGCGTAGGATAAGTTCTAACTACTTTGTTATATACAGAACAAAGTTCGAAAACATACGAAGAATCCCTCGGAAAAGGAATTTCTTGAAGATTTTTGATTCCCATTGCGATACAAAAAAGATTCTCCCAGGTGAAAGGAGATTTGCCTACAATATTATTTCCCCAACCGCCGCGGGTGTGTAATATCCATTGATCTTGAAAATAAGCCAATCCGATGTATGTTCCGTCGCACTTCTCATTGACCGAAAAATCCGACCAATCAAACTGATTCATTTCTTCAATGTACTCACCCCAATTGAAGAACCTTCTAAAACCCTGGGAAATAACAGGAAATATAGGCGAATCTGTTTGAATGACAATCCCCCGACAATCTCTGATCACTGGATGAATTTTAGGACTTTCTAATTGAGAATAGTTCAAAACTACCAACGGCAAAGATTCGTGCCGAGTCGCCTTGATTGCCAGATCCTCGTTTAGTGTGTCAAGAGAACTATTTTGTAAATATTCTTGAATTGCCAACATTTGTTCTCTCCTATAGTTGCTACGACGCCAAGCAGATTTGAACTGCCGATCTCCTCTTTGAGAGAGGGGTGTGTTTCCAGGCTACACCATGACGTCAAATTTGCGGGAAAAGTCGAAAAAGGGGTTGTGATTCTGCTGGATTTGAACCAGCACATATTTCTTTTAAGGAAATTGCTCTACCAAGTGAGCTTAGAAGTATCCCTTTTCTTGACGCTCGCAAAATTTTCAAACTATTCAAACAATCCAGTTGCCACTAAACGCTTGTAAATTTCCATTGCTTGCAATACACCACAAAGGGGAGTATCTGATATTTGCTCAGTCACATCTCTGACTACATCATCCAATGAGCAAATCGACTCTGGATCGAATACGGGACCTTGAAGTAGCCCTGTTTTTTTCAAAAAAACAGCCTCGTACCAATCAGGACAAACTAATTCCTCCTTTAATTCTGGAAAAACATCAACAAATTTTTCACAATCTGACTGCCTGCAAAAACTTCCCACAATATTTTCTCCTGGTTCAAAATTTTTTGCAGGAATGATCGAAAACAGAGTTGTCTTTTTCCGGCTGCTCTACCAATTGAGCTACTCTTTGAATTGCTCCAAAGAGGCAAGACTTGAACTTGCAACATACTGGTTCCTATTAGAAGTATCTGTTTTTCTGACCTTGCAAAAAACGCCCATAGGGAGAATTGAACTCCTTCTCTTGAACTTCGACAGAGTTCCGTGCTAAACCATTACACTTTATGGGCAGTCAGATTCCTCTTCTTGTTTCCAAGTGGCGTGGAATCTGCGTCTCGCTTCACTATCTTGGTGGTCGTTGGTTGCAACTCTCATTCCTATTTTCATAGGAATGCACTTTTAGTTTGCTCACATTCCTTGCTTTTTTCAAGTGGTGAGCAAAATTCCCGTTTTGTCATTCCTCCTACAAACAACATTCACCCCCGGCGGCGGCATTTCAGGGGATGGTGTGCGACATTTCGTGAACTTCGCCACACCACACACAATTATATTTCATCCCTTCTTTTATGAAGTAAGATTTTGAAGTTTCTCGCTGATCATAGATATAATTTGATGAAACACTGCCACGATTATGGCACTCTTTGTAGAGAATCAAAGGATCGTCATTTATCATGTGTTGTATTTGATGCCAAGATTCAAGCAACTTACTTTCAATCACTAGGATTTTATCTCTGGTTTCTTCATCAATTGATTGACGTAAATCACCATGCCGTGGATGGAATCTGCGGACCCAGGCGAGCATTCTGCATTTATAATTATCAAGCTTGTTCAAATAATCTAATTCTTCTTGGGTTTCAATGATCATCATCAATCCTCGTCATTATCATTGCGACTTCTAAGATATAATAGAAATCTGTCAAATGACTATCAGTGTGCATCAACTTCACACGATCATCTCTGACTTCAATGACTTCGAATTTTCTGTCGGTGCCAAGCAAGTGATATATTTGCCCAGGGCAAATTCCAGTCATAATATTCAATCTACGTAAAGATTCAGTGATTTCATCCATTCTGGATCTAACTTTTTTGCATTCAAATTCGATAAATCTTGACAGATCGTTCATTCCATCCACCTTTCTCAATCAATCTCCTCAATGATACATTCAACAAATTCTTGGAATACGAGACATCCAAACTCTTTTTCAGTGATGAAATGGACATTACAAACATTCCAAGAAAATGCGGCATCTTTGCCCAATTCAATAGCAATCACTTCAACAATCTTTTTAGATTGCATAGGAATTTTAATCAAATATTTTTTTCCTACTTTCAAAGTTTTCATCAATCTCAATCTTCTAATATCTTTTGTCAATTGAGAAACTTCAGATCTAATCTTCTGTTCCTGCATTGATGCAATTTTTTCAGGAGTTTCCATTTCAATCTACTCTTTCAATGATCATTGAGATAAATGTCGCGACTGGATAAGTCTCAATTTGTTCGCTGCCATCTCTTTGAAAAACTACCGAGTCGCCATTGTAGGGATTTAATTCTAAAATTCTTCCATGTGCTTTTCTGTCAAAATATTTCACAAAATATCTGTTTCCAACAGCAAGATCATCAAGCAATCGCAATCTCCTAATATAACATTTAGCGATGCGAATAGTTTGAAAAAACATTCTAAATGTTCTTTCTTCAAGCCTGGAAAACCATACGCTTTGGCCAAACTACAATGGCCTCTATCCAGTTCTCCGAAGATTTCTGGAATTCTTTTTTGAGGTGTTTTCGCATGATGTTGCAAGAACCATTGACATCCGAGTTGAGCAGGATTCCTTCCGCTGTCTTGAACAAACCACGTTTGACTCGCTTGCCAAGATAGTTCTCGTGATGCTCAACAGATTCAAGATCAAGAGCAGAACACTTTGAGGTGTGTGCTTCTTCTTGCAGATGAACCTTGATTCCGACCAGTTCTGATTTGTAGTCAATCTGCTGAATCAGTTGATTGAAAGGAAGTGAGACGAAGTTCTGATTGGTTCTCTTGCCCAAATTCACCTCTTGCTTCCATTCCTTGTTTTTGCCAATCACGATTGTCCCAATTCCGTGTTCAATCGCAGTCTGCACGACAAACCTGGAAACCTGATGAAACAGGTGCCTGATCTTTCGGTTTCTCTTTTGAGTCAATCGCAGGATTGCCTTGGAAACTGCTTGTTCTGGATTGAGTTGTTCTTGCATTTTCGACCTTTGCTTGTTGAACCATTGATTGATGGACTTTCCTGCGCCACCGCTGACCAGGAGAGGTTGAAAATCCTTCTGGTCTGATGTCATGGCAAGGAGGTTGTTGACTCCAAGGTCAATGGACAAATGTTTTTTGGAATCTGTGGCTGCTTTGACTGGTTCTTGCTCAAAGACAATCTCTGCAACATAGCCGCCAGTTGAGGTTGGAACGATTCTCACTTGGTTGATGTTTTCCTTCAAAGTGTGAATTGCAATTTCAGTTTTGGACAATTTGGCAATCTTGAACTTCTTCAGCAGTCTCTTTGAGATTGCCTGATCTGTGAAAACTGCGAGGTTCCTTCCTTTGGTTTTGTCCTTGTAGCCTGGGATTCTGGGTTTGCCAGTGAATTTGGAAGGATCTGTTTTCCAGGATTGAAGTGCATTGAAGAAAGACCTGAAATTCCTGTCCAGTTGAATCAGGATTTGCTGTGAAACCTTCGCAGGCAAAGATTTGTAGGCTTCCGTTGATTGCAACAACTTGTCCAACTGGTTGTAGTTGAGATAGGATTCCTTTTCGAAGAAGTGTTGTCGAACATGATAGAGTCCGAGGTTGTAGAGATTCTTGGAACGAAAACAGAGATCATCTGCTTCTTTCCATTGTTTGCCCTTCAAGTTGTGTTGCTCGACCAGTTGCATTTGTTGATTCCTATATGTGTATTATACAGGAAATGAAAGGAATCCTGCAATTCGTGAAAAGTATTTTGAAATTATTTTCGCAGAACAAAAAGGAACAGAATTCAAGATATAGAATAGTTTTGTTGAATGTTTAATTATACTATGTTCTAATTGAGATATATCTGCTTCAACAAGTTTTTTCCCGAAATTTTCCATTTCAGACTCCTTCGTAGCCGACATATCCTTGTTCTTTGAGTTTTTTCAAAGCCCGGCGCACCATCTCAACATCATTCGATTCTTCAATTTGCCCGAGAAAAAACTTTTCTGCCACTTCTCTGCAAAGCTCATCTTCTGGAAATCTTTTGTTGAAAATCGCATCTTCAACCTTTTCATCTCCGAGAAGACTTCGAAATGCGTTGTTTAATTGTTCTTGAGTCATTGTTTTGATCCTTCTGGTAAGTTGCCGATCTGTTGCAACAAAACTTTTACATTTTGTTTGCATCCTTCAATATATTCTTCCGCAAATTTGCGCAATTCTTCCATAGAATAAATCATAGGAGAAGAATTGAAAAATATACAATAACAAAACCATTCACCTAATTTGAATTTAGATGGACGCCCGGCGATAAATGATGCAACATCAACTTGAGTAGAAAATTTCAAAGATGATATTTCTTTTGAGAGATATTCTAAATCTTCAATCCTGTTAGCACAGAAGAATCCACACCAACTATCCCAAGAACTTTCTACATTAAAATCAAAAATTTGATACACTTCCTCTTCGGCTACCTGGAACAAGTTGTTTCTTACCAATTGTCTCTCGTGGCATTCTTTTTCGTGGAGAATTGCTCCTTCTTCCGTGTTGAATGTTTTTCCATCTTCGGTCGACCATTTTTCTGTTTCGACTGGGATCAATTCTTTGACTTTAATTTTTTGTGGCATCTCACTCTCCTTTATTCATTTATTTTTTTGATGATTCTGTCTTTGATTTCAATTGCATAGCTCCACGAAGAATAATCTCCCACTACGCAATGATATTTCACTCCTCCTGGATTGATATCACTGAATCCTGTGATTTCGATTTCTTCTTCTCCACGTCCATAATTATTGAACAGAAATCTGTCTCCAATATTAAATTCTTGCATCGCATTATATTCTGCAACATAATCAGCCACATTTCGTTTGTATCTGTTGGCAATGACGATCGCCAATTCTTCAAGAGCTTTTTCTTTTGTCATTTCAACTCTCCTATGTTGTCTTTTCTGTAGATCACTTGAATATTCCCTAGATCGTAATCTTTACCTTCTTCATAATCAATTTCTAACAAAAACCAATTTCCGTCGCGACAATATTCTTTTCTGTGTTTCAATTCGCGTAAACTATTCACAGACCAAACTGCTACTTCGGCGTCCCAATCACAGTCTTCCTCAAAAGCATTTTCTAAATCTGGATGAGGAACATATTCCGGATCATAGCCTTCTAATGATGAATGCCCTTTGATTCCTGCTGCAATCAGCGCCTCAATCATTTCTTCAAAAGTTGCCCCCGCAGCGAGACACATAATATCACCAGACCCGCCACAAGGACCCTCGCAACAAAACAACAATCCGTGCCAAACTTCTTGCATTTTAATTCTCCTCAAAATTTTTCATAACATCTAACTTCTAATTTTTCTATTCCATCATAATTGTCAATATCTGTTTCAATCACAATTTCAACCACTTTGATGCTTTCCAAGCATCTGACTTTGTTATATTCCGCTTCTTGTTCTTCTGTCATTTGGCGTGGTGAAAGGTCAAACAATTCTTGATGTTTTTCTTTCATTGCCACAACTGCCTCAATCACGTCAGGATGAAATCTGATCTGTTCTTCGCTACGATAATGATCATTTCCAGAAACCAACCTTCCTTGTCCATACATTTCGCACAAGCAAAGCAAACTTGCGGAATATTTTTTGAAATCTTCTTCAACTCTGATGACTGGAATGTCCCATCCCTTCTGCTCTTGAAGATAATCTGCCACTACCTTCGGAAGTTCAAATCCGCCATAACTCTTGTTCAGCAGAACTTTTCTTGTTTCAGAAATCATTTCTTTTCCTTCTATATTTATCAAATGTTAGAAACATAATTATAACTACCGACAGGAAAAATATCTCCGTTCAAATTAGGCTCTGTCCATTTCAAAGAAGTATATTCAGATCTCTCAACGGCTCTTTTTGCCTCTTCAAAAATCAAATCCAATATCCTGGTCAAAAATGAATTATTTTCATTTGTTGGAAGAATGTTGAATTGTGAAGCAATCATAAGTCGTTCCAATTTTTTCAAATATTCCTCGTGAATTTCAGTGATTTCAAAGATTTTCTCGCACCAAGGATTTTCAGAGACCGGATGGAGTTTGTAGATAAACAGCAAATCCCAAGAATATTTTATCCTGTATTCAATTAAATGCAATATCTCTTTTGTCCCAGTGGGGAATATATCAATGTCCCAACTCATTGCCCCATCGCGAGGGCGACCTCGTAGCAAAATATAATTTATACCACCACCTTGTAATGAGCAATTCAGCCATTGAGCCATTGATCCTTTTTTATATTGATTGAAAGCGATTTCGTCGACACTTATTATGAACACCTTTTTGTCGCCGATGATTTCATTTTCAATTTGCCAAGCAAGTTTTTCCAATTGTTTTTCCGTTGGTTTTTGTTGAAATGTCATAGTGTGTCCAATTCTGACATACTGGTTATCATATACGCCACTCACTGGAACATAGTCTGAATCTATGTGCATTTCATAGTTTATATTTTCTTTGTAATTTGAATATGACATATCTTCTCAATCCTTCAAATTCTTGAAATGAGTGGCGACATCATATCCCTCTTCCTCCAAAAGCGATTTGAAACGGGAAATTGCTCTTTGTTCAATCTGCTGGACGCGAGCAATTGACAATTTCATATTTTCTGCTACTTTTTTCAGTTTCCACTCTTGATCATATCGCATCATAAGAATTTTTTTGTCTCTGTTTTCAAGTTGAGCCACTGCTTTTTGAATGGCTTCACGATCAATCACTTGATCTTCAAATTCTTCATCGCCAATCTCAAAAATTCCTTCTTCGGTGTTTTCTGCCAACAATTCCAAAGAAAGAGATCCTTTGGCTATTTCTATGATGACCGGATCAACTTCGTGCTCAACTCCGTTGCGGTCTTTGAACAGAATTTTGTGATAGAACGGAGAAGAAGCATCTTGACAAAGGTAAGTTTTGCCATTCCTGGCTGCCGTGATAGCTCCTGCAATGTTTGAAGGTAATGGCATCGACGAGTTCCAATTGATCCATTTCATCACATATCCGAAGACACATTGCGAGGCATAACTCGCAAAGGTGTTTCCCATTGATGGGTCAAATTTGGGGATGGCAAAAAGCAATCCCTCTCGTCCCGAAGCATATAAATCATTCAAATCATCTTGGCTCAAATTTGGAGACAAAAACTTTCGAATTTGTTTGCCCACCAATCCCATATTCAACTGACAAATCTCTCCGACTATCTCGGAGTATTCTTCTCTGTGAGTTTTTGGGTCAATTTTGTGAAGTTTCTCAATCAATCGAAGTGTTTGTTCTTTCAAATCAAGAAAACGTGTGTTTTTTTTCATCAATTCGTGGCTCCTTTTCAAATTTGCTGGTGGAGCCTGTTCATCATTCTTTGTCAATTTTCAGGGGAAATCAAAAATATTGTCGCAAAAGCAGGATAAAGCAATTTTTTTTGTCAAGGGACAAATGGAGGGACGTCGGATGCCAAAACTCGCCAACCAAGACTTTCAACGCCTCACAGAAAAACAAAGAGACCTGGAAAACGTTCTCGTGTCAACAATGAAGGACATTGTCTATTCTGATATTCCCGATGCTGACAAGGCAAAAGCATTGAGCCACGTCATCAAACAAGGAAGATCAGAAGCACGTTCTTTTGGGTTGTCAATTGATTTCGAAGGACTTTTGGAAAGATTCACAGAAGCCATCCAGAATCTCACAAAATCTTCTTTGCCGACAACAGAACATTTGATTGACACTCAGGCAAAAACTGGAATTAGCTGGCTCAAGTTATCACAACAATTCTCAAAAAATTGAAATAGATTTGTCATCTACTTTTGCTTCTTTGGTAAAGGAAATTCCTCCAACCATTTGAAAATCTGCTTCCACGAGACAATTTCTTTTCCATCATTGTCGATAATAGCGAAAGTGTCCCAATATCCAGTCCGAATTTCTCTGAAACTGGCGAAATAAAATTCTTCATCGAAACTCAATGGCAATGTCATCATATCTATAAATTCACTCAAACATAATTGATATTTGTATGGCATCTTCCACATCGCAGAGAGCAATGACATTCTTGTTAGAGATATTCCTGCGCCACTGCGATCAGTGCAAATAAAAATATCATAGTCATCCAGGAATTTGAAAAATAATTGCTTGATGTGATTCTGGTCTTTCATTTCTTATGGAATTTGAATTTTGGTAATTGATCATATACTAAAGGATATATAATAGATATCTCTTCCGTGCGTAGGACATATCTCTTTACTTCTTCTACGAAAAGGATATATTCATCAAAAAAATGGGCAATTTCGGTTTCAATTTTTGAAATGATATTTTCTTTGCTATTTTTCAAAATCCTATATCTGCCTACTTCAGGGCATATCGAATGCCACTCCCCTACCCACTTCTTTTTAGCAAAATGAACTTCTGCGTTGATACAAATTTTATCTACTACTAATTGAGATCTAAAAACTTGATCATTCCAAGGCACTGGATACCATATCATTTCATTTACTCCTCAAATAAATGAGCATCTTTGCCACGAATAACATAATATGTCCCGTTATTATAGCAAGTATCCAGATTGAATATCAACGCAGCAAATCCTGAAGGACGAGTATCGTATAGAGCCGGTGGCCCGGACAGATCCTGATGCATCTTTTTTAGAATTTTTTGCGGTGAAAGTCCCTTCCCAAAATAATATTGAAATTTACTTTTCTTAGATTCAATAATATTCAATAGATCTGGATGATTCAAAATCATAGAAACCAATTTATCTCTGCTGGTGTGAATACTTCTCCAATCATCATCTACTTCTACCTTGATAAATGTAGAATAATCATAATTGACTAATTCAAGCAATTTCCATTGTTTGTTTTTGATAGCCTCGCAGAAATCTGGATAGTCCTCAATGTTGGACTCCTTGCTATATTCTTCATCTATATTGTCTCCATTCCCAAGTGCAAAATCCCAATTGGAGCTAAATCCATTCACTTCATGATATAACTCTTCTGCGAAAACTGAGTCTTTCCAATCAGAGCCAATAATAGCAGAACCATCTTGAGCGTCAGTGTCCCACCAATCTGTAATATTGTGTTTTTTGGTAATTTCATTGATTTCTTTGATGTAATCAGCCAAAGATGTTTTCCTATAACAATAGGAATAAACTATTCCAAGTATTTTGCTCATTCCAATTCTCCACTTTCATTCATTATTGTTTCAAGTTCAGAAGAAAGATTGTCTACCTTTGACTTCAATTCTTCAAGGGTGAAAACCATTCCTGGTCCTTGCCCATATAGATCATAAGCAAATTCAACGACATAAACCAATCTTCCGACATTGCTCAACAATTTTGTCCAGCAATGGGAGAATGCCACTGGATCGTGTTCCTTCCATCCCTCGAAAAGATATTCTGCGATTTGATTGGCTTGATCATTGTTTTCTATTTTGACAAAATTGGCAAAAATGTTTTCAGACAGATGTTCGTCTTGGAAACCTTCACACAACATCCAGAAATCTTGATTCTGAAATTTTGAAGCATTTTCGAAAACTTCTATTGCGTCATATTGTTTGTTTAGCAGTTGTTGATGTTGATCGGCTACTTCTTTGTCATAAAATGTTCTCCCATCAGTTGTAGCAAAAGTCTGGACTACCTGGGCTTCAACAGGATAGTCTTCTTTTTTTCTAAACAATCTCATATCTCAAATCTCACTTCCTCTTCAAAGTCATCATCTGCTTCGGCAATTCTTTTCACGAACTGGAGCAATTCCATTGGATTATACGGCTTCACCAAAAAACAATCCACGCCTGCCTGCCAGCCTTTCAATACGTCCAGATCTTGTGCTTTGGCAGTAAGCATAATAACCGGTATTGATGCTGTATCTGTATTAGATTTAAGATTTTGAAGCACTTTTATACCAGACATTTTTGGCATCATCCAATCTAACACAATCAAATCCGGTTTGGATGTAGCAACTTTTTCCAAGCATTCTATGCCATCCGAAGCAGAATCAGTTGTATATCCTGCCCTTTGAAGGGTGATCTCGACCAGTCGGCGAATGTTCTTTTCGTCATCCACAACCAATATCTTTTTGATCTCCATTTTAGGAAACCTCCTTTTGATCAGTTATTCACAACTGATTCATCTTCCTCTTCAATTTCAAGAAAAAGTTCATCAAAAACTTCATCAGGAATTCTCCCTTTGAGATTTCTGCGAATCAATTCTTCTTCAACTGCTGCGCTTACAACAATTCCGAGCGCAAACATCACGACATATCTCAACATATCATTATCCTTTCACTTGTTTGTTGAATCTGTTTCTATCCCATTCGAGAATAATTTCTGGAATCCACAGAATAAAGTGAATCATTGAGCTTAAAATAGAATTAGAAATTATTTCGCAAAATCTTTCATCTTCGCAAGATCTTGAGATGCAATATATCACACCTAAAAATTCATATATCAAAAAATATATCATTTCTTTTCATCTTTCTTCAATCTCAGATCAAAACGAATCCCATTCCACCATTCTGCCAAAGCAATCACTGGCCACCAAATTAGATCCCAGGCAGATTGAAAGGACACGAATTTGTCATTATAAAAATCATAGACATTCCTAAATTCTTTCAGGATGTAGAAATGACCGATGACCAGATATAATATCACCAAGATTGTCATTTGAAACTCTGCTTTCTTTTTGAAACCCTGTGCTGCTCATCTCTATGAACGGCGTCAATGTATCTGAAAATCATCAACGGCAGCCATCCCAGAACGTGAAGATGAAACATCAAGAAATCATTCCAGAACATTTCTTCACGAAAGCCAATGTCGTTGCTGGCGAGTTTCATTGTGAAGATGTATCCAGGCAACAAATATATCAAAAAAATTATCATTTGTTTCTCCTATGTTGCAATCAAAATCATTACAGCAATGCCAGCAATCAACCCGATCAGAAAGCTGAAAAATCCATTTTGTTCCAATTCTGCTTCGGTGTAGAAAAATCCGTATTCATTGCGTCTGTTGCTGTTTTGTATAAATTTGAACATTTTATTTCTCCTTGAACTGAATATAATTCAACAATGTTTTTTTAGAATCAAAATTCAAACAGAATGTCAATCCATCATCTTCTATCCAAGAACATTGTAAAGATGTTTCATATCCATTTTTTTCGTTGAAGTCAAAAATTGATTTTGATAATTTTTCTAATTTAGCAAGAGATTCGCATCTGAAAAGAACATATGGCAAATCAATTTCTGATTCTTTTTCAAGCATTGATTCAAGATCACCCTCGCAAGAGAAAATAGTAGTGATGTCATCGTCGTCGTTCATCTTTTTGATCAATGGCACGATTCCAATATCTACTTCCGCAAATTGATCCTTTTTGATTTCTATCAATAGAGTTGGGTGTTTGTTCATCAATAGAGTCTCAAACTTCCCGTTATTGGATCTATTTTCTCCGAATAGTCAGGTCCTATTGCCAGACAAGTAATCGTTGCCACTCCGGCAAACTCCGTCAAACCAGAGTCTTTGATCAACTCACAAACAAGTCCAGCCTCCTTCGCCTGACGATTGATTTCAAGCAATTCTTCTTCTGACTCAACTTGCAAACAAATCTTTGCAAAATTGCCTTTGATCCAGGCAATTTCTGGTTTGGATAGACATAAAATATCTTCGATATTCGTTCCGTTCAAATCAAAAATATCATCATCACTGCAATCAATCAGGTGGCGAATTCTGTTGGAAAGAAACGCGATTGAGGAATGACAGCATTGGGCTATTTCTTTGCCACGCCGCATTTTCAAATCTTTGCGAATGACTATTACTTGTTTGATTTCACTCATCATCTTCTATCACTTTTGAAAGTGGAACTAATTCTTTGCCAAAACAAACAAACCATTGTCCATCTTTGAAGAGATAATTCCATTCATTAATATCTCTTCTTGACAAGAAAGATTTTTCATCATCAAAAATTCTTGGCTGAACATCTTCCCATTCTTCACCTCGATCTCGATGATAAAACGTAGATCCTTCTGGTGTTGCTTCCAAAATTGACATATCACCAAAGTTCAACAATGCTTCAATTTTTTCCTGAACATTATAATGTTCCAACAGCATCTTTCCGACATACTGAGGATAACCGTCCCAATGCGAGTAAATTACTCTAACTTTTCCATCATCTGTTTTTTGCGCAATATCACAATTTGTGCTCATATCTCTGTCTCCTTTCATTTCAATCTTTCCAACCACATCTTCATCCACATCTTCATCTTTTGAGTAGGAGAAGGATAAATTCTGACTCCGCTAATCCAATATTCATTCGGACTTTTGAAAGATCGTGGATAAATTATCGCAGGACCATCTTCACGATGTTCTTTGCCATTTAAGAAATAGTGATAACTGCCATTCGCAGGATATATAATCAGGATAGATATAAGCAGGACCATCCTCACGATGAGGAAGCCCATCTTTGAGTCACTTTTCTGTCCCATCATCATATTTGAAGTGCAAAATTCCTTTTTCCTGGTCATAGTCGATGTGTTCCCCAAGGCAAAATCGTCGGAGACTATTATTTTGAATTTTCTGCCATTCTTCATCATTCTCTGTCAAAATCCTCAAAGGTGTGGCTTTCCTGACTCTCATCTTTCCATTGCCCTCGCGAAAGATGACATCTTCTTCTGCGACTTCAAGAAGAACAAGAACATCTGAAAAAACCACATTCGTGAAATCAGTAGGAGGTTCTATCGGAATGACATGAATCCCTTTTCCACATTGTCCAATTTCTGGTGGATCTGGATT
>LBWB01000014.1 GCA_000993405.1 Candidatus Woesebacteria bacterium GW2011_GWB1_39_12 | reverse complement strand
GTGCGAAGGGAAGTTTTTCAAACCAGGCATCAAAGTTTCCGCCTTCCATCAGATCAATTACTTGATCGATTAGAAGATGGAGCATGAAGGCCAAAACCAGTCCGCGGCCAAGAAGCGACCCTGATGACGTTACTATCAAAAGAGCAAAAATAATAAAAATGAGTTGAAAATAACCGGAGTGGAAAATAAGTTCTTTTCTTTCCCCTCGGGTTGTTGCCAAAAGATCCCAGCTTTTGAAAACCTGTCTTTTGGAGAGCATATCGGTAACTTTTTGGCTCGTTGCCTCGCCCGGCTTTATAACATAAATGTAAATAAGATGATCTATATCGGGTAGAAGAGTACCCAAAATTCCCCCGAACCAGAACGGTAAAAACTCCAAGCGAATCCAGTCTTTATAAAGAGAAATAAGCACAAAAAACGCAATCATATAGACGAAGTGGATAAGAAGATCCTTTTTCATATTAACGCAATGCTAATACACGAATGCATACGAATGCTGCGAATAAATACGAATAATTAAATCTATTCTATTTTTGCACTTTTTTAACCAATTTAGCAAGCTTTCTTTTTGGGAAATAGTTACTATATGGAATTTTTCTTGAAATTATTCCCAAATAGATTGAATCTAATCCCAGGTCGTCTAACAAACCGACACTAGGTATAAACCTGTATTTTTCAATATCGAAAGTGAGATCTTTTTTTACTTCTAGACCTTCCCGTCTCAAAAGCTTTCTTTGATCCTCAGCTGTATACATAGAACCTTTAATACTTATTCTACCCTCGTTATTTACAACTCTCCACCATGGGACCGAAACCTTTTCTTCCAATTGGTTTAATATCCACCCAACTTGCCTTGCTGCTCTTGGTATGCCTACGTAAAGAGCAACTTGACCGTAGCTAACAACCTTACCATGAGGAATCAGAGATACAATTCTAATAACACTTTCCTTGAACTTTGACATTTGAGATATAAATCATTGTTAGCCAGTGAATATCCGGACAAATCCTACGACTTCGCTCTGAGCAAAGCATCTTACTTTAGTCGGTAAAGATTTGAACAAACATCTTACCATATATACCGTTATCAATAACTCCAATTCCCAGCCTCTTAAACTCCGGGTCCAAAATATTTCGGCGGTGGCCTTCTGAATTCATGAGGCCGTTATGGGCAGTTGCTAAAGTCGGCGCCAGCGCAAGATTTTCGCCCGCCAGATGATAAGCTACGTTAGCTTTATCAAGCCTATCTCCTATATCTTCCCCGTCCGGAGAGACGTGGCCAAAATACTGTCTCTCCCACATATCTTTCGCATGCGCCCGGGCAACGGGAGTTAGTTCTACCCGTAAGCTAAGTTCATTAATTCCTCTTTTTTTTCGTTCTTCATTTACTAAATTAAACATTTCAGTCTCCCTAGCTTCATCAACGGTTAATTCTTGAACCTCTGTTTCAATTGGAACAACCGCTGTTGAACCGGGTTTTACAGTAAGATAAGTTAGCGAATCTTCAACCAACCCCCCGAAAATCTGATTAAGCTTTGCTTCAAGACCGCTTGTTTCCCGAACTAAAACACTACCAATTCGTGAACTGGTAACGTCATTTTTTAGCTTCGGAGAAAGAGGAAGTCCGACAATAAGAGTCAGGATAAAAGAAATAAGAATAATTCCCTGCCCCAGAGCGGGAAATGTCGCGGCAATATTGTTCCAGGGTTTTTTCCAAAATTTATAAGGTATTTTTCTAATGAAATTTATTAAAATGAAGCCGATAATGGCCTCTGATATTCCTGCAGTAAAAAGAAAGCCCAAAGCGTTGGAAACGGAATGAGGCAGAGAAAAACTGGTTTTTAATATATCGGCAACATACGAATATCCCCAAAGGCCTATGAGTAAAGATAAAAGAAAGCCAAGAAAATCAGCCAGTATAATCCAAAATCCAATTCTCCAAGCCTCGCTTACATAATAAGCCAAGACCAGGAGTATTAAAAAATCAATCCAATTGCCTCCGAGCGACAGCTCGGATAAACTAAAAGACTGAAAAACTAAAAGACTGAAAAACATATCCTTTAAATCTATTCTAATTTACTCCTGCTTCGCAGGAGGTTTCCACATAAGCAAAGCTTGCTTCTCACTTTGTTCGAAGTAAGAGTTCTGGTTTTGCTCAACTCCTCTTCTGTGTCAATTTCGCTCGTCTTAGTTCGCTCAACTTCCACATAAATAGTTTCGGCTTTGATTTTACCTGATATGCGTCTTTGACAAAATTCCTCGCGGCCTCAAGAAAACCTCGTGGAGTTTCTTTTGCCAGTTTAATATACAACGACTTATTTTTTAGATCCCCCAATTCTTCCGCCAAATCATAACCGTATTTCTGAAACTCACGGGAAATATATTTATCCTCGTCTTTCTTAAATCTTGATAAGACCTCGCCTATCGACGAAAAACCTCTGAGCGACGGTTGAATATTAGTCTTTTTCTGAATCATTATTTATTTATGCTTGGGATAAGTTCCATAACAACTTGGCCAATTACTTGTTCTACCTCCCCCCTCTCTTCGTCAGTAAAATTTTGAAGTACATATTCTTCTCCCCTTGCTCTTTGTTCTTTGTCGTTTGTTCTATTGTCGACTCCAACTCTGACTCTCCAAAAGTCCTTTTTTCCTAATTTTTCTTCGATCGACTTTACTCCGTAATGGAGTTTAGGACCGACCCCCAATTGGATTTTATACTCCCCTAAACGCAAATCCAGGTCATCATGAATTACCCATAAATCAGCCAGTTTAACTTTATATTGATCAACTAATATTTTCACAGCAACTCCTGAAGAATTCATTGAAGTTTGTGGTTTTACAAGAATAAGTGAACTGTGTACTGTGTACAGTGAACTGCTAAATTTTCTTTTCACCACCCACTGACTGTCACCCACTCTGGAAGCTAGTGCTTCCACTACCATAAACCCTACATTGTGTCGGGTATTTTGGTATTTCTCCCCTGGATTTCCGAGTCCAATTATTAGTTTCATAGTCTTATCAAAGATAAAATTTCATCATGGATTTTTCCATTACTTGCAAGTAAATCTATAGAATCTTTAGACCAATCAATATCTCCTCCTTTATAATCTGTGACTTTGCCACCAGCTTCCTCAATTATCGCCGCTCCCGCTACAAAATCCCAGGGAAAGGCAGTATGAATATCACCGTGACAAATTCCACTGGCTACATAAGCTAATGAAACTACAGAAGACGCAAAAGTAGGAGGGTAACGAATTTTGTCAACAATTTTTAATAAGATTTTTTTGATATCCGCTACTCTCCTACCAGCATAATGATAATCAAATAATACTATTGCTTTTGAAAGATCTTGCACTGAACTAACTTTTATTCTCTTTCCGTTTAAAAATGCGCCTTTACCATTCTCTGCCCAATACAAACTTTTCAATGCAGGCAGATTTATAACGCCGATAAATGGCTTATTATTTTTAAGCAAACCAATTGATATGCCAAAAAACGGTAGTCCCGCTGCATATGGCAGAGTTCCATCTATGGGGTCTATAACCCAAGTATATTCAGAATTATTATCTTTTTTTCCGGCTTCCTCCGATATGTAATTGTGCATGGGAAACGAGGCTTTAAGAATAGAGAAAATTACTTTTTCTGAAGCTAGATCAGCCTGTGTAACAATATCGCTTTGGTTTGATTTTAGTTTTATCTTTAACTTATCCCTAAGTTCTAACGCAATTTTCCCAGCTTCTAAACCAGCCCTTTTCGCAACCTCAAGCATCTCACTCATGGGGTAATTGTACTACTTAATTCTTTTTCTCCACAAACGGCACGAAGTGGAAAATGCCGAATTCCTCCTTCTTAAGTTCTTCCTTTCCTTGTTTCTTTATTTTTGTATACCTAGTCATCACTTTATCCACTCCTCTGCCAATCGGTGCAACTAATACTCCCCCGACTTTTAATTGTTCAAAAAGCATTTCTGGGATATCTTTTTCGATTGCCGCCGTAACGATAATGGCATCAAACTTAAGCTTCCCTGGCCATCCCCATTCCCCGCTTCCAGATCTAACATAAACATTTTTATAACCTAATCTTTTAAGTGCGCTTTTAGCTTTCTTGGCAAGTTCAGGAATAACTTCAATCGTGTAGACTTCTCTAGCCAGTTTTGACAAAACGGCAGCTTGATATCCAGAACCCGTACCTATTTCTAACACCCTTTCCCTGCCTGTTAAATCCAGCAAATCCGTCATAAAAGCAACTGTATAGGGCTGTGACATTGTCTGACCATATCCAATCGATACTGGACCGTCATGATAAGCAATGTTTTTATATTGAGGTTGAACAAATTTTTCTCGAGGAATTTGAAGCATTACAGATAAAACATCAGGAGAGTTAAGGCCATAATGAGTCTTTATTTCACAAACCATCTGCTCCCGAGCATTTTTCATGAATTTGGGGGCAGGCCTCACATCTAAACTTTCTTTAAAAACTTTCGTGCGTATTTACCTAAAACCGGCACTTCCCATTCCTCTCCCTGCCATGCTTTGTAGATAAGTAACAACCAGAGCACAAAACCCAAAATTGAAATCAATGGAACCATCGGTAAAAGAACGATTGTAAGTCCAAAAACCCACTGAAGAACAAAAAGAACAACAAAAACTACAATTGATTGCATTGCGTGGAAACGAACAAAGGGATCTTTTTCCAATAGATAAAAAATAACACCTGTTACAGGTCCCAAAACATACGATAAGGCTGCTGCCGTATTTTTAGGAAGTCCAGTACCTTTTCCTTCTGCCATAATTTATCACCTTCTTTCACATTCGTGTCGCTATCTAATCTTTTCAGAAAAGTGCCTGTTGGTCAATAGGCTCTGATTTTTGATTGTCCGGTTGCCAAATCTTTACTGTCCCGAAGACTCCGTCATATCCAGGTTCAATGTGAATATCTCCGAGACGAACTTTATTTATGCCTTCTCCGATCTTTTCTCCTACTGCTTTTCTAATATCCATAATCGGCGTCTCCAAAAGTACTTTAAATTCGCTTCCAAATTGATTTATTAATTGTTGGTAAGAATTTCCTACAACTTTTGAGCCGACTCCCGATCCCAAACATTCCGCCAATATTTCTAAAAGAGGGACCAACATTATATATGAAGTCTTTTTTCCGAATTTATCTCGGATAAAACGTACGCCAAATTCGTCCTTCACAGACTCTGTTTCGATATGAAGTGAAGCAAGAGTTTCAACTCTACTCGCAACTCCCATGGTTAAAGCTCTTCCGCAGACGGGACAAATCATTCCCATTTTCCTGGCATCTTTGGGAGAATAAACCACATTACACTTTCTATGACCGGTATAGTGATATTTACCTTCTTCGGGATAGAATTCAATTGTATAAAGAATCTTCGATTCTTTGCTTACTGCTGACGGACTACGGTCTACAGCTTGCATATTGCTGTAGTCTGTAGACTGTAGACTATGAGCATTTCCCCAAATAGCTTTCCAAACATTCTCGTAACTTATCTCCGGTAGCTCAAAGACAGTTGCCTCGCGACCAAGTTTCTGAGGCGAGTGTGCATCTCCGAAAGATACAATCCGACGATTTTCTAATTCTTCTATTTTCCAGTTCATTGCAGGATCACTCGAAAGTCCTGTTTCAACGGCTGGAATATATTTTTCTAAATCTCCAAACGCTTCTTTTAATGAGTCATACCCGCTCTGTGATCCATAAAATCCAAACCATGGAGTCCATACGTGAGCCGGAATAATAATAGCTCTTTTATCAACAGAAAGAGCCGTCTCGGCAATTTGCGCTAATGTTAGTCCTACTATCGGACGCCCGTCTGAAAAAAGATTTGCACCCATATCAGTCAGTTCATTATTAAACTTCTTCACTGATTCAAAACTCGGAAGATAAACCATAATGTGAACCCGCCTACCCTTTCCCTCATGGGTATACATACACGACACCTCTGATGTCAGTAAAAAGCTGACAAGTGATTGGTGATCAGTGATTGGTGATTTGAGCCGATAAACACCGGCTCCACTTTCTTCCAAATTCGCTTCAAGTTCTCGAAGCCACATGGGGTGGGTAAAGTCTCCGCTACCGACAAGTCCAATTCCCTTTTTCCCTGCCCACTCGGCAATTGTCGGAACATTCATTGCGGGAGAAACTGCACGAGCATATTTTGAATGAACTTCAAGATCAGCAATAACTTTCATTTACACGAATTCTACTATTATGAAGACAAAATACAAAATAAGAAGTGATGCTGCTTCCCACCTGTCAAGTCTGTGTTTTGAACGAATAAATAGCCAGAAACTGGCAAATACTACAAAAAATGCTGTAGCTGCCGTCAGGTATTCTCCTATTTCTATTCTTATGGGATAAATAAGAGCAGATAATCCCACTATTAAAGTCGCATTAACTATTATTGACCCCAGTATGTTTCCAAAAAACATCGATGGCTCATGATCCTCAAGGCTTCTAAAGGAAAAAGCGAGTTCGGGAAGCGAGGTTCCGATTGCCAAAATAAAAAGCCCAACCAAAAAAATGGGTATATGAGCTTCAGTCGCTAAGCGCGAAGATAGTTTGACGATTGCATCGCTTGAGAAGATTAAAAACGCAACTCCCAAAAAAAGTCTTCCGAATTCTCTAGCCCGAATCGATTCTATGTGTTTAAACTCCCTCAAAAAGCGATAAATAAAACCTTCTTCCTGCTGCTCTTTGCCTATCTGAATAAATCGGTGGCGGAAAAAACCGAAAGCGTAAGCAAAATAGATAGTAATAAGAATAAATCCATCAATCCTACTTATTACCCCATCTATCACTAAGACCAGAGGCAGAGTCCCTGCGGCCAAAGCGATTCCAACCTCGCGTTTAAGGTAGTCACTTTTGATATTTACTTTACCCATAAAAAAGGCAGATAACCCCGCGACAAGAGCTATATTTGCAATATTTGAACCCAAAACGACACCCAAAGATAGACTCGAAGATTTTTCTAAAGAAGACGTAATGCCCACAAAAAGTTCGGGCAGTGACGTTCCCAAGGCTAAGACTATAGCAGAAATAGTAAATAGTCCGGCATGAGCCTCCTTTGCAATCCTTCGGATTGCCACAATCACCATCTCTGCGCTTTTAATAAGAACCAAGGATAATATTATTATTAAAAAAATAAGTCCGGGAATCATATTTATTCGATATGCTCAATCCTGAAAATTTCTTTTGACACTTCTATAATAATAAACATCAAAATCGAAACCGAGAAAATTATCAACCAATGCATCAGGCTAAGTGGTACTAAACCTAAAAATTGCCGCAAAGGCGTTATATAAAAGGGTGCAATTTGAAAAAGTAAACCCGATACAACCGCTAAGTCTAACCAAACATTATCAAACGGATTTTCCTCCCAGAATGAATCGCGCAAAGTTCGTATCGAAAAAACATAAACCAAAGAATTCGTTCCTAAGGTTGCGAACGCGATTGAGCGAGCCAGGGATAAATCTCCTGTTTTTCTATAGAAATAGATGAAAAGAACCAAGGCAATTATTCCACCCACCAAAGAAACTATTGCAATCAAGGCCTTCATCCACTTGGTAACTATACGCTCGCTTGGCGCACGCGGCTTTTTCTTCATAATTCCACGGACCTTAGGATCAAGAGTTAGCGCTAAGTCCGGAAAACCGTCGGAAACAAGGTTTATCCAAAGAATCTGAGCCGCTGACACCGGTAGTGGCAAAGGTATTCTAAGGATAACACCCACAATAATACTGCCGGTAACGGCAACAATCTCCTCAAAAGCATCGCTCATTAAGTAAAGTATTATTTTCCTGATGTTGTCAAAAATGCCTCTGCCTTCTTCAATAGCGGCAATTATCGTGGCAAAATTTGAATCCAATAAAACTAAATCAGATGACTCTTTGGCAACGTCACTTGCCTCTCCGACTACAATACCTATATCAGCATCTTTTAAAGCCGGCGCATCATTTACTCCGTCCCCCATCATTGCAACCACCTCGCCGTTTTTCTTTAATGCGTCAACTATTTTGTATTTTTGATTAGGTGTGGTTCTGGCAAAAAGCCCTGAATGGGTCAATTTAGAAAGTTTTTGTGATAAGTCACCGGATGTCATCTTCTCAAGGTCGCTTCCCAAAAAGACAGAATCCGTATCCGGCTCTATACCAAGAATTCTCATTACCGAAATTGCAGTCTGAGGATAATCGCCGGTTATAACTAAAAGCTTTATACCGGCTAATTTAGTTTTTTCTAATGCACTTTCTACTCCGTCTCTCACGGGATCGGTTAAGGCAAGCATTCCCAGCCATTCAAGATTCTTTTTAATATCTTCAACTTCAAGTTTACTTTTCTCGATAGAAACTTTTTTCCTCGCCATACCGACGAGCCTTTTACCTTCAGATGTCAATATTTCTATCTGATCTTTTATATTTGATTTTTGATTTTTACTTAAATTAGACCATTCCAGTAAAAACTCCGGCGCCCCGTTCACAAAAAGCATATTATTTTTAGGCTCCCACTTATTAAGAGACGCAAAGAACCTATTTTCAGAAGTAAAGGGAATACTATCTAAGCGTTCGTGTCTTTTTTTCAAATTTGGAATTTGGAATTTGGAATTTGGAATTTTTTCAGAAGCCCATTCATATGCGGCAATAACAATCGGGTCATCCATATCATTTGCGACAATAGCTTGGAGGGTCAAGTTTTCCTCATTTCCAATTGCGTCGACTACCCGCATATGACCTTCGGTTAACGTCCCTGTTTTATCGATACATATCGTCGTCACGCCCCCTAAAGTCTCTGCAGAGACCAAGTTTCGAACCAAGCCGCGTCGTCTTAAAATTCTCTGCATACCTATCGCCAAAACCACTGTCAGCGCAACCAATAGTCCCTCAGGAATCGCAGAAACAGCCAGTGCAATTGAAGTAACAACAATTTCAACAATCCCCCTGCCGGTTGCCAAACCAATGAAAAAAACAACCAAAATCAAAATCCCGACAAGAATAGATAACTGTTTAGAAAAAATCGTGAGCTGCTCTCGTAAAGGTGTTTCTTCTTCCGGCTTTTGAATAGAGAGAGCAATTTTCCCGATTTCGGTATTTGCCCCTGTAGTCTTGATCAAAGCCTTTCCCTGTCCTGAAGTTACAATAGTCCCCATGAACAATTTATCATTCTCCTTCTTAGCAAGAGAGACAGATTCCCCGGTCAAAATAGCTTCATTCACAAAAAGTCTGTTTGCAAAAATAACTTCCCCATCAGCCGGAATCTTATCTCCCTGAGTAATAACACAGGTATCATCCGGAACCACCTCTTCAACATCAATTGTTCTTATTTCGCCATCCCTGACAACCTTAGCCTTGGGGTGAACAAGTTTTCTGAGTGCGTATAATGCTTTATCGGCTTTCCTTTCCTGAAAAAAACCAAGAATCGAGTTTAAGAAAACATCAGAAAAAATAAGAAGCGTGTCTGCAAAATGTTGCAAAAGTAAAGTTACGGTTCCGGCAGCAAACAATACATATACCAATGGATTTTTGACTTGGGAAACAAGAATTGCTAAATCACTTGGGGGTGGCTTTTCCGGCAAAACATTCGGCCCAAATTCTTGAAGTTTTTTTTCTGCCTCTTTCGAAGTTAATCCTGAATAATTCTCGGGCATATTTCATATTAACATAGTCCCGACCTTATATTTTTGACACCACCTACAACTTTTGAAGTTTGAAAAGCCTTTCGACTTCGGCTTAACACCTTAGGGGCGATACAGAATCAAAATATTAACTATTTTTTCTAACTATTTCTTCCAATTTCTCCCCAAGTTCCTCCAGAATTTCTGGCTCCCCTCCAGAAAACCGTTCTCCTGCTTTCAAAACCATGTCATGTAACTTATCATACGAAAGTTCTCCTCCATCGTCGTTGTCATCTCCATTACCGTTTTCTCCACCCCAATCTCCCGTATCTTCAAACTGGCTGCCTAATGAACGGCGAATTCCTGAAGAAAAAAAATCAAATCCGGCTTGTAAATAAGATACTCCGTTTTTTTCTACATACTTTCTTAGAGTATTATCGGTTTCAATATATAAAGCTTCAAAAGGATTTATTCCTGAATCACGCAGTTCAAAGTAGTTTTGGAGGAAAACCTCGGAAGAAGAAGTTTCAGGAGAACTTGTCTTGTGTGTTTGATAATGATTTCTTATAAGGTCAATGACAATTACGTCAATTAGTCCATTTTGTTGAAAACTTACATCTAATCTTTCGTTGATTCCCCTATCTGTAACTAGACTATTTTCTGCTAAGCTCATTTTTGCGATTATAGGGAAAGGACAAAGTATATGCAAACGCACTTTACTTTGCACCTTAGAGGTGAAATAGCTTCACACCTTGGGTATTTCAACCTCTCTGTAATTTGTATAGCTTTTTGACTTCGGAGACTGTGGTTGCTCGTTCAGGATCCTTATCATCACGGAATTTAACCAATCGAGGGAATCTAAGGGCAAGACCGGCGGTATGGGTCGGGCTTTTGGTGATCTCATCGGCTGCAATTTCCACTACTATTTCGGGTTGAACCCAATAGTCAGGCTCCAGTAACTTATTAACCAGGTAATTTTTGGGCTTTTCCTTTACTTCCAATCCCGTTAAACGCTTTTTAAGTTCTCTGAATTGATCATCGGTTAACCCCGTTCCTACCTTTGTAACCGTTTTTATTTCATCGTTATCTCTTACTCCGACCAAAAATTGCCCCAAGCCAAAAGAGACTCTTTTCCCTTTCCCAGCGCTATACCCCATCACCACACAGTCCACAGTGTCAGAAAGTTTTGCATCAGATTTTTCTTCCATTTTCATCTTCACCCATCGCCAACCGGTTCGTCCGGGGATATACTTGGTGTCGTATTTCTTGACCACCACTCCTTCCAAACCCATTTTGATCTTTTCCCTATATTCGCGGTTTATAACTTCGGGGTCGGTGGTAACAATGGCCTCATCTACAACAAGAAGTTTGTCGTCAGTAATGGTTTTTTTGAGGATTTCGCGGCGCTTATTATAAGGCATATCCATAAAACTCTCGCCGTCTTTGTAAATAATGTCAAAAACCTGAAACTTCAGAGGAATACTTTTTGCTTTTTCTTCAATATTGTATTTCCTGCGTCTTTGCATGGTTGTTTGAAAATTAGCCATCATTTTCATTTCGGGATCCATGCCTATTGCTTCGGTATCAAGAATGACCTCGTTTGCCTTTATGTGCTTTCCAACTCCTTTAAGTTCAGAAAACATATCGACAACGTTATTAAGATTCCTGGTAAAAGCCCTAATAAATTCCACACTTCTGTCATCCTGAACTCGTTTCAGGATCTTAGATCCCGAAATAAATTCGGGATGACTACGTTTGTAATGAATTAATACCCTAAGCCCGTCGAACTTTGGTTCAACAAAAACTTTGCCCATTTTGGCAATCATCTCGGCAGGACTTTTAATTCTTTGCGGCAGCATTGGAAGAACCGGAACTCCGACCACGGGCTTGATTCCTTGCGAAGCTTTATCAATTCCAACTTCCTTTACCTTCTTTGCCAAAAGTCCGACATCAGGAACCACCTGATATGCTTTCTCAAGCTTCCCTTTTTTACTTTTGTCCCCTTCCTCCATCCAACTTAAAGCGTCTAAAATTGTCTTGTCCGAAAAACCCAGTCGAAGCTTTCCTACAGGAATTCTCGCAATAAATTTAACACTAAGTGGATCCAGATTGGTTAAAAGGTATTTAATACCAGAAATCTTTCGTTCAATGCTTCCTTCTCCACTTTCCTCTGCCGCGGATTTTAAAGCCGTATAAACTTCGTTAACAGTCAAGCCACGCGGCTGGATTTTATTTTTTTCTTCCGAAAGACGGGAGGCAACATTACCCAAATCTCCTTCCTTCCTATAAAGTTTCGCCACATTCTCATTTTCCTTACCATAGGCGTCGGCTATCGAATGCAGCATTATTTTTTCTGCGATATTGAAAACAATTGACTTGAAACTGGGTGCAAGTTGCCCCAAAGACAAATTTACAATTTCCTCAATTTCGGAAGTTTCAGCTTTTTTAAAAAGTTCAGCTAAAATTTTAGTAATTTCAATGCGTGAAGGTGTTCTCTCCAAATCAAGAAGATATTCCGCAAGGATTTTGAACTTCATACAGGCTTATTATACTACTTATTAAACCTGGCTTGTCAGGTACGTTGTGAAGAAAATATAGGCAAAAACTACGACTCCTATAAATATCAAGCCGAACATGATTGAAATTATTCCACCCGACTCTTCATGCATTAACTTATTTAATCCATCTCCCACAAGGGTCAATCCGAATAAGCTCGGAAGTACCAAAATCATGTATAAAAATTGTGGGTCGTTTGATGACATTTTTCTATCTACTCGCAATTATATAACGAGATGCTTTAGTTTTGCCTTCCTTTTTAATTATACCTTTATCCATTAAATCGCTCAGATCCCGCAAAATTGTATCGTCGGAAACCATCGGAAAAGTAGAACGCAGATCCTGTGTAACGACCGATCCTACCTCAGAAAGATGCTCGATGAGCTTCATCTGCCTTTGAGTCAGAGCTACCTGTTCACCAATTTTACCTTTAAGTTTTGTGTCTATAGAAATCTTTCTGACTTTCTCCTTTACCTTATTAAGTTCGACCGAAACAACTTCTGTAAAATATTCGAGCCAGGTGGTCATATCTCTTGCGGCAATATTTTTTGACTGTTTATCGACTTTTGCAAAAGCATCATAATAAGCTGCCGGATCATCGTCAAAATGCTCTTCAAGGGCAAAAAAACGTTTAATATTGTACCCTTCCCGCATTAAAATAAGATTTGCAAAGGCTCTGACTGTACGACCGTTTCCCTCGACAAAAGGATGAATTGTAACAAGAATGTAGTGTGCAATTCCGGCTCTTAAAACAGGGTGAAGGTCTCGCGCATCAGCCGAATTTAACCATTCAAAAAAATCCTCCAATAGATACGGCACCTCAACTGCGGGCGGTGGCTCAAGAATCACCTGACCACTCTCTTCTTCTTTGATAACCACTTGAGATTTTCTTAAAATCCCTACCTTATCTTCAGCAACAATCTTTTGCACGGTTTCGCGGTGAATATCCGTTAAACTCTCAATATCATAACCTCCCCTTTTAACCGCCAGTTCGTCCAAAAGTTTCATCACATTTCTATAATTTATTATTTCCTGAATGTCTCTATCGTGGGCAACAACTTCCTCGCCCTCAAGGACTTTCTTGACCAAGTCCAGTGTAGATAAACCAACCCCTTCAATATGCGTACCGTGGTGAACTGTTCTCGCAAGGGCGTCTGATGCAAACTGTTTTTCGTAGTAAGGAACCAAAGGAGCATTCTCGATTACCTCCTTTGCAGCCTCAATCTGACCGATATTCTTCAGGATTTTATTCGTGATTTCAAATTTAGGTGAATACATTATCTAATATTACCGCATATCTTGCGGAAATAACAGCCACGATTTGTACTACAATAACTGTTGTATGAAACTGGACATCATTCCCGTTGCAAAAATTGAAAAGAGAGTAATTAGTACTCTCAAGAGCGAAAATATCATCAAGTTCGCAAACAAATACGCCGTCCAAATTCTATCTGAACAGGACCCAAACGAAAAAGTTACAACCTTTACCAGAGTACTAAATTCAATAAATTATTCGGTAGTTAAACTCCCCGGGAAGCACTGGGAAATCAGGTATTCATTTAAAAAATCTGAAGGAATAACTAAAATTTATCTTCACAACGATTTTCTGACACAAAGACCTTCAATAATATTTCATCACGGTCTTGGCCGACTAAATCCTCTTCACTTAAAAGTCTTTGCAAATAAAGTATTAATGGAAAAATTTAACGTATTTTCCGTTAAGGCCGCACACCACGATTCAATAGACGACGTTCGTAAGAAATTCTTAAACAATTTCACAAACATGCTGGCGGCTATTTGTTCATCTACCCTGGCAATTGATGAAATCGTCGATACGCATAGGAACAATTCGGATCAAAAGGTTATAGTGGCCGGCGTTTCTCTTGGTGGAACAGTTACTGCCCTTCATTATTTCTATTTTGACAGCGCCGACTTTTATTTTCCTATCGTTTCATATCCAAATTTCGGAGAAATACTTGTCGATAGAAACATTAAAGAGTTTGTGGTTAATTACGAAATGCTCTCCAAAAATAAAAGTATACCAAAGTCATTCTCCATACCAAAAAGACTCACTAATAGACCAAAAGGTAAAATTTTTCCTGTTCTGGCCGACTCAGATGAACTAATTAACTTTGAAAAGGCATCCGAATTCTGGAAAGGTTATGAGGTAACTAATTTTAACGTCGGCCACAACACAATATTTATAAAAGCTGATGAAATACGAAAATTAATTTTATCGAAGGTATTTTCCTAAAACCTCAGGAATCTTATCCGCCAAATCATCTGCATTGTAGTTCACTCCTACTTTTTCAAAAAGCTCATCTGCTGCTTTTTTTGCAATATAGGAAGCCGAGGCTGCGGCTAAAAAGGAATTGTTTTTGGCTAAGAGCGCAACAGTCAATCCCGCCAAAACATCCCCGGTTCCCCCTTTTGTCATACCCGGATTTCCACCTTTTACCAAGACGCACTCCTCGGGCGAACAAATAACTGTCTCTGGACCTTTTAGTACTATTATGCATTTATATTCCCTAGCTTTCTCAAAAACAATTTTTAATTTTTGATTTGTATCTTTGATTTTTGATTTTTGATATTTGATATTAAAAAGCAGTTCAAATTCCTTCCTGTTCGGTGTCAATACTGCTCCTTTCGGTATCCACTCCGCATCCATTACTTGCAAACTCCCTGCATCAATTACCCACTTCTTATTTGAAAACTTCAGCAGCAACCTTTTAGTAATATCTCTGGTCACTCTGGCAGCACCATCGTACCCAGAGAGTGATTTGTGATTAGTGATTTGTGATTCGCTTTTAAAACGCATGAATCCCGGTCCGACCAACACGGCATCGGATTTTTGTATATATGCCTCAACATCCTCCCATGGAACCCAGATAAAGGACATAAGTTTCGATTTCACTATCTCGGCAATGCGTCCGACTGACGATTCTGGGGATGTGAAGAAAACCATGTCAACAATTCTTGAAGCCACTTTCAGCGCAAAAAGAGGTGCCCCGTGGAAAAGTTTAGAACCGCCAATAATGGTAACTTGCCCATTTTCTTCCCCTGAGCTTTTATCCTTCGGTTGGTATAAATTCAAAATTTCTTTAGGATCAAATGCACGCATAGTTTAAATAAGAAAATGGATTAGTCCCGCACTTACGCAATTGCGACGCGAGGACGTAGACCTCGGGAGCAAGTAAGTATAGTGCTGGGAACCATTGTCTTCTCCTGAGGAATTTTGGTGTGGTTTATAAAGCTTGTCTAATTCGGATGGGTCAAAAATTTTCATTGGAAATTGGAATTTGGAAATTCTTAGCATATACTATCATTAACATGGCCAAAGAAAAAACTAAAGGAGTGCACAATAAAATTAAAAAAGAGGCACAGAAGTTCAAAAAACAGTTTTCTTCCCAGCTTTTGAAACTCGTTACCAGCGGGTTTGGACTCGTGGCGGCACTAGCTTGGAATGAACTCATAAAGGAGTTTATTAAAATCTATATTCAACCCTTCTTCGGCCAAAGTTCAGGCTTTGTCTCACTCTTAATTTATGCCCTTTTTGTAACCCTCCTGGCAGTTTTTGTTACTTACCAACTAAGTAAAATCGCGAGGAAAGAGAAAGAAGAATGATGATTCCCAGAGCTTCTTTAAGTTCCTGAGGGTTTATCTGGTTCCAAATGAACAGACTCTATCTCTGACCTATAAACCAAAGTTGCTTCAGGTGGTTCGGTACCTCCAGATCCATATTTTTCTTGCATACCCCTCAGATATTCTGCTCCTTGTGGGTTACTCACTCCTAATGTCGCATGTACCCAATTTGTTAGCCGATTTATTGTACCTCTTCTTCTTCTTTCATTCATAACGAGTAATTATAGCCTCATAGCTTAATTTTTTCCACTTTTTCCAGTCCTTCAATATAATGCGGATCGGCGGTTGTTATTATTGCTTGCCCGCCGAAGCCTTGGTGAAGGTGGGATTGTTGGCTCTCCGAGCCAGAGGCTCCTCCGAGCCGGTGGCCCTTCACAACCTCAAAAACGATATTTCTATGCTCATGGTCAAGTTCGGAAAAGATATCATCCAGAAGTAATGTCGGCTTTTCACCCGACATCTGTTCAATAAATGCAAGCTCAGACAGCTTCAGCCACAAAATTCCCATCCTCTGCTCACCACGCGAACCATACCGCGCAAGCTCCCTATCTTTCACCCCTTGCCCTGCCTTGCCGGCAGGCAGGCTTTTACCTTTTACCTTGAATATAAAGTCATCTCTATGGGGTCCGACCAAAGTGCTTGCAGCTGCGATTTCTTCGTCAGCATATTGCTCAAGCCTGGCTTCAGATATTGCGCTCCTGTCGTATTCAAGGCTGAAAATCTGATCATTAAGTCCTTCTCTTGAATTTACAAACTCAATAAACTCCATGCGTTTTGTCGAAATATAATCACCGTTTTTTATAAGAAGACGGTCCCAAAAGATTAATTGGGATCGTCCCGAGTGACTGAAAGGAGTCGAGGGGTTTTCCCTTAAACTCCAAAGTATCTTATTTCTCTGCCTTAATCCTTTCTCATAAGACATACTCGCCCGTCTATACTCCCTGTCTACCTGTGCTAATACAGTATCCAAAAATTTTCTTCTTGTACTTGGCGCTTCGGTCACCAACCCCATATCCCACGGGCCAAACAATACTGTTTTAAAAGTTCCCGCAAAATCAATTAACCTTTTACTAACACCGTTTATCAAAAGTTTTTTCCTCGCCACCTTCTCCACTTTTTCAGGAGATCTCCCAATTGTTATTTCGCCCCGAGTTAAAACAACCTCCAAATTAGTCCCCGATCGTTCTCCGTCACTTTTATCAACTATAGCCCCCTTAACTCTTGCAATTTCCTCACTATAAGAAATCATTTCTTCCTCTACCCTTGCATGGAAACTTTTTCCTGTGGATAGTAAAAATATTGACTCAATAATGTTAGTTTTACCCGAAGCATTGGGGCCAATAATAACCGTTGTTTTTGGTGAAAACTCCAAAAGTTTAGTCTTAAAACTTCTAAAATTTGTTAACTGAATTTTACGAATTAACATTCTCGTTTGAAGCAATTATACCTTACTTAAGTCTTTTGACAATTTGGGCAAAAATAAGTACCGCGTCCGGAGAGAAAATATTTTTGGATTTTTGACTTATGACAACGGTCGCAGGGTTCACCTTCATGTCCGTAAACCAATGTGTGTTCCTGGTATTCTCCTTCTTTACCGTCTGGGGTAACAAAAGCAAGTTCCGATGCCCCACCGTATTTCAATCCATCTTTCAGAACTTTATGGATTGCATCATATAAACTCTTAATTTCTTCATTTCTTAATTTCTTAGCCTGCTTCGACGGGTTTACCCCGGCGAGCCATAATGCATCATTTGCATAAATATTCCCTACTCCCCCAATTTTGGCTTGATCCATCAGAACTACTTTTACGGCCCGTGAGGTTTTCGAAAGCACACTTTCAAAAATATTTAAAGTTAAGTCTTTGAAAGGTTCGGGGCCAAGCTTGCCAATAAAACCAGTTTTCTCTACTTCATCTGTTTTAATAACTTTAATCCAACCAAATCGTCTCACATCGTTATAGTAAAGAAATCCACCCTTATCGAGTTTAAAAATTACGTGAGTGTGGGGTCCAGGAATGCCTCCAACCACTTTCTTGGAAAGCCCCGCGGAGCCTTGTGCGGAGTGAGGTAAATTCGGCCCCCTATAAATCAACTGCCCAGTAAGTTTTATATGAATGACAATTGAAAAGCCATTAGAAAGATCGATCGACAAAACTTTTGCAAACCGCCTTACATCCTTGATCTTTGCACCAACCAAGTCTTTAGGATTTCCACTAAAAATCTTAGGTACATTTACTTGAACATTTTCAATTTTGTGTCCCTTCAAGTATTTCTCAAGCTGTAATCTGATTGTTTCTACTTCAGGAAGTTCTGGCATGGACAAATTTTAGCATTTCTTTATTAAATCTTTCTTTCGAAAACCTTTTAGCGTGATTTTGAAGTTTCTCTTTGTCCCATTTGATTTTATTAAATCTCCTAATCGCTTCTTTAATAGTTTTTTCATGGGTATCATCTATTAATATCCCAGTCACGCCGTCGACAATTGATTCTCTAAACCCTCCGCCGTTAAAAGCAATTACGGGAGTTCCCGCCGCCATAGCTTCTACAGGTGTGATACCAAAGTCCTCATCCCTCGCAAGGGCGATAAACCCTTTTGCCCCTGCATAAAGCTCGTACAGCTCCCGATCAGAAACTCTACCCAAAAGTTCCACATTGGGTGATTTGTGATTTGTGATTAGTGATTGGATATTTGAAAAGCCGTGGGCTTCGCCCACAATCTTTAACTTAAAATTAGACATAGACTTAGACTGAAATGCTTTAATCGCCTCCTCCAACCCCTTCGCGCCCACCAATCTGGACACAATCAAAAAATAGAGAACACTGTCATCCTGAACTTGTTTCAGGATCTTTTTGGATGCTGAACTAAATTCAGCATGACGATTATAGATGTTTTCGGTCGCTTTTATTATCTTCTCAACCTCCACTGGCGGGTAAATCACAACTGAATCTTTTCTGTAAAACTTTTTAATTCTTTCCTGAACATTTTTCGAATTGGCAATCCAGTATTTTATCGGTTGAGCAGTCTTGAAATCATATATACGCATAAAATGACCGACAATTGCAGAGTAAACTTTTACGGGCCAATATTTCGTGAACCCGACTGAAGTTTCATAGCCATAAAGCCATCTTGGGGGAGTATGACAGTAAGCGATTACTTTTGTGTTCCTTACTTTTCGGCCAGAGGCCGATCCACCTTTGGTGGAAAATCCGCGGGTTATATACCAACTGCAGGAAGTGATAACCAAATCGTAATTTGACAGGTCCATTGTTCCCCAAACAAGCGGTGTTAGAAACCTCAAGGGGCTGTAAAGCTTCCAAATCTTGAGTAATGGAGCGAGCCAACTTTCATGTATTTCCTTGCCTCTAAACTCTCTTTCTGCACTACTTCCTTTCACCGAAAACGCGGTATAAATTGGCGCCTTTGGGTACATTTCTGATAGGACTTTCAAAACTCTCTCCGCCCCACCATATTCCTTTATGTAATCATGAACCAACGCAATTTTCATTTTATATAAGCTTCATTTGATTTTCTGAAACAATGGATTTGCCGACTTCTTTGACTCTTTTAGTTAAAGTTCGAAAACCGAAATCCGCAAAGAGGTCTAAAACTTCATGGCTATCGACGCACCATTTGGCCATTTTGCCAAAATCTGCATCTAGTGGAACATCCCTGACAATTCCTGCAAGCTTCAGGGATATCTCACCGTCGGTTTTACCCTTCTCTAATTTCTCCTTTGTTTGTTTCGAAACTGAATCTAAATTCTTGTAAATTTTTTCAAAACTGCCGTATTCTCCAATTAGCTTTATTGCTGTTTTATGACCGATTCCGGGTACACCTTTATAATTGTCCGACTGATCCCCCACTAGGGCTTTGTAGTCAATAATTTGATTCGGGTCCACTCCCATTTTTTCTTTAACCTCCTCTACCCCGAACAGCTTTCCTTCCGATAAACCACGCACAGGAAGAAAAACTTTAACTTTCGCATTCACTAGCTGCAAAATATCCCTATCCCCTGTAACAATAATTGTCTCGTCAATTCTTTGCTCTTTGTCCTTTGCTCTTTGTCCTTGCTCCGCAATACTGCCGAGCAAATCATCCGCTTCATATCCAGCTTTTTCAAAAATCGGAATATTCATGACGGTAATCGTCTCCTTTGCTTTTTCAAATTGGCCCGAAAGCTCTTTATCCATTGTTGGTCTTTGAGCCTGGTATTCCTTAAAAGCTTCATGCCTAAATGTTGGTTCTTTTCGATCAAAGCAAACAGCGATATGTGTAGGCTTCAAATCCTGTATCACTCGGAGAAGCATACTAATAAGCCCGTAAACCGCATTTATGGGTTCTCCTCTTTTGGTAGTTAATGGCGGCAAAGCATGATATGCACGGTGAAGAATAGCATTACCATCAATAAGTACAAGCTTGCTCATGAGGATATTTTACTAAATTTGTAGCATGAAGTATGTAGAATGTAGCATGGGAAGACAACTTCATACTACTTGCTACAAGCTACTAGCTACCATTTTTCTTTCCCACAATTTTCTCAAATTCATCCTTATCTAGAGTTTCTTTTTTCAAAAGAGCTTCAACCACTTTATCCATCACCTTTTTCTCTTTTCTAACAATTACCAATGCTTCGCTGTAAGCCGTCTCTAAAATTTTACTGATTTCCTTATCAACTTTCTCCTGCATGGCCGGAGAAATTTGTGCCTAGGGAGCTCATCCCAAAGTCGACCACCATTGCCCGTGCCAAGCGGGTCGCCATTTCAATATCATTTGAGGCACCTGAGGTCATTTCGTCAAAAACTATTTTTTCAGCCGCACGTCCACCAAGCATTGCCGTGATTTGCTGAAGCATTCTACTCCTGGTTTCATGGGTCCTATCTGCAGCAGGAGGAATAAGAGTATGTCCAAGGCTCATACCCCTGGCAACAATTGAAATTCTATGAACAGGGTCCATCATGGGCAAGGCGTGTGTAACTACTGCATGTCCGGCTTCGTGATAGGCTGTTATTTTTTTGTCCTCTCTACTTTGAAGTTTTCTCTTGGCAGGACCGAGCTTAACTTTTGTTGCTGCCTCCTCTACATCACTCATATTAATTTCTGATTTATCCTGCCTTGCGGCATAAATTGCGGCTTCATTTAGCATATTTTCAATATCAGCCCCTGAAAATCCGACCGTCCTATCCGCAACTCTCTCCCAATCAATGCCTTTGCCAAATTTCTTGCCCCTTGCGTGAATCTTTAGTATTGCAACCCTACCTTCCTTATCCGGCATGTCTAAAAGAACTCTTCTGTCAAATCTACCGGGTCTTAAAAGCGCGGGGTCGAGTAAATCTCCTCTATTTGTTGCGGCAATAACCACCACATTATCGTTTGGAGTAAATCCATCCATCTCGACCAAAATCTGATTCAATGTTTGTTCCCTTTCGTCGTGTCCGCCGACAAATCCTCGTCCACGCTGCCTCCCTATCGCGTCTATCTCGTCAATAAAAATAATTGAAGGGGCTGAAGTTTTTGCGTTTTGAAATAGATCTCTGACCCTTGAAGCCCCAACGCCGACCAACATTTCCATGAACTCACTTCCTGCCATTGAGAAAAAGGGCACACCGGCTTGTCCGGCAACAGCGCGTGCAAGAAGCGTTTTTCCGACTCCGGCCGGGCCGAAAAGAATTACTCCCTTGGGCGTTCTTGCTCCAATTTTTCTGTACTTTGCCGGATTTTTCAAAAAATCAACGATTTCTTCCAGCTCTTTTTTGGCATCATCAACCCCGGCAACATCATCGAAAGTAACATCCTGCTTGCCCTTGGCAAAAAGCTTGGCTCGGGACCGGCCAAACGAAAAGATGTCCTGAGCTCCTTTTGTCTGAGCTCGAATTATAAAAAAGAAGAAAACCGCCATTAGAATAAGAGGTAACAATATTCCCAAAACTTCTCCGACCGCCTTCGTTAAAGACTGATCAGCCACAGTGTAAGTAATAGATGTTGGACTTATTTCAGATTTTTCAAGAAGCTCGGCAAAACTCTCGCTTCCTTCTTTTGTGGTTACTTTTGTAGCATCATCCTTGTAGGTCAAAATGAGTTTGCTGTCCTGAACCAAAACTTCTTTTACTTTACCTTCTTTTATATCCAAAAGCGCTTGAGAAGTATCAAGTTTCGTCTCGGTCCGCTGAAATTCGAGAACAGAAACCAGGAAAGGTGCAAAAAAAAGTATCAGAAAAAAGGCAATCAAAACTTTCCAGAGATTAATTCTTAACCTGAATTCAACACGCTTTTTACCCCTTCGAGTCGGAGACCCTCCGGGTCGGAGACCTTTCTTAGCTAATTTTTTAATGTCTTTAATAGGATCCATGGAATTAGTTGTTAGTGGTTGGTTATTGGTAATTAGTTACGAAGCAATATTAGCAGAAAAGAATTAAGATTGCTATATGGCTATATTGCTGGATTGCTACCTAACCTTTGTTCCATTTGGAACCTTCTCTTGGAGCTGAAATAAAACAGGTTTTCCTTCATCCAACTTTTCAGGATCTAATATTAAATCAGCGGCCAGCATCATTCCTTGCGAGTAGTCTCCTTCAGGACCGATTTTTTTTGGTTCCAAGTTAACTATAAATGGAAATTGTTTGCTTTCCAAATCTTCGGGCTTGTAAAACTTCATCATCCCGGCAAATATCGCTCTTTCACCTATTTCGGATCCGAAATCGACAATAAGTCTTATTACCCAGTGTGACCATTTTGGTACTTCTGCCTTGACAACAGTCCCAATTCTGATATCCATCTTCTGAAAATCATCGATCTTAACAACCGACATAATACCAAATATTAATACTTAATTTTCAAAAACACAAAGTAGTAAATTTCCGGCTAAATGCCCCTCTCAAAAAGATATACCCTCCATTTGGATTTATTAATATCATATTCACTCGACAATTTTCCTTTTCGGAACCGATCCATTATATTTGCTGCATCTTTTCTTACATCCTCCTCGTCTGAAGTTGTCATCACAAAAAGATTATCGGTTAAAGAATATTGACTAGCAGGAAGAACCTCAACATCTTTCGTCAGAAGAATGTCACGATAAGTCAACCCGATCGGATCGGGATCAGGACTCGCAAGTACAGCAACGTTTATATTTTTAAGCTCATTTTGGGAAACAATATCTTTGATTTGATTTGTCGCGTCAGTTATGACCCTTGGACCGGGTTCCAAAATCGGCTTGGTCAGAACAGATTTAATTGAAAGAAATCCCCCTAGAATAAATACCAATATAACTCCCTTTGCAGCTATTCTTCCGAAGTTCTTTCTTGGCAAGATTAAATAGATAAAAAGAAATATTAGTGATGGTAGGAAATAGCGGTTTTCAAATGAGGGAAGAAAAGAAATTATCATAGTTTGGGTTATAGCGGGAAGAAAATAAATAAAATTCGAATATGCTTTCTTTCGGAAATCCAAATAAACCAATGCTGTCAGTAATACCAAAGTCAGTTTAGAAAGAATTTGAGATTGTGTTAAATAGAAAGAGGAATTCTGAATATTAGTTATAAAGCTTGTGAAAAAATTAGTAAGCTCATTCGATGCCCCTTGTGATACCAAATTTCTCTTTAGGTAACCTGTAAAAAACAGTCCCGGAGGGTGCCTAAGATCAAATATCGCATAAGGGATTATAAGAAGGACAAAGCCCAAAATCGGTAAACTCGCCTGCCAATATTTTCTTTTCCAAAGATTAATTAGAGTTACCAGAGCCAGAAATGTAGCAGTAGAAATAAAACTTATATAGTGAATGTGGAATGCTAATCCGAAAAATACTCCTGATAAAAATAAAAAAATATTTTTCTTCTTGAAATACGATAAGATACCTAAACTCATCCATAAAGGTACTACGTGCGGATTCCAAGACCAACGGCTTGACTGAACGAGCGGAAACCAGACAATACTCAAAATTGCCGCCCAGAATAGATACTTTTTGTTCACCTTGGACGTAATGAGAAGAATAATAATTGCTGTTATAATTCCGTAAAAGGCAACGCCGTAAACCGTACTTTGCGGCTCAAAATTACCTATTACCGCAAAAGGCATTATTGTGTAATAAAAAAACGAGCTATAAACAATGCTTCCTGTATAGTCAATCGCCCCAACTAAAGTCACTTTTTTCTCAATCCAGTATTGATGAAGTTTGACGATGTCGTAGCTTTCGTCCCTTGTGAAGCGAGCAGTATTTTCTACATTATAAAAACGGGTAAATATTAAAACAGATAGGAATAAAAAAAGTAGAATCTTTTTCCTCATACATAACACTTAATAC
Organism: Candidatus Woesebacteria bacterium GW2011_GWB1_39_12; assembly: GCA_000993405.1. Lineage (GTDB taxonomy): Bacteria > Patescibacteriota > Microgenomatia > UBA8517 > UBA8517 > GWB1-39-12. The sequence continues at coordinate 25,515 of LBWB01000014.1, read as the reverse complement.
AAAATACAAAATACTAAATACTCAAATAAATCCCATTTTTTGTTTAACTTCTCTGAGTGTTTCACTGGCAATCTTCGTGGCCTTTCCAGCTCCTTCTTTTATTACTTTATCAACATATTCCGGTTTTGATTCCAATTCTCTTCTTCTTTTTTGGATGGGTTCGATCTCTTTAAATATTAACTCCGCAAGATTTTCTTTTAATTCGGAATACTTCACTCCATCGCCAAGATATAAATTTTCATATTCCTTTCTTTTATTCGACCCTTGGAAAAGTTCAACAAAGGTTAATAGAGCTGCAACTCCTCCCTCTTCAGGAACTGACGTACCACACCCAGTATCGGTTGGAACTCTGGCTAATTTGTCTTTAATAGTTTCCAAATTATCTGTTAAATTAATATAACTTCCCTCTACGCTTTTGCTCATTTTTCCCTCTCCTGTAAGCGACGGTACATGGTGACCTTCAGTCTTAAACTGTCCAGGTTCGGGAAAATCAGTATCATACTTTTCATAAATTAAAATATCCGAAGCCATCAAAACAGGATAATAAAGCATTGCCATGTTTGCATTTTCTGAATTTTCTTTTAACTTGTCTTTATAAGTCGGCAAGTGAAGCATTCTGGCAACAGTAAGAACCGTCGAGAATAAATAAGAAAGCTCAACGTGTTCCGGAACGTGGGATTGAACGAAAATTATTGATTTCTCAGGATCGAGTCCTGCAGAAAGATAATCTAGTACAACCCCTCGTACCGAATCTTGGAACGATTTTGTGTCATAAGGAGTATTAATAGAATGCAAATCCGCAACCATATATAAAGTTTCATAGGAAGGATTGTTTTGTAAAGCCAACATCCCCTTGACCGCACCCAGATAGTTCCCAAGGTGAAGTCTCCCTGTCGCTCTAATACCCGACAAAACGCGTTTTTTAGTCATGATACGCTGATTTTACATTAAATATGGAAAAAGATGAAGGAAATATAAGTTCGGAGGAGCTTGAATGAAGTAAATAGTATCAACGTCTACGCCAAATAGTCATTTCCGCACCTTCTGTTGGAGGTATTGAATCCGTTCGAGGAACTATCGTATTATGCTCCACTCCTCCACTCACTCTACTAACAACATCTACCCCTCCCGCGCCCTGAGTGTGCGAGTGTTGATCCCTAACTATTCTAAATGTTCCGCCCTTAGGAATCTCTTCTTCAACTACACTATCCGTAAGTGTTCTCGGATATCTTGGATTTTCCATATTTTTATGTTTACAGTACAAGTGTGTAATCCGTTTGTGCCAGCGAGAGGGATCGAACCTCTAACCTCGGACTTATGAAATCCTTGCTCCGCCATTGAGCTACGCTGGCTCGTGCTCGCACTGAGCCTGTCGAACGTGTTGCGGGGTAAGGAGTCGAACCTTATCTGGAAGATTATGAGCCTTCCGTGCAGCCGTACACTACCCCGCGCGAATAAAAGAGCCTCCATATTATACCAGAAGCTATCTATATTAATCCAAATAGTTTAGCCCATTTCTTCCAATTAGGATCAGGGAGGATTTCCTCTTCCTCTTTGTGCTTTGGGGCAAACTTTCTTACAACTTCCGGCTCGGGCAGAATAACTATTATTTCACCCTCTTTGGCCAGTCCTAATTTATCCCTTAGTTGTTTCTCTATATATTCCTCGGACTGAACTTTTTGAAGCTCTCCCTCCAACCTTTGCTTTTCTTCATTAAGAGCTTCAATCCTGTCTTTTTCTTTTGTAATTAATAAAGTATTTTGCCTCATTTTCGATATGTTTCGAAATAAAGAAAGAAAGAGGACAAAGACCAGAAAAATGAGCAAAAAGTTGACAATCTTTTTATGGACATTTTTAAACCTATCGATAAAACTATTTCTCATAAACATACATCTTATTGACCTTTTTTTTAAAACTATGTTATCATACGGTACACGAATAGGTGTGATGTCACCTGTTTTGATTGATCAACGTTCGCATATTAATTATGATACCAGAAACTTTGACCACCCTTCTTCCTAAATTTATTCAGGATTTGGAAAATAAGAAGCGTTCTCCCTCAACAATTCTAGCCTATAGGGCTGATCTTGAGCAACTCCTGAAATTTCTCACAGAAAAAAATAAGGTTAATCCCGACCAGATAGTTGAGGTAGACATTGAAACTTTCCGCGATACCCTTTTGACACAAAAATACACCGCCAAGTCTGTTTCAAGAAAACTAAACGCTGTAAAAACCTTCTTCAGGTGGCTTATTTCAGAAAAATATTCAAATTCAAATCCGACTGAATTTGTTTCCCATCCAAAAATAGAAGCAGCCATGCCCAAATTTCTTTCACCCTTAGAATATAGAGCCCTAAGAGACGTCGTCAGAGACGATATTAGAATTGCAACTATTGTCGAAATAGTTCTTCAAACCGGAATGCGCATCTCGGAAATTGCCAACTTAAAGGTCGAGGATTTAAAAGAAGACAGTCTTATTGTCGAACCCCACGCAACACAACCCCAAAGAACAGTCCCCCTGAATAAACCGGCAAAAGACGCCCTTGATGAGTATATGAACTCAAGGGGAAACACCAATTCTTCCTACGTATTTATTAGTAAAAACGGAAAGCCACTTGCAATAAGAAATATAAGGAGTGCAATTGACAGGTACATGCAAAAGGCCGAAATTCCCCAGTATTCGGTAAATGACTTAAGGACAACATTTATCATCGAGAACCTTAAAGACGAGGTTGATCTTGTTCTTCTTTCTCAGGCGGCGGGTCACAAGCGTCTTTCGACAACCGAGCGGTACTTACAACTCGCTCAAGTCAAAGAATCAGGCAAAAAACAAACCCTTGCCGAGCTTTAAACTCTTTCTAACGACTTCTTCAATGCATCTATCTTTTTCTTGTTATTCCCCTTTTTAAGCTTATCCCGCTCGGTCATATAGATAAGCTGAAATATATGAGCTCTTTCAAAATAAAGGTTGACTATATAGTCGTGGGTCATATCAATTGCCCTTTAAATGATTCGTAGAATTTCTTCACCTTTGTATTTTTTCTCGCGAAGAGTCGCAATATACTTAAGAATATCTTCAGGGGTGTCGATAAACTTATTTTTTTGAAAACCATCTAAATATATACTGTATTTTGTGTGGTTTTGGAGAAATTTTAACCTTCTTTTCGTTTACGAATTAGGACGTTTAAATCTTCATCAAACTCTTCGAGATCACCGTGAAGTTCCTCATAGAATGGATGGTCTTTTGGAAGTATCCCTTCAGCTTTTAGTCCCATATCACGTAATCTTTGAAGAGTCTTCAGAGGAATTTGGGTACCTATTTGTTCCCCCCCAACACCCTCATTATTTCTCTCAACTCTTTCTTCAACTGTTCTTCGTCTTCCAAACATGTTTATCCTCTAGTGCGCCTGCTTGGAGTCGAACCAAGTACATCGATCTTATGACAAACGCAGTTTGACATGTCAAAAATCTGTGGGCGTGCATGGATTCGAACCATGGACATCTACTTTATAAGAGTAGCGCTCTACCACTGAGCTACACGCCCAGATTTTTGTCATAAGGATCGCGTTCTGCCAGTGAACTACAGGCACTTGTGGAGCTATTATAGCAAAGCTTAAGTTGAAGTATCAAAGAAATTTGAATTTTAATGCTTTCTTGCTAACTACTTACTACCAACTACTAACTACTTGACCCTAGAGTTTTGCTCTTCGTGTAATTTCGCTCTCAACCAACTTTGCGTCGCGGCCGTATTTTAACCTGCTCATCTCTTTAATGATCCCTGCAATTTTGGGGTTTTCCATAGCTTTAATCTTTTGAATGTCTTTTAAAAGATCCATAGAAAATGGAGGAACGGGTTCGTTCCTGACAATCGTCTTAATAAAAACATGGTATTTTTCAACATTCAGAAGATCATCTTCTCCAAAAACAGGGGTAAACTCGTGTTGAAGGTAGTTTGCGTCGGTTACACCAATTCTATATGAAATTATTGTCCCGACGTTACCAAAGACTGCATTCTTAACCTCCTCTTCGACCTGACCTATAAATTGATTTGCAACACAAAGCGCCAGAGAATACTTTCTGGCCTCGGATAGAATGACCGCAAAATCAGGAGTTGCAAAATTCTGAAACTCGTCGACATAAAGATAAAACGGCCGTCTTTCCTCCTTTGGAATATCGGTTCTGCTCATTGCTGCCATCAAGATTCTTGGCACGAGTACCAGTCCTAAAAAGCTTGAATTTTCCTCTCCAATCGTTCCTTTAGAAAGATTTATAAAAAGAATTTTCCCTGAATCCATAACGTCTCTGAAAGAAAATGAGGACTGAGACTGGCCAATTATATTTCTGATCATCTTATTGGTTACGAATCTCCCGAATTTTGAAGTAATATAATCGAGTACCTCTGACTTGTGAAAGTCTGCAGTTTGGGCAATTTGATCGGTCCAATAACGCCTGACAATCGGGTCTGTTACTTTTGGTAAAAGTTCCTGGACAAAGCGGGAGTCGGTCAAAATTCTCATCACCTCGACAAAAGTTGAACCGTCCTCGCTCATTGCGGTAAGCATTGCGTTTCTGACCGCGTGTTCGAATCTCGGGCCAACTATTCCGGTTTTATAAGGGTCAAAAAGTTTATACATCATGTTTATTACGGCCGTTGCCGCGAAGTGCTTTTCGTCTTCTGTCTTAGCTTCTAAAAGATTAAGACCCATGGGTCTCTCCGAATCAGAAGGGTTAAAATAAATGACGTCTTCGGCTCGTTCCGGCGGAATAAGCAGTAAAAGCTCCTCTACCGCGTCTCCGTGCGGATCAATGAAGCAGACTCCGGCTCCTTTTTTGATATCTTGCATTACTAGGTCTTTGAGAAACTCGGATTTTCCCGTCCCTGTTTTTCCTATGACATACATATGCTGCATTCTATCTAAATCAGATATATATACAGGTCTTTTAATCCCGCGGTATGTACTTGTACCCAAAAAAGTACCTTCTGTAGGAATCTCTTGGGGAGCGGGAGCACGCTTGGCATATAACCAATGGATGTGTGGAGTCGTAATAAGCTTATTCGGAAAATGAAAAATTGTGGCGAGCTCCTCTGAATTAAGAATTGAAACTCTATTCCCCCAAAGGTGGTATAGAGGCTGATAACGATAAAGAAAATCTTCAATAAATGCTCCCTTTCTTCGAATCTTACGACTCGTAAACCCGTTAAGGTCTCCTGAAAACTGCTGAAATCCACTCATAATATTTGTTAGGTGGGCATTTGCTGACGCTTCGTCTGGGGAAACACAAATAATCCTAATTGAAGTTTCGAAACCCGGCTTTGAAACTTTATTCTCTACTCCTTCCAGGGTTTTCGCAGGCACTGCAAATTTTGCTTTTTCAGGATCTGATTCTTGTTTTTTGGTTGATGAAACAAAGCCGCTTCCGGCTTTCTGCCAATCACTCTCCGCCGGTGAAATAAGTATCTGTATTGCCGCCGCCTCATCACTCCCCATTTTGGCCAGAGCCGATGTAAGAGCCGCCAAAGGATCTGTCGGTAAATCACGAAAAGTTTTTAAAGGATAGAAATTATCCTTCTTCAGTTGAAGGGATTTATAGGCAACTTTTGCATTTTCCGGAAAAATATTATACTCATCAACTTCTGTTATTTCTGCGTCAGGATAAGCACCATTAATCTGCTTTTCAATTAAATCCTGAAAAGGTTTTGGCGTCCAAACGTAAAATCTTATATCTTCTAGTCTGGCAACAACCTCGAAAGAGATTGTAGGTTGGGTCGAGTATTTTTGCTTCCAGCCGCCTTTTTTAACAGAATATAAAGAACTAAACATCTGTTCAATGGCGTCGATCTTTACTTCATTTCCTTTTGGAACAGCAACCTGTAGAAGAACCGAGTCAACTGATCGCTCCTCTCGTCCCCTGCCTTTCAAAAGAGTCATAAGAAAAATTGCTGCGATTGTCAGAGCAAAGATAAAAACTCCTGACAAAAATAGTGTTATGAAAAAGAAAGTTAGATCAAACTGGCTTGTTAGCATCTATCTCGCCTCCCCCCTTCACTCTTTCAACAATTCTCCAGCCAAAATGAAGCGCTTTTTTAATAATTCTCAGCCAAAAGTAAGCAAGCCAGGTTAGAGCGCTAGTCGGAGAGCCTTTAGACCAGTCTGTGAGTTGCTGAGGGCTAGCAGGAATGGTTACCATGGCCGTTTGGGTTGGTGGAGTCTGTGTCAACACTTTAGCTATATCATCAGTCGGCATTTTCACATTTGCTTGAACTTGAGTTCTACTGACTCCACGTTCTATCGCCTCAACTTCCTCCGGAAGCTCCTCTGCACGTGTTTCTATATCTTTTGGAATTGGTATTTGCGGCAACTGATCTTTAGTTTCAACGGCGCTCATATAAATTTATTGTAACACCCGATTAGTAAAATTAGTTACTCCCTTTTCTTCCCACCCACACTTCATCCTTCACCCCGACTTTATAGTTTTCCTGCCTTGCTAGCATAAAAAACGCATCCGAAAGACGATTCAGAAATGTCAAGATTTGGGGTCGAACTTTCTCCAATCTATCCAAGGCAACTACGCGGCGTTCTGCACGACGAGACAGAGCGCGGGCATATTGAAGATTACTTGCAATAACCGTCCCTCCCGGAACTACAAAGTTCTTTAAGACAGGTAATTTCCCTTCAAGATTATCAATCATTTTTTCCAGCTTTTTAGTTTGAGCTGAGGAAAATTTCAACTTTGAGCCAGCGGTAATTGAACCTATCGTAAAAAGATTTCTTTGAATTTCGCCGAGTGTCCTTTGTAATTTTTTATCACCAGTATTCGATTTCACTACTCCCAAAAAACTATTTAATTCGTCAATTGCACCGAGAGCTTCAACTTTTAAAGAATCTTTGGAAATTCTAGTTCTTTGAGCTGAATTCTCGTCAAATATACTCGTCTCTCCTTTATCACCACGTTTTGTATAAATAACCATAGGCTATTCTATCATTCCCTCTCATCAACAGATAAAGTCTTTAAGTCTAAAACAGATCCTGTTCCCTTAAATCTAAAATCATTAAGACCAACTCTAAAATTCCTCGGCTGTGGGGCTTGGATATTAATTGCGTTAGGGGTAAAAACGTAGTCAAATGGTTCCACATTTTGAAACTTTGAGTGGTAAACATTTATGTGTAAAACAATCTTCCCGTCGCTCTCTTTTACTTTAATTTCGAGTGTAACTTCTTCTCCATCCGCGATCTGGTTTCCCAGTTTTTGCCTTTCTTTGCCATCTTTATCAAGAACTGGTTGCCATTCACTTTTTCTATCCTTCAGTTTATTCTGCTCCACCTTTAATGTAACCCTGTCTCCATCTCCCACCAAGACCCTAAAAACGTCTTCGTACTCAAAAAACAATCCAAAAGACTGGCCCGATAAAGGAATCGCAACTACCTGCGCAACAAAAGGTATATTACAGGCCCAGTTACTTTTGTACGAAGCCTGATAATATTCTGTGTTTCGAGCCGAAACTCCCACTTCTTCCTTGTAAAATCTTTCATTTCCAACTGGTTCGAAATAGTCGCTGAATATGCCGAATTGCGCACCTTTACATTTATTATCTATCCGATCTTTCTCTATATTATCTTTAGCTAGGTTATTATCGCTATGAGACTCATCACCTTTCTCTAGGATTTTTTCACCCGTATCCACTCCTAGGACGGCATTTGCCTTTTTCTTAATTTGATCATCAAACAAAAGCCAAGTTGCTATAATAAAAAATACAAAAATAATCACGACAATCATAAATATAGTCTGTCCCTTTTTACTAAGTCTCACTAAAATAGGATAGACGGGAGCCCATATCAACTTCTTCTTCGTATCCTTATAAAGTTCCTCTGGGTCGATGTTTCTATTTTTCATTACAAAACAGGCAGCCTTTCAGCTGCCTCCTTTCTATCTTGTCTGCCTCACAGACAAGTGGGCAGGCAAGTCTTTTGTTTTATTTAATTATTTCAGACCATAAAAACTAAAATTTAACACTCAGAGTATCCACAGGAGAAGCATTTGGCACAACCTTCTTCATAAACGTAGGCGCTTGCCCCGCAAGAAGGACAGATATCTCTCCCGCCCACCCCAGCCTGGGGAGAATCCAAAGGAAGCTGATCAGCTGGTGCCGAGCCCGACTCTGCTGGGGTCAAGTTGAACTCAGCCGAAGCCGTTGTGTGGTCATCTCCCGCCGGAGGCGGGACCTGGCGAGCAGGATTTTGTGCCGACATAACAGCTCCAGCTAAGTCCGACTGGATCCCAGCTTTAGCATCAACATTTTTCGTCTCCCCATCTAAATAAACCCCTTGGCCATTCGTGTAAGTCTTCTCATCCAATATAAATCCATTGACCTTAAAGTTGAAGTGCTTTGATAAAGCATAGGAAACCGCATCGGGCAGGGAGAGTATTTTATTAGGACCGAACCCAACCGAGCGCCTTCCACCAATTCCTGCCAGTTGAAGTGCTATTTCTTTGGCACGCTCAAGCCTGCTCAGGTTCCCCCTGAATCTCAAGGAGGTAGAAATAGTACGACCAAGCGCTTCCGCCATGGCGGTCACATCACTTCCTGCTTTGCCTACATTAACAAAAAGTTCTAAAGGCTCGCCCTTCTCATCCTGATTTATGGTTACAAATGCCGTCCCAACCGGTGTTGCGAGCCTATATGTTGAACCCGTTATCACAAACGGTCGCTCCTGGACAGTCTCTCCATCTAGATCAACTTCGCTGAAAGCAATGCCTGCAGGTTTTTGTTCAAATTTTTCCTCTATTATCTTTTTACCGTTTACTCCTAAATTAAGAACCTGTGCATCCTTGCAACCATCCCGAAAGACTGTTATCCCTTTGCAATCGGTTTTCCAAGCTAAAAGGTATGCTTCTTTTATGTCATTAACTGTAACACTATTGGCCATGTTGATAGTTTTACTTACGGCATTTTCTGTGTATTTCTGAAACACTGCCTGGTGTTTTATGTGCCAGTCATGATGAATCTCATGCGCCGTTCTAAAAATCTTTCGTATGTCGGAAGGAATTTCTTTTATATCTTGGATGACACCGTGTTCCCCAACATTTTCTCTTACCCCATCCGTCCAAAAGCCACCATCCTTTGCCACTTTCTCAAATTTTGGATTGACAAAAGTAAGAGTTCTGTCCAGGTGTTTATCGCGAACTATATGCTGATATGCAATTGCAAACAAAGGCTCGATTCCGGACGAAGCACCTGCAATAATCGAGATTGAACCTGTCGGAGCAATCGTTGTAACCGTAGAATTTCTCCTAAATTTCTCATCTTTATATATACTCACAGGAAACATCGGAAAAGGTCCCCTTTCCTTTGTGAGTTCCTGACTCGCTAAAACTGCCTCGTCTTGAATAATCTTCATAATTTTTTCTCCCAATTCAAGCGCCTCATCGGAATCATAAGGAATTCCCAGTTCGACAAGCATATCCGCCCATCCGCCTACTCCAAGCCCGATTCTTCGGATCGCGAGAGATACTCTCCGGATATCATCAAGGGGGTATGGATTCATTTCTATCACGCTATCTAAAAACCTGACGCTTAAGCGTGTAACTCTTTTAAGTTTGTCCCAGTCAACCTCATTTTTACTTGTAACAAAATTATTCAAAAAGATGCTTCCTAAGTTGCAAGAGTCGTAAGGATATAAAGGCTGTTCACCACATGGATTCGTTGATTCAACAGGACCTAAGGAAGGAACAGGATTGGCTGTCCCTCTATTGATTCTGTCGATAAAGACAAGGCCGGGATCCCCTGTCCTCCAAGCACCTTCAGCTATTTCATCGAAAACTTTGCGTGCAGAAAGCCTTCCGACAACCTCTTTATTTCTGGGGTCAATCAGATTATATTCGCCGTCTTTTTCATAAGCCTTCATAAACTCATCTGTTATTGTTACCGAAATATTAAAATTGGTAATTCCACCTTCCTCTTTACAATGGATAAATTCCAGAATATCAGGATGGTCTACTCGCAAAATTCCCATATTGGCACCTCTTCTTTTTCCGCCTTGTTTAATCTCATTTGTCGCCGCATCAAAAATTTTCATAAAAGATACAGGTCCTGAGGCGATGCCGCGACTGGATTTAACCATTGCTCCATTTGGTCTCAAACGGCTAAAGGCAAAACCCGTTCCTCCCCCGGTTTGATGAATCAATGCTTGATATTTAATGGCATCAAAAATTCCAACCAAAGAATCCTCGACCGGAAGCACAAAACATGCTGAATATTGAAGACCGTTTCCTGTTCCTGCGTTCATCAAAGTTGGAGAGTTAGGCAAAAATTCGTGTGAGGCCAGAAGCTTATAAAATTTCGAGGCAATATCTTTAACCTCTTTTTTATTCTTACCCCAAAGAACTTCGCTTGAGGCTATATCCCAGGCAACCCGCCAGCACATCTCATCCGGGGTTTCAATCACACGTCCTTCTTCGTCTTTTCTTAAATATCTTTCTTTAAGAACCCTCACAGCTTGCTCGGTCCAATCTCCCTTGGGAAGGTCTTTAGGAAGTTTTGGACTTTTGCCAAGTTTTGCCGAGATGCTTTTCAAAACCCTCTCGTAGGGTGGGGGGTTAAAATTATCAAGAGTTAGCTTTCCTTGGCCATTTGTAACCGATCTTTTTCGATTTTTTGTTTTTCTGGTCATATTTTTTAGGTTTTAATTGCTCTTGCAAAATCCTCCAGATCTTCAAATTCCAGATAAACGCTTGCGAAGCGAAGCCAGGCGACTTTATCCACCCTCTTAAGTCTTTTTAAAACTGCCCGACCGATTGCTTTAGAACCTACCTCTTCTTTTTCTTTCCTTAACATCTCCCTTTCAACTCTCTCTACGATGTCGTCCACCAAATCCATCGAAATCGGACGTTTCTCTACTGCCCTCAAGATTCCTCTTTTAACTTTCTCCCTCTCAAACGCTTCTCTTCTTCCATCCTTTTTCATTACCCAAAGCGCATTTCCTTTGACTTTCTCGTAGGTCGTAAATCTTTTACCGCATTTACTGCACTTTCTTCTTCTTCTTATTATGCTCCCGTCCTCGACTACCCTTGATTCAAGAACGTCGGTTTCTGCGTTAGCACAAAAAGGACACTTCATATTTCATACGTGTAAACAAAACTCACTACCAGTAGTGACAATAAACATGTTTAAACCCCAGATCTAGAAAGTCAACTACTAATATTTGGGTCATAATATATCAATTCAGGTTCGTCGCGAGGCCAGCTTTTTCAACCAACAAAGAGGTTTTTTAAAGAGAAACGAAATTCTGAAAAGTTTTTGTTGGCAACTCTTCAAATAAAGTATACAAAGATTAAGTTTTTTACCAATCAAATGGGTTTTCTGGAGCGCTCTTACCCTTTTCCAAAAGAGCATTTCTGGAATTTTCGAAAGCTTTTTTAGAATAATCCTGAGTTTGTATAATTGTAGGCCTTGCCTCTTCAGGAGCTATAGTAAGAATGTTTTGCATCACTTCGTAATGCTTGAGGGACGCCTTGGCTAAAATTTGCAAGAAGTCTGAGGTTTCAATACCCTTTTTCCTATTCTCCTCTTCCTGCCACCCCGCTTCCTCAAGATACTTCTCGGCTTTCGTCAACGTTGTCAGCCCCTCCTCAAATTTCTCTTTGTCAAACAAAACTATTGCACTTCCAAGTCTTTTGTCCGCAAAAAGAAGTTTTAGTTCAGCTTTTCTTGACGGATTTGTCGTCACCAAAAGCCATATTCGATCCCGAAGGGCTTTCAAAGACCATAAAGGACTATCGGGAAGGACTTTGCCCGGGAAAGGAAGGTTATAATCGACAAGCTCGGTTACCCCCTCTAAAACTTTGGCGTTTATTTGCTTTCCAGTATTGTTAAATTGATATTTTACGGACGCAGTTCTAAAAATAGAAATTAGGAGTATACCAAAAGCAAAGGCAAGTACTAGAGACGAAACTACAATTTTTCGAAACATAGAAGTATCTGTATAGTATCGCAACTTTGATTCGGATTCAAGAAAATATACAACCGCGCTTGTTTGCGCGCCGTCTACAAAACCTTGGCGACGTATGACCCCTGGGGGGAGGAAATGAGTTCTTTAAATTTCTTTTTCTAAATCAATTACCCAATCTTCAACTCCATTATAAACAGCGTCAACATAAAGTTTGCCTCCATCATGCCTATATCCCAACTTCTCATAAAAAACTTTTACTTTTGAATTTTTATCTGGATTTACTGCCATACCTATTTTTTTTAAACCTTTTTCTTTCACCCTTTTCTCGCATTCTTTAATTAGTAATGTTGCATAACCTTTCCTTCTGAATTCTCCCTTTGTATAAAGATCTTCCATATCCGGGTATTCAGGATGAGTTTTCTTACCTTCCCATTTCAAAAGAACAAAACTGACAGGTTCATTATTATCTTCCAAAATCATAAATTCCACTTTTCCTTCCTCCTGTCTACTTAACCTTTCTTCAATGATTCTATCGCTTATAGAAGGTTTAATCTTCTTCAACGTCTCGTAGTCAGTAACTCTAGCCAATCTAATATTCATAATTGAAGTATATCAAGTCGTAGCTAATTTGAAGGACGTCGAACGTTCCAAGGACAAATTATTTCTCTCAAGTTTTTTTATAAACACTTCATAAACTCTTGAGTTAAAATAGAGTGTTATTTTAAAATGCTAGAGGCCGCGAGAAACTCGTTATCAAATTTTGCAAATGACCCTAAAGTTCAAGAATGGGTAGTCAGGCGGTTGCCGAATGAATATGTCGAATATTTGCTATTAGAAAATCGGTACTGGGTATTAGAACAACGTGCCCCAGGCAAATATACAGATTTACATACTACGCTTCACATTCTTTCCAATTTCAACCCCCTGACTAGAGCTTACATCGGCCCGGTATCCGGCCACGGCTCCTTTCCCGCAGCCCTACCCTCCTACACCCTGGGTCGCTGGAATGACGATGTTGCCGACGGCCACGAACGCTTACCTACAGGTTACTCCAGTTATGTAGATTTAGTCCAAGCTCAAAAAGAAATTATTAAAACAAGAGGAAGAAACGTAATCAAAGGTTTAACAATAGAATTTTTACTTAAGCGGGTAGTCGCAAAATTAGAAAGGGTTCAAAAACAGAGCGACAACATACGGGACGATTTAACTGTCTTTCTCGACGCCATGCAAACCGAATATCTTCGCCGAGTCAACAAAACCGTTTCGACTCAACAAGAGTTGAGCAACCTCTACGCAAATTCTTTTGGCAAACCCCACAATATCATGTTAATTGCACTCAGCTCCTCAGCTCGTGAAGAACAGATACCAGAACTCTCCCAAATCCTGGGAAGAATGTTTAATTCAGAAACAGCAAGTCTCAACGAGGATTTTCCCAGAGGTATTTGTTATATTCCCTCCGAAGTTCTTTCAACAAGCGGTTTAGGTTTAGAAGAACTCATGCTCAACCCGGCTTTGGTGGAAACCAACCCAACAATTCAAGAGTGGAGAAAAGGAGAAATTCACGACTGTTCTAGACTCTATGCTGCTTTGTCGGAAAAGGCTGGAGCTTTGGATTGGAAAGCAAGATTTTATATTAAAGGACTTACTAAAAAGATGGAACCTGTACTAATAAACCATCCTTAATTAAAACGCTAATTTGAAGACAAATTTATTTTTTATATTTTGTTTTATAATATAGCAAATGACAAAATTCCCTAAGGTTGGGGTAGGAACCATTATTAAAAGCAAAGACAAAGTTCTTCTTTTAAAAAGAAAGAACGCACACGGTGATGGAACTTGGGCCTTTATAGGGGGTCATTTGGAATTCAACGAATCGCCAGAAGAGTGTGCAAGGCGTGAAGTACTAGAAGAAATAAACATTAGAATTAAAAATCCTTTTGCCGCTATCTTTACTAATGATATATTTCCCAAAGAAAAGAAGCATTATATAACTATTTTTGTTGTTGCAGACTACTCTGGAGATAAAATAAAAATTAATGAGACTGAAAATATAGAAAGGGTAGAATGGTACAAATGGGGAGAACTCCCCTCACCCTTGTTCATCCCTCTGAAAAACCTTCTTAAGAAAAACTTCAATCCTTTCAATCTGAAACAATAGATCATGAAGCTAATTTGAAGGACGTCGAACGTCCCTGGGACAAATTATTTTAAATATTTATCGAGGTTTTACCTTCAGCATATTTATGTATTAAGGCATTTAAAAGTCTTTGGTAAGGAATATTAACTCTTTTTGCTTTAGCTTTGACTTTTATAATATCCTCATTTTTTACTCTTAAACTGATTCGCTTTGTTTTTTGCAACTCTTTATAATTCCTAGCCGCTTCCTGAAACATTTTTTTTGTTTCTTCATAGTTTTCAACACGAACAAATTTGCCTTTTTCAAAGGCTTCTTCTATCTCTTTCTCATAATCATCCAAGACGAGGTTCTTAAAAGGATCCCTATTTTTTGTTTTTCTCATATTTTTTTCTATTTAAATCGATGTCATTGTTATGTTTATATTACCACAGCTGCTTATGGATCTAGTTTGAAGACAAACTTTCAATTATTACTCAAACTTCACAGTGAGTCTGGTATCTAGAGCCTGGGCAATTCTTTTTAATAGTGAGAGGGAGGGTTTCGAGCTTGCGGTTTCAAGCTTAGAAATTACTGGTTGTTTTGTCCCAATCTTTTTCGCTAATTCTACCTGTGTTAACCTCTTTTTCTTTCTAGCTCTTATCAAACTATCAGCTAACACAAACTCGGACTCCAAATCCTTAGCCACTTTTAAAAACTTCTCATCTTTTAAGAGTTCTTTTTCGTAACTTCTCCAGCTAGTTAGTTCCTTAATATCTCTTTTCATGCCTGAAATATATCAAATTTATTATATTCTGTCAATACTCAAATATACTCTTTCGCTCTTTTTTGAGCAAGTTTAATATCTTCAATTGGAGTTTTTTGCGTCTTTTTAACAAAGATGTGAATTAATAAGTAAGTGTTCGCGTCATAAATAGTAAATAAAATTCTTATTTGCTTTTTACCAACAATCCTTAATTCGAAAATGTCAGGTCTTGTAGTAATTTTCTTAACCGACCGATTTTTTAAAAGTTCCAAACCGTGCTTCTCCAAAATTCTAATTCCGTTTCTAACTCTGCTCTTTGTAATTTCGTCTAATCTATCGATAAATTCAGCTATTACCTCTCTCCCTGAAGTCGTTTTGTAAAAATAGATCTGTTTCATCAATTCATTTTATTCCAGAAAGCGAAATGTTCAAAGGTAAATTTTCCCGGGGCTAATTTGAAGACAAATTATTCTTTTTCCACTTTCTAAAGTCTGCGATTTTATTTGGGTCGTAATTTTTATTTATTATCCCGTTAAACCAATCTTTATAACTTGTCGTATCGCCTAAAGTTATATAATTTAAACTCTCGACCATATTAATTGGTAATAACTTGGAGTCTTTTTCTAAAAACTCGGTTAGCATTTTCTTGTAGAAAAACTCGGCAAATCTATTTGATGGTAATTTATTCAAGTCTTTGGCATTGAACCACTTGTAATCAATCATTTTGCCTGTCAATTTTAGTCCTTTACTCTTTGCAACGAAAAAAAACATAAAAGCTTGTTTGTCTTTTATAATTAATTGTTTAACTTGGTATAATCCTTCAGGTAACAGTACAAAACCAAGCTCTTGCTTTGTTTTTCTTCTAATGGTGTTCCTGAAAGATTCATGTTGGTAAACCTTTCCTCCGGTTAGGCCCCATCTTCCCGGTGCCCACTCCCAAGTTTCCGGTCGTTTTGCCATCAAAATTCTTTTGTTTTTATCCA
The DNA here is from genome assembly GCA_000993405.1 of Candidatus Woesebacteria bacterium GW2011_GWB1_39_12. Taxonomy (GTDB): domain Bacteria; phylum Patescibacteriota; class Microgenomatia; order UBA8517; family UBA8517; genus GWB1-39-12. Next base: position 9,705 of record LBWB01000014.1, on the reverse strand, counting down.
CGATAATAATATGGGCTGAAACTGTAATATAGAAATCGTAACGCGGATCTTTGACCCTCACTGTCTAAATTCTACTCCGAAGCTAATTTGAAGACAAATTATTTGTCATCTAAAAAGCACAATCGGCCATTCCCAAAGAAAATGAAGGAGGATTGATGAGGCCACGTTTTTCGTTCTGGCAAAGACAAATGCGGATCCTATGCCAAAAATTGTTGTTAGAAGAAGAAGGATCAAAGTTCCTTGAAGGTTCAAGTCCCACCAAAATATAGCAACCGGAATATGAACCAAAGCCCAGACAAAACTAGTCAGGAAATTTGCTCTCCATTCTGTCCCCATTACGCTCCAGACCCTATTGAAAAGATATCCCCTGAAAGTAATTTCTTCCGTCACCGCCGTTGCAAGTGAAAGGCCTATCGCCCAAAAAAAGGATTTATCTCCAAGATTTGCAGAAAAATCCACTCCGCCATATTTGATGAGATTTATAAAAACCCCCTCTATTGCAAATACTGCTCCCAGGGCAAGCGATATATATAAGGACGGAAATAAATTTTTTGAGCTAATTCCCAAGGAAGAAATTCCGCTACGTTCTTTTCTAACAAGATAGATTACGGGAGTAAGCCAAAGAAGCGGTTTAATAAAAAGTTCCTCGACCTCTTCCGGTAGTTTAAAAAGAAAGCGATAAAATCCCCAGACTACCAGAAGGTACGCGGCCAAAATTGTTACATTCTTAATGACTACTTCTTTCTTAGGCATCTTATTACCTATTTATTTTACACTCCTTAAATGCGAAATCCATAGTTTCGAGAATTTCATTAACTCTATCTCTTGCTTCATCATAAGTAATTACATTTCTCTCATTAGGAAACCAGTGGAAAAGAAGATTTCTTCCCCTGCTCCATGTTTCCCATAACTTGTCGGGAAGAGTCTTTCCCTGACAAAAGTCGACCAATCTGTCGTAAACTCCCTCTTTCTCCCGAAGATGTAAATCAAGACTGGGATTTAACGCTTTCCCAACTCTAAATCTTTTTCCCAAAAAGTCCTCATCTGTTATAAAACCCAAATCATGGAATAAAGTCTTCAGGAATCCCTCATAGGCTTTGGCAGCAGGGAAAACAATAAAGGCGTAATCATGAAATTTTTCATCCCATGACCCCACCTTATCAACAAGAAGCGAAGCTTGCTTAAGAAGCTCCTGCAGATCTTCGTGAATATAACTCCACCAGTTCCTTTCATTCAAAAGAGAATTCATAATTCTCATAGTATCAAATTTAGTCGTACTTTTGAATCTTTAAAGGTATAATTGAGAACATGGCGAAAACAAAAACTAAAAAACTAAAGAACTTAAAAACTAAAGAGTCAAGAAACAAAAAACATCAGCCAAGATCAGAAAAGAAATCAAAGATAAGAAGTCTCTTCAAAAATGTAAGACTCTGGAAAAAAGTACTCTTCTTAGGAATTTTATCCGCAATATTCTCGTGGCTTTTTTGGGGAATACCGCTTCCGACAAAACTAAGTAAGGAGGAAGTTCCGGTCTCCACAAAACTATTCGACAGGAATGGAAAGCTCATCTACGAAATCTATGCGGAGAGAAAATCTACGCCTGTTAAGCTAGACGAACTTCCTGATTATATCTGGGAATCGACAGTCGCTATTGAGGATAAGGACTTTTATAAACACTATGGAGTTTCATTCACTGGAGTCATGCGAGCAGTATACAAAACATTAGTCAAACAAAAACTCCAAGGAGGATCAACCCTGACTCAGCAACTTATCAAAAATGCACTACTTACTCCCGAGCGAACTTTGAAAAGAAAAATTAGGGAGTTCGCGCTCACCTTGGTCGTCGAAACAATTTATTCTAAAGACCAAATACTGGAAATGTACCTCAACCAAATCCCATACGGTGGTACTTCTTACGGAATAGGGGCGGCGTCTGAAACTTATTTCGGCAAAAATGCAAAAGATTTAACACTGGCTGAAGCAACTCTTCTGGCAGGACTTCCTGCTGCGCCTTCTTACTACTCTCCATATGGCGCCCATCCCGAACTTTCAAAAGGAAGACAGGAAGTTGTTCTTATGCAAATGGTCGAGGAAGGTTATATTATCCAAGAAGACGCCGATAAGGCCAAAGAAGAAGAGCTTAAATATGCCGAACCGGAAAAGTTACGGGCGCCGCATTTTGCGCTCTGGGTAAAAAATTTGCTGGCCGAAAAGTACGGGGAGGCAACTACCGAAAAAGGAGGGTTAAGAGTAACAACCACGCTTGATCTTGAGCTTCAGGAATTTGCAGAGGTCGCTGTAGCAACAGAAGTTGCCAAACTCAAAAAACAAAATGTTGGAAACGGAGCGGCACTTGTAACAAGACCCGCAACGGGCGAAATCTTAGCAATGGTAGGCTCAAAAGACTATTTTGCAGAGGATGAAGACGGAAAAGTAAATATCGTTTTTGCCAAAAGACAGCCGGGTTCGTCCATAAAACCCCTTAATTATGCGCTGGCCATTAAAGACAAGAAAATCAGTCTTTCAACGCCGCTTGCCGACGTACCCAGCTGTTTCTCGGTAACAGGCCAAAAAGCATATTGCCCCGTTAACTACGACGGTACATTTCATGGCGCACAACAGGCTCGGTTTGCCCTGGGAAACTCTTATAATATTCCGGCTGTCAGAGTTTTAGCTTTAAACGGGCTTGAAAACTTTATTGATTTTGCAACTAAGATGGGAATAACAACATTTACCGACCCCAAAAATTACGGGCTTTCTCTGACTCTGGGAGGAGGAGAAGTCGTGCCATATGATATGGCCACTGCTTTTGGAGTTTTCGCCAACCAAGGCATAAAACAACCTCTTATTTCAATTTTGAAAGTAACTGACTGGAAAGGAAAGGTTTTGGAAGAAGTTAATACAAAAGAAATTGAACTTACCGGAGATAGGATCTTAACTTCTGATGTGACTTTTCTTATTTCTCATATACTTCACGACAATAATGCCAGAAGTGCCGCCTTTGGAGAAAGTTCATTTCTCAATGTAAGAGGCCATCCCGAAGTCTCCGTAAAAACCGGTACCACAAATGACAGACGTGATAACTGGACGATTGGCTACACAGAATATGCTCTGACCCTTTCCTGGGTCGGAAATAACGATAACTCCGAAATGAGTGGGGCTGTTTCAGGGGTTTCCGGCGCATCCCCAATTTGGAACTCAATTATGAGGAAGGTTTTAGATAAAGCAGAAGAAGGATTTTACAATCCCGAGGATGATGGTCACGCCTGGCCGAAGCAACCACAAGGTGTGGTTGGCGCAAATGTTTGTGCAACTACGGGTAATCTTCCCGACAACCCTGATTCTCCGGGATGTCCGACCAGATTTGAGTATTTTCTGAAAGACAAAGTCGGGGCAGGTATTGAAACCGGCACTAAAGACGTGCAGATAGATAAAACAAATGGTGCGCTCGCCTACCCTGAACTTCCACCTGAACTTATCGAAACCCAGAACCGACCGTTTTTGCTCGACCCGCTTGGAACCCTGGTCTGCCTAGACTGCCCTATTGCTTCAGCGTCAGCGAAGATAAATTATCCCTTGATTGCTGCGCCCCGCTAAATCGCTCTTCGAGCCGTATTCGAATAGAATTGTAAAGGCGAGAAGTAAGATTATGTGGGGTCCAATCGCAAGTGCTTCTGCCAAAATAAGCTACCCCGTTATCAGAAAAGCTTCTGAATAATATATAATCTTATTAATGCCTCCTGAAAACCAACCAGACTCTAATTTCCAACCTCAAGGACAAACCGTTAATCAGCCATCTTCACTAACTCAGTCCCCTCAACCTCCTACGCTTCCCACTCCCCCTGTACCTCCTGTACCACCCACCCCTCCTCCCCAAAAATTCAATAAAAAAGTTTTACTTCTCGGTCTTTTACTGCTGTTCATGTCTTTAGTAATCGCAGTTTCACTTATCCTTTTCAAAACCCAGAAACTGAGAGACCCAGCCCAATCTCAAACTTCCTCCACTATTACCCAACAACCCACTCCCACCCCTAACGTAACGGCCAACTGGCAAATATATACCAATAGTAAGTTCAATTATTCCGCTAAATACCCCGGTGATTTCATAATAAATAACTACGAACAAGTGAAAGGTGAAGAAGAGATAATAGAATTTAAAAAAATCCAAAATGGGAAGGAAACTAGCATTATAATAGATATCTCTGACAATAAAATTAGTAAAGAATTATATTTAACATACAGAAACGATGTTGAAAATAGGCTTCAAAACAACAAACCTCTCGAGGGAGAATTTGATGGTTTGTCAGGCGAATATAATAAAATCTCTATTGCAGGTTACGAAGCTTACCAACTAACTCTAATGTCGGAAACCCAGATCATTTCAAACGCGATGTTTGAAAAGGACGGCTTCATATATAAATTTCAAACTACATCAGAAAACCTTAGTGAAATTGAAATTTTCAACCAAATCCTCTCCACTTTCAAGTTTCTAGGTACTCCTGCTACGGAACAAGAAAAGGTACTTATCGATAATTGGATAAAAGAAAAAGACCTAAATGAATATGGCGACCCCAAAGACTCAATATATGCGGGTGGCACACCATTATTTAACGAACTGACAGGGAAAAGAGTCGATCGCTACGAATATATTTTAGAAAAACACCCAGATAGACCTTGGAATAATTGATGAACAGAAATCAAAAAGGTTTTGCCCATCTTTTTCTAATATTGGTTCTTGTCTTAATTACAGTTGTGGGAATTGGGTATTATGCATACAAAAACGGGCAGATAAAGATAAACCAACCAACAGAAAAGACTATCGAGATCTCAAACCTTCCACCTACACAACTACCAACACTAACAATTAATGATCTTCAAACCTTAGAGCTTCCAACTGGAGATATAAAAATAACAAACCCAATAGGTAACTTTGAGATTGTTGTACCGGCTACTTACACTCTAACGGGTGATGTCAACAACTTTGGGCTTATCTTTCCTTCACCAGACAGTGGTGATCCAGATTTACCAACAATACCCACAAGTATAGGTTTAAAAATACGAAAATTAGAACAAAAATCACTTCAAGACCAGGTAAAAGAAGAGTACTCTTCAACTAAAATAAACGAGGGGGAAACTCCAAATTACAACGACATAAAATCTATTACTCTTGGGGGTGTAAATGGATTTTCCTATCCCTGCCCTTTCCTCGTGCAACAAGAGTGCATTTTTCTCCCATTAGATGAAGCAAAATTTCTTTTTGTATTGATCACTAACTACTCCGATGAGAACAGAGGAGGATATGGAAAAGAAATAGACCAAATCCTCTCCACTTTCAAATTCCTTGATTGATTTTTTCTGAATGTTTTTTGAGCCAAGAGGAAATTTTGGGAAGTTCAGGTTTTGAGTTATCTACCCAAATCACAAATTTAGTAGCTTCTTCTTTCTTAGATCTCAAGTGATAACCATTATCCCATAAAAACTTATGAGTTGCAGTCCAGGCAGTACGTTTATTCCCATCAGTAAAGGGGTGGTTTAGACAAAGAGATTGAAGTAATGCCGCAGCTTTACTAAAAATATCGGGATATAAATCCTTACCTTGAAAAGTTGCTTTAGGTCGTTCAACCGCAGAGTGAAGAAGAGTAAAATCACGAATCCCAGCTTTAGCGCCGGCACGCTTAATAATTAACTGATGAATCAGATAGACTTGGCCAATGTCAACGTATTGCAAGCTCATCTAGGATTTCTGCGTTCTCTTTCAAGAACTCCTTCCACCACCTTTTAAACTCCAAATCGGGAGAAAGTTTTACACTCTTAGTTTTTGATACTTTTCTAACTAAAAGGTCTTCAGAATCGGTTTTTTCCACAACTACTTTTTGTCCGGATTTGAATCCCAACTCCTTAGAGAGATCCTTCGGGATTGCAACAACATTACTATTTCCTGCTTTAAAGACAGTCTGTATTTGCATACTTTTAGCCCCGTACCAAACTCTGTTTTGGTGCATGGGTTATAACAATGTTATTACAGATTGTTGATCGTGTCAAGCAAGTGATACAATAAATTTGATGAAACAAAACGCCCGAGGATTTGTGCATCTTCTCGTTCCATTAATTTTAGCTTTGATTGTTTTAGCGGGGATCGGATATTATGCCTACAAAAACGGGCAGATAAAATTGATTCCTCAAGGGAATCTTTCTCCTACTCCAGCCACAGATGAAACTGCAAATTGGATAGAATATATAAATACGAAACATAGTTATCTTGTTAAATACCCTGAGAACTGGATTTACAAAGAACTTAACCAAGACTACGTCTACTTCAATCCACTGGGCGTTTCTGATAATGACCAATCCGTATCAATTACAGTTACCAATAGCAAATCAACTATCAATTCTGTAATAGCTGATTTTAAAACCGTAAGAAACATTACAGTAAGTGGTCAAGAGATAGAAATTAAGAAGTATAAAAGCGGAACTTCTGTCTTCCGCTATATTGCAAAAGTGAAAAATGGTGACAATACATTTACGTTCGGTTTTAGCATGTATACAGATAAAAAATATGAACCATATTTCGACCAAATCCTCTCCACTTTTAAATTTTTAGAATCGTCGTCAACAGACAAAAATAATCGATAAATGAAAAAGTACCTTAAATATCTTTTGCTTATCCCAATATTTGCAGTGTCGCTTTTTATTTCCTTTTTTATTCTCCTACGAATTCCTACGGAAGTTTGGGGGTGTGAGGGATTTGGTTGCTTTGGTTTAATGTTTCTCATTCCCCAATTGGCAGTTATTCTGGCGATTCCTATTGCAATTCTTATATTTTCTCTACTTTCAAACAAGTCTAACTTCTTTAAAAACTTATTCCTATCAATGAAAACATTTGTAACAAAACCATTTCCTAAGAAAAAATTAATATTACTGCTCTTTTTTATTCCTACGCTTTTATTAATTCTAATTATTGTTTCTTCACTTAAAACCGACAACAATCTAAACTTCCAAAATACAGGTTCGAGAAGTCCTACTCCAACTGCAGGTATAGGCGAAACTGTAAGCCAGGTACCGGATGGTAACTTGGCAAACTGGAAAACATATAGAAACGAGGAGTACGGTTTTGAGTTCAAATATCCTACTGGTGGAATAATTAGTAAGGGAAAAGTTAACAGCGTTTTTCTTGAATATCCAGATAAGTCTGACACCATCCCCGTACAATTTATTGAGATTGATTTAATCTTTATTCCCAAAACATTAGATAATCAAAGCCTGAAAGAATTTGCAGAAGAACAGGTTAGATATAATAAAAATCTCCGTTTTAATGTAACAGAAAATTTAAGCAATATTATAATAGGCAACATTGAAGGATATGCATACTCAGGGTATGAATTCATGACTAATAGTTATTCAAGGTATATCTTCCTTCCACAAACAACGAAAGAATTCATTGAAATCTTGGACCGTGACGGGAATCAGGGTGTAGACCAAATCCTCTCCACATTTAAATTTCTCCCCAACGCTTCCGACATAAACATAAAGTATCCATCCACATATAAAAAACTCGAAAAACCTGCTGATGGAACTGTTTACCTTACTAATAACCTTGTTTCTCTTTCCGGTCCCACATTTTCGCGAACAAATTATAATCACACTCCATACCTTACAGTAAATTTCGAGGAGATCCCAAGATGGAAATGCTACAAAAAATGGTGGGACAATACAGAAATGAAAGATGAAAAAACTATAAATAATACTATTTTCCGAACAGTAAACCGCGGTGGTGCAGCACTGGGCACACGCTACCAATCAGTACTTTATAGGACAATGAAAGATGATATATGTTATGAGATATTATCCACCATTGTTGTTTCGGGAGATTGGAACACCGTTAAAGAGAGTGATTATTATCCACAACAAGAAGAGACCCAGAAAGAACTTGACCAAATCCTCTCCACTTTTAAATTTTTAGAAGAACCAACCCCCACTTCTGCATCTATCTACAAATGCCCTGAAAATGGATTGATTGACTGTATGCCTGGGCCAGATAAACCAACCCGTTATGGTGGTTGTTCACAAGACACATCTCCTGAAGCAATTGAATGGTATAAGGCTAATTGTCCTAATTATCGTGGAATCACATATTAGATAATGGATAAAAATTCAAAAGGCTATGCACAATTTCTTCTTTCACTAATCCTTTCTTTTGTATTAATAACAGGAATTGGATATTGGGCATATAAAAATGGGCAGATAAGATTAACTCCTCAACAAAGACTTGCTCCAACACCCACTCCAACACTAAAAACGACTGCAAATTGGAAAACTTACCGAAATAAAAAGCATGGATTCGTTTTTAAGTATCCGCAAGTCTGGGTTCAAAAACAATCTTATGGAGGCAAAGGGGAAGAATGGTTAATAATATTTGGTATAGACAAGGGAAGAGATAATATAATTACTAGTACTGAACCAGGAAATGTTGAACTGAGAGAGTTCGCGAACAACCAAAATCTTTCGTTTAGAGAAGCTATCATCGATGAGCTATCTAACACATCACCTGTGCCCTTTGACCCGGAAGAAAGGAGACAGGTAATAATTAACAACCTTAATAATATGGAGGAAACAACCATTCATGGTCATAAAGTACTAATTAATGAAACAAGCGCATACATATTTATAGAGCCCGAGGTAGTTTCTCTGCGTACCCTAACCCCAAGCGACGGCGTTCATAAAATACTTTTCAACCAAATCCTCTCCACTTTTAATTTCTTAAACCAACCCGACGTGCAAAAAAATATTCAATGGGTTACTTATAATAATTCTGAGTATGGCTTTACTTTTCAATATCCGTCGGATATGACGTTAGAAAAAGATACTAAAAAAGAGGAGTTTTATGACACAATTGCTAAGCTTGTCGCCGCTGATTATAGTATAAACGTAAGAGCTATATATAATATAGATATCTATGATAATGCAGAAACACAACTTGTAGCGGGAAGAGAAATCTCAGATAGCGGTTTTACATACTCTTTGACAAATTCGATAATTAATGGCCTATCTACAACAACCGCTGTGGTTAATAATTCCTCTAAAAAGAGAATTGTAACAATAGCCCACCCAACCAAGAATCTTTTTATTGTGATTGCCTTTACAGGAACACACCAACAAACAGATTCTCAAATCCTCTCCACTTTCCGCTTTTTAGACGCGAGTCAGTCTGAATCTAAACTTACGGGTTATGATTCTCCAGCAGCAGGAGTGTGTACATCAACTCCAGAAGAAATCATTACAGTAACTAAAGGTGTTGATAATATCTTCTCTCCAAGATGTTCAAAAGCGCTACCAAGTCAAAAATTAAAAATAATCAATAATTCCAACACAACAATAAAAATTGATATAAGCATGTATAAAATAGATATTGAACCAGGCAATGGCTACGAATTCCCGGATACATTAGGATCTTTTCTTGGCACAGGAGTTCATTCAATTGGAGGTGTTGAAATTTGGATTCAACAATAACTTGTGAATAAAAATCCAAAAGGCTTTGTCCAACTTTTTCTAATCTTAATAATTGTTATTGTTGGAATTGGAGCAACAGGTTATTATGTCCGGATTGGGTATTTTTCTCGAAACTCTTTAAGAAAAATCTGTATATCGTCCGGAGGAAGCTGGTTGATTAAATACCGAGAGTGTGAGAGTTTTGCTACAAATAAAGGG
>LBWB01000013.1 GCA_000993405.1 Candidatus Woesebacteria bacterium GW2011_GWB1_39_12 | reverse complement strand
TTGGAAAGCAATTTTTGTAACATTTTTTATTTATGCCATAGCTACCAATTTGGCGAGAAGTCCGCTAAAATATCCGCCAAATAGGCAAATGCAAAGAGCCATTGATGTTGCAGAAAAAATTAAAGAAGAAGCCGGCGGTCAAAAATTCAACCTGGCAGTAATTGCGGAGAGAAATTATGAAGACGGGTACCAATATTTCTTAGAGAGATGGGGAGAACCGGTTTTTGATATCGACGCTTTAAATTACGAAAAAACTCTTGCTGATAATCTTTTTGTAGTTTGTGAAATGCCGAAAGAAAAATGTGACCCGACTCATAATCCGAAAACAGAAGTAGCCAATTTCGGCTGGAGTAAAATAGAAGGTGAATGGGAAGTTGCAGGAGTTATTTTATATAAATTAGTTCACACACAATGAAAAGATATCAAACACTCCATTGCCACACAAAAACATCTGATGGTTTTCTTACGCATAGACAAGTATTAGATATATGTGAAGAAAATAATATAGGTGTTGTGGCGTTTACAGATCACGATAGTTTACCGAAAGATAAAGTAATCAAAGAGTTATTAGAAAATAAAAAACATCCAACGAAGTGGATTGTTGGAATAGAAATATCTGCCGATAAGCCATCCGACTTTAAGGAAAAATTTAGCCCTCATATAGTGGGTTTGTTTGTAGATCCTTTCAATAAAGATTTAATTAAGCATTGTGAAATGGCACAGGAAGCGAGACGAGAAAGAATGAGTCATATGGTCAAAAGACTTAACGGGTTAGGATTTAATCTAACAGAAGAGGATTGTTTAAAAGCTTCAAAGGGTGAGGCGGTTGGAAGGCCACATATTGTTCAAGCAATTAAATCAAGGGAGGAAAATCTTGAAGTGATTGAAAAATTAAGAAAGAAAATGGAACAGGATGCCAATAAAAACGAGGCTTTAAAGGTTAAATATGATCTGATGATGCAGAGAGGGGAGAATCAATATCCATATGTACTTTTCTTGAGCGACGACTCTTATATTAAGAATGTATATGTTGACTATCTTTATCGGATAAATCTGGACGATTGTGTGAAACTTATCAGAAAGGCTGGCGGTTTGGCTTTCTTTGCCCATTGGTTTACAGAGATCAACAAGTGTGATGAAACTTCAATGGAAAAATTATTAAGAGAGGATAGAATCGATGGGGCTGAAACAGTCTATGGATTTTATGACGATATAAAAGATGAATTTAAGAGGCAAAGAGCAATATTACAAAAAATAATTAATACGTATCATAAACTGGAAAGCGGTGGAGTTGATGCCCACACGGAGGAACAATTGAAGGATTTTGCCAAAGATAGCTGGTATGCCGGTTTGACGATAGATATGGGAGAGAAAATTTTATCGAGTGGGAAGGTTGATGGAAAGTGGAGTTCATTGTGAATTTTGATTAATCTTTCGAAAAGCTATCAAGAAAGTTCTTCGGGTTGCGAGAAAGTTTGCTAAAGAAAATGCTATAAAAGTAAGATGAAATGTTATTTTTCATGAGCCTTTTCCCATTCGCACTGAAGTAAATGGTAAGGTTTCAGTTCCACGGAAAATTTTTCAAGATTTAACCTTCTCATTAATTTATCAATGTCTTTCTTGCTTCCTTCCAACTCCATGTAGTTTCCGAATTTTAATTCATCAATTACACACTCGACATTATCTAAAGAAAAGACACGCCTTCTTTTTACAAGGTGTACCGCTTCATAAAATCCGATATACTTCAGAATTTTAATTACTGAATTTGGGTTTGAGACTTCTGAGTTAAATTCATCCCGGCTCTTTGTTCCAGATTTATCTATATGAGGAGTACCTTTGAAAGTAAGTATTGCTTTTTCGCCTTTTTTATCTTTTTCGATTCTCAACCTTAAAGCTTGATCAAGAACGTCAAATGTTTTTCCTTCTTCAGAATAATCCCATAAGATGTCATTTTGTTTGACAACCCCTAAATACTTCGCGCCAACTTCTTTTAGTTTGGTGATTACTTTCTCCATAGAATCAATTGCAAGTTTAATTTCAATCTCTCTATTATTATTTGCCATGAAGCAATTTTAACAGATTTCGTGGTAAAATTTGAGTGTGAAGACACTTAAAAAGATATTTACCGGTTGGATTACATATACATTACTTTTTTGGATTCTGGCGTTAGCCTTTTTTGTTCGGGTTTATAGAACCGGAGATTTGCTGCAATTTTATTACGATCAGGGAAGAGACGCTTTGGTTATCTGGGATCTTTGGCATAACGGAAAATTCTTTTTGATAGGGCCAATTACCGGACTTAAGGGAATATTTTTAGGGCCTTTATACTATTATTTAATTGCTCCGTTTTATCTTCTCGGGGGGGGAAATCCGGTTTATCCTGCTGTTTTTTTAGCAACCCTGGGAACTTTGGCGGTTTTGCTGCTTTATATTCTCGGAGCCAAAATGCACTCAAGACTGGCAGGAATAATTGCTGCAACAATTGGGGGATTTTCTTACTACATTGCAACATTTAACCGTTGGCTATCAAACCCTAACCCTATTCTTTTAACAAGTTTACTATTTTTATGGAGTTTGTGGGAAATAGTGAATAGTAAGAGTAACAGTAACAGTAAGAGTAAGTGGGTTTGGTGGGTTATAGCGGCATTGATGATTGGAGTATCTTTACAGTTTGAAAGCGCAAGTGCAGTATTTTATATTCCGATTTTTGTAACATTTTTTCTTTGGCAGAACCTTCCACCTCGGGGGAGTCTGTTCAGCCACCCCCGAGGTGTTTTACGTTTGATTTTTTTGACCGGACTCGTATTTTTTATAACGCTCTTGCCCCAGCTTATTTTTAATTTTCGTCACGAAAACATTTTATTAAATAATTTTAAAAATTTATTTCTAGGGGAGAGAGCATTTCGGCCTTTTACGAAATTTATATTAGAGGAGAGAGGCAAATATTTTTGGAGTGTTTTTTCATCTAAATTTCTTTTCGAAGAAAAATTTTTTGCAATAATATTCTTAACTATTGCAGCCGCAGTTCTTATATCGGAGTATAAGAAATTTAAAAGGAATGTTTTACCGCTTTTTCTGATTTTTCTTGTTACTCCAATGCTTGGATATATTCTTTTTCAGGGTAACTACGGCAATATTTACGATTACTACATGAGCGGTTATTTTTTGCCTTTTATACTTTTATTTTCTATTGCAATGGGGGAAATGTGGAATAAAAAGTTGGGTTATTTAATTGTTATTTTTTTCTTTATCAAATTTTTTCCTCCAAACTATAAAGCTTTGAAGAACTATCTTACTTCAACCATTTTGACAAGACCAATTTCGTTGGAGGAACAAATTCCTACTGTAAACTTAGTTTTTAATGACGCAAAGGATAGGGGAAATTTTAATGTTGACACCTATGTTCCGCCTGTGATTCCGTATGCGTATGACTATCTTTTTTTATGGCAAGGCGATAAGCGCTGCGGGGAAAATTTATGTGGATTGACAAAAGAAAGGGTTCCTCTTTTATACACTTTATATGAGCCCGACAACGATCATCCTGAAAGAATCGAAGCCTGGTTTAAAAGACAGGAAGGAATAGGGATTGTTGAAGAAGAATTTAAATACGGACACCTAGTAGTTCAAAGACGCAAGCGTCTTTGAAAAATCCTAAATTCTAATTTCTAAATCCTAAACAAATTCCAAATTCGAAATAAAAATTTTCAAACATTAGAACTTTACAGAAAGTTTGTAATTTGTGGAATTTAATACATGAATATCAAGATAATCACAAAAAATAACCTTATTTTAATAGGAATTCTGCTGATAGGATTATTTCTCCGGACTTATCAACTTAGAGAAAGATTTTTGTATAGCCATGATCAGGATTTGGCTGGCTGGTTTATAAAAGATGTGGTAATTGATAAACACCTGCGTTTAATCGGCCAAGAAACTTCAACTCAGGGGATATTCATTGGCCCATTTTTTTATTATTTGCAGATACCTTTTTACCTTTTTTCAAATATGGATCCCATCGGAGGAACATATTTAGTAACTTTTCTTGGTCTCTTGACGATAGTAAGTATCTATTTTGTATTCTCACAAATTTTCGATAAAAAAGTTGGCTTAATTGGAGCTTTTATTTATGCCGTTTCTTTCTATACGGTAAATAATGATCGTGAAGTTGTGCCAACAATGCCGGTTATTTTATGGAGCGTATGGTTTTTATACGGGCTTAACCTTCTTCTAAAAAATGAGCAAAAAAAAGCATTTTTAGTTTTTGGAATTCTGGTAGGACTTATTTGGCATATCAACTTTGCACTTATTTTACCGATTATCTTAATACCAGTTACGCTTTACCTTTCCGGGAAAAAACTTGAATACAAAAACTTAATTTCGGGTTTGATTGCATTACTTATTACTTCGTTACCACTTTTATTATTTGAAGTGCGTCATGGATTTCAGCAAACAAAAGCAATATTTTATTCATTAACTACACCACAATCCGACACGATATTTTCTGGTTATGAGAAATTTCAAAGGGTATGTTTTTTAATGAGCAAAAATATTCACGGACTTTTTATGGGCACTTTTCCTTGGTTTAGTTTCGAAAATGTTTCTATTATCTTTTTAGCCATATTAATATTTTTAATAGTTAAAAAAATAATCGATAGGAGATTATTATTTTTAGCAGTTATTTGGATTTTGATATATATTTTCTTTTTTTCGTCTTATTCAAAAATTGTATCGGAGTATTACTTAAACGGAGCTACCATTATTTGGATTTTAACTTTCTCGATCTTTATTTGGCAACTTTTGAAAAGGAATGAGATTAGACATTTTGGCGTTATGATTTTATCTCTCTTTTTTATCTTTAACTTAAATAAATTTTTTTCGTATAACTTAAATGAAAGTGGTTATATTCAGAGAAAAGATATTGTTTCAGAGATAAAAAGAAACTCGAAAGATCGTGGTTATTCTTGCGTTTCCGTTTCTTATATTACCGATCCTGGTTACAACTTGGGATATAGATATTTTTTCTGGCTGGAGAATATGCAAGTAATAAACCCGGATAGCGGTGCACCTGTATATACAATTGTTTTTCCTTTAAAGCCCATATTTGTAACGGATGTTAATAAAGGAGCAATTGGATTAATATATCCTAGTCATAAAAGTTATACTAAAGAGGGAGTTGAGGAAAGCTGTTCCGGTGAAAATTCAAATTTAACAGATCCCTTGTTTGGATTTACGAAGTAAACGCGCTGATTATTGCTGAAAAGTACGCTGAAAAATATTATAAATTAACTATGAAGCCATCTATCTATTTATCGATAATAATTCCTTGTTATAACGAAGAAGAGAACTTGAAGCGTAATGTTCTTGGGGAAGTTAAAAAGTATATGGAGAAGAGAGATTTCTCTTGGGAGGTAATAGTATCTGATGACGGAAGTACGGATGGAAGTAGGATTTTAGTTAAATCACAAATTGCCGGCTGGAAAAATTTTAAGCTACTTGAAAACCCTCACGGAGGAAAACCTTCCACTTTATGGTTTGGTATTCAAAAGGCATTAGGAGAATATGTACTTTTTACCGACATGGATCAGTCAACGCCTATTGAAGAGCTAAATAAACTACTGCCGTTTATAGAAGAAAAAGTTGGTGCAATAATAGGCTCGAGGGGTTTACTTCGAAAAAACTTTCCTATCTATAGAAAAATCGGCTCGATTATTTTTGTTGCTTTAAGAAAACTTTTTATCCTTCCAGAAATAGACGATACCCAGTGCGGTTTTAAGTTGTTTAAAAAAGATGTAGTTTTAAGAGGTTTTCCCAAGCTGGAATATTTTAGAAAAGAAAAAATTGTCAAAGGGTGGAAAGTTACCTCTTGGGATGTGGAACTTTTACATATTGTTAAAAAAATGGGTTATCTTATAGAAGAAGTTCCGGTTGAGTGGGAAGATGTTGATGTAAGTAAAAGTAAAGGGGGAGTGCTGCAAAGATATGTCCGAGAATCTAAAGAAATGCTGACACAGATTTTACGAGTTAAGCTAAATGATATGAGGGGATTATATAAAGATATTTAGTAATGAAAAGTTTTTGGAAAATATACAGGATGGAATTCTTAATGGGGGCGGGAATATTTGTTCTGGCGTTGTTTCTTCGTCTCTATAATCTTACGATTCTTCCGATTTTTGGAGACGAAGCCATTTATATTCGCTGGGCACAAGTAATGAGAGCGGAACCCGGTCTTCGTTTTATTCCTCTATCTGACGGAAAACAACCTCTTTTTATGTGGGTTGTTATTCCTTTTTTAAAAATCATTCATGATCCGCTTGTTGCTGCAAGAGTTGTTTCAGTGTTTACGGGTATAGGATCTCTGATAGGAGTTTTTGTTTTAACTTATATTCTTTTCAATAGGAGTCATTCCGAACTGGTTTCGGAATCTTCGGAATCTAAAGATGAAAAGATCCTGAACCAAGTTCAGGATGACAAGAAAAAAGTACAAATCGCTTTACTTGCATCTCTGATTTATGCGATTTCTCCTTTCACTATTTTTTTTGACAGGATGGCATTGGCAGATTCAATGCTCGCCTTTTTCGGAGTCTGGACTCTCGTATTTTCGCTACTTACGGCCAGAAAGATTAGGTTAGATACTGCAATACTCGCCGGCTTTTGTCTTGGCGGAGCGTTTCTGACCAAATCTCCGGCATCTTTTTTCGCGGCCATCATTCCTATCGCACTTATTCTTACAGATTGGCCGAAAACTTTTAAAAAGCGGTTCAATCGCCTAAGCGTATATGTATTTTTATTTACCTTTACTTATGTAATTGGATTTGCAATATACAATATCTTGCGTTTAGGCGTAAATTTTCAAATGATTGCTCTAAGAAATAAGGACTATGTCTTTCCAATTACAAGAATGCTTCAAAGCCCGTTTGATCCTCTGATTCCTCATTTGAGGGATATTGTTAATTACTTTTGGCTGATGGGACCATCTGTTCTAGTTTTACTTATAGGTTTAGGGATATTAGTTGGTTGGAAACTGTTTCGAAAAGAAACTCTCATTCTCCTAGCTTGGGGAATTTTGCCGATTTTGGCAGTGGCAGAATTTTCGAAAACAATGACCGCCCGGTATATCTACTTTTCTCTTCCATATCTTTTCATTGTTGCGTCGTTATCCCTACGTGTAAAACTAAATCACCTTAGAGGTGAAATAGGTTCACACCTTGAGTTTTTAACCAAAGTTTTGGTTGCGCTACTTGCTTTACATGCTTTGTTTATTGACTTTCAGCTTTTAACAAATCCACAAAAAGCAAATTTACCCCGAAGCGAGAGGTCGGGTTATTTGGAAGAATGGACTTCTGGATATGGAATAAAGGAAGTATCCGAGATTATTCGTCAGGAGTACCATCAGAGGCCAGATCAAAAAATTATTGTGGGAACCGAAGGATACTTTGGAACCTTGCCTGATGGTCTTCAGATTTATTTAAACAATGCACCTGAAATAACAGTTATAGGAGTGGGAATAGAGATCGAAGAACTCCCAAAAAGTCTTGCTGAATCCCGGGACGCGGGTAATAAAACCTACTTAGTGATAAATAATTCTCGACTTCTTGCTGATCCTGAGGATTTGGATTTAAATCTCATTGCTGTTTACCCAAAAGCCTTTCGTAAGGCGGGCACTCGGGAGTATAATACTCTCGGCCCCCGCGAATCACTTTATTTATTTGAAGTAATGGGTGAATCTATCGAGTTTCAGGAGTAGTTGCATGCTTGGTTTATGAAGTATCGAAATTTAGGTAAAACCGGACTAAAAGTATCTGAGGTTGGTATGGGTACATGGCAACTTGCTGGTCAACCTTGGGGTTGGGATCCTCCTGATGAAAAAGAGAGTTTACAATCCTTATATAGATTTACTGAATTAGGCGGTAATTTTATAGATACTGCTTGGGTTTACGGAAGAACTTCTTCTTACAGAAAACTGGGGCTTCATTCCTCTGAAGAACTGATAGGAAAATATTTAAAAGAGTCGGGTAATAGAAATAATGTTTATATCGCTACGAAAGTTCCACCCAAAAATAGAAAATGGCCTGCTTGGCATGGGATTCCAATTTCTGAAGTTTTTCCAGACAAGTATATAGAAAGATACGTCGATAGTTCATTGCGAAACTTGAAGGTAGACACGATTGATTTAATGCAATTCCATGTTTGGCAGGATGACTTTGCAAAAGATGAGGGATGGAAAAGAACAATTCAGAGAATTGTTAAATCCGGTAAAGTAAGATTTTGGGGAATATCAATAAATGATTATCAACCCATTAACTGCTTAAATACTTTGGATACGGGACTTATAGATACAATACAGTTAATATTTAACATCTTTCATCAAAAGCCCGTAGAAAAACTTTTTCCATATGCTAGGAAACATAAAATTGGACTGATTGCTAGAGTTCCTTTGGATGAAGGGGGATTAACGAATAGATTAATGTCGAATACGAAATTCGCAGACCCTTTACGATCTGTTTATTTTCGAAAAGATAGATTAGTTCAAGTAATTGAGAGAGTCAAAAAACTGGAGATGTTACTAAATAAAGAGGCAGAGAATATTCCCGAACTTGCTCTCAGGTTTAATTTATCTTTTCCGGAAATATCCACAGTAATTCCGGGAACTAGAAAGGTGAAGTATGTAGAAGAAAATACGTCGGTTTCGGACGGAAGAAAGTTAACAAAAATGTTTTTGAATGAACTTAAAAAGCACGCTTGGGAGAGAAATTTTTATCCTGATCATGATCCGTCAATGAAAGCTTCGGGATACGTTGAAATATAATTCCTTCAAGCAAATAAGGGTTTAGTAGTTCTACAATTAGCTTTGTGTTAATATCAAAGTGATGCTTTCAAATTTAACCAAAAAATGGTGGTTTTGGTGGCTGATTGCCGGGGTTATTCTTCGACTGGTTTTGATGCCGACTACTTTCCATCCCGACTTATGGGGACATTCATCGGTTGCCTACTTTTTCGCCTACGAAGGCAGGATAAATATTTATGACCATCTGGCAAGTCTTTCTTCGACACACCCGCTTGTTAAAAGCATGGGAGTAGGGGATATCTTTATTTATCCTCCTTTGACCTATTTTACTT
This sequence comes from Candidatus Woesebacteria bacterium GW2011_GWB1_39_12, assembly GCA_000993405.1. GTDB lineage: Bacteria > Patescibacteriota > Microgenomatia > UBA8517 > UBA8517 > GWB1-39-12. The sequence continues at coordinate 16,760 of LBWB01000013.1, read as the reverse complement.
TGGGTATATTCAGGCTACTGGTTAGACCACTTGCCAATCCTAATTTTATGCCTTGGATATGGACAGAAAATCCGGCTGCTTTGTCTTTCCCAATATTTCATTGGCACCTATTTTTGTTTAAGCTGCCATATCTTTTCATTGATGTTCTGACCGCCTTTATTTTTGCCAAGCTTTTTGACGAAAAAAAAGAAAAATTGGCATTTATCTTGTGGCTTTTCAATCCCCTAACTCTTTACGCAACCTTCATGCTGGGACAAATTGATATTCTGCCGACATTTTTCTTAATTCTTTCCTTATACTTTATCAAAAAGAAAAATTATCCGAGTTCACTTCTGACGCTTGGGATAGGAGGAGCTTTTAAAACATTTCCACTACTATTTATTTTTCCTGCTGCTTTTGTTTTGGGTAGAACTTTTAAAGAAAAAGTTAAATATTTATTATTGGGTTTTATCCCGTACTTTTTGACTATTGCTCCCTATTTAACTTCAAGCGCTTTCAGACAGATGGTTTTATTCAGCCCCAAGCAGGCCAAAATGCTTTTTATGGGATGGAACGTTTCGGGTGCTGAGGTTATCTATCCATTTTTGATAATCCTGACCTTTTTATATCTTCATTCTTTTTATGCCAAAAATAAGCTTTCCATTTTTTCTTACGAAGCATTGATAATGTTCCTGACCTTTTCCGTAACCCATTATCACCCTCAGTGGTTTTTATGGATTACTCCGTTTTTATTAGTTTATTTGATTAAATTGAATTTTAAGTTTACTTTATTAATTACTATGATGTTTTTTACATGGTTTTTTATAACCTTATTGTTCGAAGCATCTCTTTCCTACGGTCTATTTAATCCCATATTTCCAACTCTCTCCCATGCGGCTTCTTTGTCAGACTTGGTTAACAGATACACGAACGTATTTCAACTCAAAAGCATAATTAGAAGTTTTTTTGCAGGCGGTGCAATTTTTCTTTCTTATTTCATTTTTAGAAATAGTTACGAGGATAAAGATATATGAAGGAGCTTACATTAAGCATCGTTGTTCCAGCGTACAACGAGGAAAAAATTATTAAGGATAATCTTAGAAAAATAATAAGTTATCTTAGGATGAAAAAATATGGTTGGGAAATTGTCGTTGCCGATGATGGATCTACCGATAAGACCGCGAGTCTAGTTAAAAGTGAGATAGATAAAGATAAAAGAGTTAGGCTGGTCAGACTTAAAAAAAATAAAGGCAAAGGAGGAGCCTTGAAGGAAGGCATTTTGACTGCCAGAGGGAAATATATAATTTTTATGGATGCTGATCTCTCAGTTGACCTTGAGAATATCGACATTTTTTTGAAGGAGCTTAAAAAAGATACTTCTGTCGTGATTGCTTCAAGAAGGGTGAAAGGCGCAAAAATTGAGGTTCATCAGCCTTGGCACAGAGAAACAATGGGACGGGTCTTTACCCTACTGACGCGTATTTTAATGAAGGTCAATATATCTGATTTCACCTGCGGGTTTAAGGGTTTCACAAAAGAATCCGCAAAAAAAATATTTTCTGCATCCCTAATCAACCGTTGGGCATATGATGCCGAGATCTTGTTTCTTGCAGATAAATTCGGTTACAAGATTAAACAAATGCCCATAATTTGGAAGAATAGGAACGAAACCAGAGTCCGATTAAAGAGAGTTATTTTTGAAACCTTCAGGGATTTATTTAAAATCAGGCTGAATGATTTTAACAAAGCATATGACAAGGGTTAAAAATTTTTTTAAAAATAATTTTTTCTTGGTTCTCCTTTTTATTTTAATTATCCCCACATTTAGGCCATTAGTTCGCCCCGGTTATTTCCCGATGCATGACGATATGCAGGCAATGAGGCTATTGCAGTTGGATAAGTGCGTAAAAGACGGCCAGATTCCTTGTCGTTGGGTTCCTGATATGGGTTACGGATACGGATATCCTCAGTTTAATTATTATGCGCCACTTCCATACTATATTATGGAAGCTTTTCATCTTAGTGGTTTCGGATTTTTAGATAGCGTAAAAATAGGCTTTATTTTGAGCATTATTGTTTCGGCAATAGGGATGTATTTTTTAGGGTCTTCCTTGTGGGGCAAGACGGGTGGATTTGTCAGCGCTTTTTTATATTCATACGCGCCCTACAAGGCGGTTGATATTTACGTTAGGGGAGCGATGGGGGAGGCCTGGGCATTTGCCATCTTACCTTTTGTATTTTGGTCAGCCTTTTATCTCATTGAGGGAAAGAAGAAAAGCCTGATGTGGTTTGCCCTATCGTTCTCTGCCCTATTTACGTCGCACAATATATCTTCGTTTATAACTTTGCCTTTCTTGGCAGTTTGGATTTTGTTTTTATTATTTATAAAGTCAAAGGACTCGCCTTTCGAGTTTAAGAGATTTGGTTTAAAAATTTTTCTGGGTCTGGCTTGGGGATTTAGTTTGTCGGCATTTTTTCTTTTGCCGGCCTGGTTTGAGAAAAATCTTGTTCATATCGAAACTCTTTTGGGTGGCTACTTTAATTACATAAATCACTTTGTGGGACTTAAACAGCTTCTTTTTGAAACTCAATGGGGGTACGGCACCTCTGAGGTTGGACCATACGATGATTTGCTACTTTCGGTTGGTCTCGTTCACTGGATTTTACCGCTCATCTCAGTAGCCTTGTTTATTTTTTTAAAGAAAAAAAGAGAAAGCAGACTTATCTTAAGCTTGGCTGTTATGGGCTGGCTTGGACTTTTTATGACTCATCCGCGGTCTGCATTTTTTTGGGAGAAAATATTTGCCTTGTCGTATATTCAGTTCCCTTGGAGATTTTTACTTTTTTCGACGTTTTTCTTTGCAATCGCTTCGGGATCTTTAGTTTTGCTCTTTAAAAAGAGAAGTAAGTTGGGTAAATTATGGTTGTTTTTTTTTGTAATCCTCATATTTTTCCTTTACAGAAATTATTTTACTCCCCGTGTATGGATAAATGAGAGTGATCAGGAAAAATTTTCAGGCGAATCATGGCAAAGACAACAGACAATAAGCATTTTTGATTATCTTCCGGTTTATGCTGGAAAACCTCCGGGGCAACCAGCGCCTGATACGCCATCTATCCTCGCGGGTGAGGTAAATATTTTAGACGGTGAAAAAGGGACAGACTGGCAAAAGTGGAATATGGAGGTTGGAAGCGATAACGCGGAAGTTCAGCTCCCACTTTTTTATTTTCCGGGTTGGAAGGTGATGATCAATGGGAGGCAACTCCCGGTGCGTTATGACAACAGCTTAGGATTGATCACATTTGAAATATATAAAGGACAGCAATTAGTCGAAGCTCGGCTTTTCAATACGCCAATACGTGCCGTTTCTAATATTTTGACGTTAATGGGATTAATTTTGATTCCTATCTATTTGCGAAAATCAATAAAACTAAATCTGTGAAAAAAGTATTACCCTTTTTGGTTATCTTAATATTGCTCCTCCCTGGAAGTTATTATCTTTTAGGAAGAGGTTATTTTAACATGCACGATGACCTTCAGGTGATGAGAGTATATGAGATGGGGAAGTGTTTTAGTGATGGTCAAATTCCCTGCCGATGGTCACCAGACATGGTCTATGGTTACGGTCAGGCGATGTTTAATTACTATTCTGCATTTCCATATTATCTTGGCCAATTTATTAGAATGACTCTTCCCGTAAGTATTATGGCAACTGTAAAACTTCTTTTTTTTATTTCTCTTATCGGTGCAGCATTCGGAATGTATTTATTGGCAAAGGAATTTTGGGGTAAAACGGGGGGTATTTTGGCTGCATTGTTTTATACTTACGCACCTTACCACGCATTAGATATTTTTGTTCGCGGAGCCCTAGCCGAAAGTTTCTCTTTAGCGATTCTGCCTTTTCTTTGGCTTTCTTTATATAAGCTAATTAAAAATCCTTCTTTTGTAAAAGTTTTTGCTGCATCGATTTTGGTTTTCTTACTTCTTACTACCCACAATATTTCGAGTATGATTTATGCACCCTTCACAACTATCTGGGTGTTATTCTGGATTATTTATCTTAAAAACTGGAGGAGTACAAGATATGTAGTTACTTCGGGACTATTTGGGCTTGGCCTGTCAAGTTTTTTTATACTTCCGGCAATTTTCGAACAGAATTTGATTCGAGTAGAATATCTTACTTTAGATTACTCCGACTTTCATGCTCACTTTGTTACGTTGAATCAGCTGTTTCTTGAAAGAAAGTGGGGATATGGTCCTTCAATTTTCGGCCCCTATGACGATTTGTCATTTCAGATTGGCTGGCCACACTGGTTTTTGGGATTTATTGTAATCGGAATTGTTATTTATGGGTTGGGAAAAAGAAAATATAAAGAAGTAATTCTTGCTGTTTCACTGATTACTCTGTTTTTGTTTACAGCATTTTTGGCACACCCAAGATCACTATTTATTTGGGAATCACTTCCACTTATCAAGTTTGTCCAATTCCCATGGAGGTTTTTAGGTCTGTCCATGTTTTTCTTGTCTTTCGCATTAGGAAATATTGGAAACATTCGTTTACCGTTAAAACCTTTTTTCGTCTGCCTGATTTTTATACTGACGCTTGCACTAAATATTGGTTACTTCAAACCTTATAATTTTTCAAGACAAGTGAAAGATGAGGACAAATTGACTGGTATTGGATTTGATCTGCAACAAAAAGCGGCAATTCTAGATTATCTTCCTAAAACTGCAGAGATTGCTCCACCCGCTCCCGCCTTTGAGGTGCCCAAAGTAATTTCTGGTGAAGGAGTAATAGATAATTTTACAAAGCAGTCCAATAGATTCAGTTTTGACGCCGATATCTACTCGGCATCAGAAGTCGTGGTTCCTGTCATGTATTTTCCTAATTGGATAGTAATTGTCGACAATCAGAAGGTAGCAAGCGGTATTAACGGCGCACACGGCGTGATAAGCGTAAAACTTTCGGCAGGCAAACATATTGTTAGAGGAAGATTTACCGATACTCCCGTAAGAAGTATTGGAAACGCAATTACAGTTATTACTGCGGTTTTACTTTTTTCTGCTTCTGTGATAGCTGAGAGGAGAAAGAATGTTTAAAAAAATATCAAGCATAAAAGTTTTTTTGCTTCTTGTTTTTTTATCATTGCCTTCTATGGTCTATCTCTTAATACCCGGTTTTTATGAGCCGCACGACCTTCATCATTTTGCAGACATTTACGAGATGTATAGGGCTTTTTCATCCGGTCAAATTCCCCCTCGCTTAGGTCCAGATTTTATCTTTGGGTACGGCTACCCACTTTTTAACTTTTACTACGTTTTACCTTTTTATTTAGGATCACTTTTTTTCGCAGCCTTTAAAAGCATTCAATTTAGTTTCGAGCTGGTTTTTGTAGTAAGTATAGTCATATCTGTCTTCGGAATGTATCTTTTTTTGAGAGAGTTCTTTGGAAAATTTGCAGCGATTGTTGGAGCAGTCCTTTTTCTGTACACGCCTTACCGAGCGGTCCAAATATATGTGCGAGGAGCGATGGGGGAAGCGCTTGCGTTATCGCTTTTGCCTTTTGTTTTGTGGTCGGCGGTTCGATTGATCAAACAGCCTGAAAGGAAAGTTTTGTTGGTAAACTTGTCGGTCATAATAGCATTCTTTATTCTCTCGCACAATTATTTTTGGATAATAACCATTCCTTGGATTTTTCTTTTGCTTGCGATTTTGGTAACAGGAGAAAAACTAAAAGTTGCCGTACGGTCATTTTTCTTGGCCTTGCTTGTGGCCCTTGGCTTGACTTCCTATTGGTGGTTACCTGCATTTATTGAGCAGGGTTTGGTTTCCTCAGTAACCCCATTTCCACTGATTGATCACTTTCCTTTTATTAAACAACTAATAACACCTTCATGGGGATATGGTAGTTCCGTTTGGGGATCTGGTGATGGGATGTCTTTCCAAATAGGTGTCATTAACTGGCTTGTGTTTTTAATTCTTATCGGAGTGATTTTGTTAAAAAGACTGTTTAGTAACAAACAAATTTCAAAACTTGCTATCTGGTCGATTGCGGGGTTTTTAGTAAGTCTTTTTATGATGAATATTCGTTCGTACCCTCTGTGGAAAATTTTACCCTTTCATGATTTTATACAGTTTCCCTGGAGGCTTTTATTTCTGACAACGTTTTTTACGAGTATTATGGCTGCCATAGTTGTTGAAATCGCGAAAAAGCAAGACAAACTTTTGGGATCTCTAATAATTTTAGGAAGTTTAATTCTAACTTTTAACTATTTTAGACCGAGCGAAATTTTTTATAAGTCAGACGATGAATATTTGGCCCGTTTTTTTGCAAATAGAACGCTTAAAGGTGAAAAGGAGAACGTATCTTCCGACTATTTACAATACAGTGAGGATTATCTTTTACTTCCCGAGTGGGTGGAAGGAAAGCCATTAAAACTACCCGTAAATAAATTTGAATCACTGGAGGTGGTGATACAAGATATTAGTGAAATAAGTCCAACGAGATGGTTTGCGAAGTTAAATTCGGATACAGGTGGAACGGTAACGTTTAATACTATTTATTTTCCGGGTTGGTTTGCAGAAATCGATGGTGCAAAGAAAGAAATTAATATAGGCGAACCCTATGGACAAATGGAGATAAATGTTGGTGCCGGTAACCATGAAGTACTTTTTTACTGGGCTGAGACTCCTTTGAGAAAATTTGCAGACTCTATAAGTCTTTTATCTTTACTAACTATTGGCTATTTACTCTGGAATGATAGACCAAATAGATTTCAAAAGAAAGTTAACAAGTAAGATCCGTAAACATAAACAGCTGATAATCCTTTTTGGACTTTTGATAGCCGGGTTTTTGCTAAGAATTTATTTTGCGGATAAATTTATTAAAGAAAGTGGTGATCTTCGATTGTATGCTGATTGGGGAGAGAAATTTTGGGAATACGGATCAAAAGAATTTTATTTTTTCGAGAAGTGGTATTATTCACCCCCAAATTATCCTCCTCTTTTGTCTTTAATATATGCTGGCTCGTATTGGTTATATGATCATAAATATGTTCTAGCTCAAATTCATAATGCGACCAAACTTGTTCCAGCATTTTTCATTGTCTATTTTTATGATCACGGCTATTACCTTCTTCTCAAACTTCCGGGAATTTTGGCTGATTTGGGATTGGCATATTTAATTTATAAAGTTGTTTTTCAACTAACAAATAACACAAAACGCGCACTTGCCGCTTTTTCTTTTTACCTTTTTAATCCTATCTCAATTTTTTTGAGCGGAGCATGGGGACAGACGGACAGCTTGGTGGCTTTTTTCGGTATGCTTTCTTTTTTAGTACTCTTTACAGGAAATGCTTGGCTTTCGATTCCCCTTCTTTTTATCAGCTTTTATATAAAGCCGAATTTCGGCGTATTTATTCCGTTATACATTCTTTTATTTATTGTAAAAAGACCTAAGATTGCGCAAGTTGCTTTCGGATTATTTTTTGCTTTCATTGTTTTTTATTTAACTACGGAGCCTTTTGCTAAAGAGGGCTTGGCGTCTTTCATTAGCTGGTTGGCTAAGGAAAGACTGCTACCCACTGCGACTGTTACTCACAAAGCATCTGTTTCGGCTTTTAATTTTCATACGATTTTTTTTACGATCGATAAAACCTCGGACAAAGCTGGCGTATTGGGTATCCCCGCTAATATTTTTGGTCTTATTATTTATTTTCTGACAAACATTTTATCTTTTATCTACCTTAAAAGAAAAAAATATTCACTAGAATCGATTATGGTCGCACTTTTCGCTATAGGCTTTTCGAGCTTTCTCTTTTGGACAAACATGCTTGAGCGCTACTTTTTTTCAAGCTATGTACCATTAATAGTTGTTGCGTTTGCCGATCTCAGAATGTTCAAATATATGATTCTTATAAGTTTGACGACGTTTCTTAATTTAATTTATTCGTTTTTCAGAAGAACTGTCGGCGTGATAGCTGATCTACTGACAAAAGACAATTTTTTAATGATTAGAACTTTATCAGTAGTAAATCTTATATCCTGGTATTTTGTTCTAAAACAAATTTACGTGGTAAAATTTAAGGGTGGTGCAAACAACAGCTGAAGAACATTTGGATCCAACGAGCGAAATAACTTTAGAGGGAGTAAAAGCCCGTGCTGTTAGAGGAGTAGCGGTCTTGACCGGTAGAACTTTTATACTCAGCGTAATTTCACTTACGGCAACCGGGTTTCTTACAGTCTTTCTTGAGCCGGCTGAATTCGGAGTTTTCTTTATAATATCTGCAATCGTTAATTTTTTGGCTTATTTTTCCGACGTCGGACTTGCCGCAGCTCTTATTCAGAAAAAAGAATCCGTAAGTGATGAAGAGTTGAGGACGACTTTTACTATTCAGCAGGTTTTAGTAATATCATTATTTTTCCTGCTTATTGTAGCGACACCTTTTTTGGAAAGTTACTATTCCTTGTCTCCTGAGGGAAAAATTCTTCTTTATGCCTTGGGGTTGTCTCTCTTTCTTTCTTCCCTAAAGACCATCCCTTCAGTTTTATTGGAAAGGGAGCTTGATTTTCCCAAACTTGTTCTCCCTCAGGTACTTGAAAACGTTGTTTATAACATCGTCGCGGTTTACTTAGCCTGGAGAGGATTTGGAATAGCGAGTTTTACATATGCAGTTCTGGCTCGCGGATTTGTAGGTTTAACTGCAATATATATTCTTAAACCTTGGCTTCCGGGTATATCCTTTGATAAAAAATCTCTCAAAAAATTATTATCTTTCGGAGTTCCATATCAAGCCAACACTCTTTTGGCGACTATAAAGGACGACGGGATGACGGCATTTTTGGGAGGAATTCTGGGAGCGACGGGAATTGGCCTATTGGGATGGTCACAAAAGTGGGCATATATGCCGCTACGACTTTTTATGGATCATGTATTAAAAGTTACTTTTCCTGCTTTTTCCAGAATGCAGGATAACAGGGAACATTTGACCAGAGCAATAAACCGCTCAATTTTTTTTGTTTGCTTTTTGGTTTTTCCGGCAACAGCAGGTCTATTGGTTTTAGCGCCTTTGTTAATCAAGATAATTCCTCGTTATGACAAATGGGAATTGGCACTTCTACCGCTTATGTTGGTGAGCGTGAATACCTTTTTTGCAGCCGCTACAACCCAAATTACTAACTTATTTAATGCAATCGGTAAAATAAAAACTACTTTTAAATTAATGATTATGTGGACGGTTCTTACCTGGGGGCTAGTTCCATTTTTGGGAAAGATGTATGGGGTAAACGGAGCGGCTGTCGGTTATGCTCTAGTGGGATTAAGTTCGGTTATTGCACTTTACGCCGGCCACAAAGTGGTTTCATACAACTTTTTTGAAAGTATAATAAAACCTGCGATTGGAACCGTAGTAATGTTGCTGGTTCTTTTACTTATCCGTTCTGTTCTTCCTGCAGAGCTTTCAAGTGTCTGGATAATGATTGGGATAGGTTCAATTTTTTATTTTGTAACGATGTATTTTTTGGTCGGTTCTTCAATCTTAGTTGATGCTAAAAAAGGCGTTAAATCAATTTTTTCAAGAGGTTAATTATAAGGGCTGGTTTTTAATTCTTTTTGGAACTTTAACCTGGTCCCTTACTATGGTTAAAAGCGGCCTGGTGTATAAGATCGGGATGGGGTTTTGGGGACCGAACGGACACGACGGCGTTTGGCATATAGCCCTTGCTCAAAGTTTGGCTAATGGTTCCTGGAGTATGCCTATATTTTCCGGTGAGTTGATAAGAAACTATCACGTAGGGTTTGATTTGATCCTAACAATTATTCATAAAATAACTTTTATCCCGATTACAACTCTATATTTTCAGATACTGCCCCCAATCTTGGCATTTCTAATCGGTTTATTTGTTTATTTATTTGTTCTATCTTGGGCGAGATCCAAAACAGCCGCTTGGTGGGCAACTTTTTTTGTCTATTTTGCAGGTGGATGGGGATGGTTAGTTACTTTATTTCGAAACGGCGAAATCAGCGGAGAGTCAGTCTTTTGGTCACAGCAGTCTGTATCAACTCTTGTAAATCCACCCTTCGCATTGTCTCTTGTTTTTATTTTTGCAGGTTTATATTTTCTCATCAAAGGTTTGAAAGTTCGAAAATCCCATACTACTAACTACATGCTACTTGCTACTTTTTTATTCGGAATATTAATTCAAATAAAAGTTTACGCAGGAATACTTGTTTTATTTGGTCTTTTTGCTGCGGGGTTTTGGAGGATGCTAAAAAGAGGCGGAATTGATTTGATGAAAGTTTTTACCGGGTCTTTAATTATTTCAATTCTTATTTTTTCTCCGTTCTCAAGAGATATCGGGCAAACTATAAATTATCAGCCTTTTTGGTTTTTAGAAACTATGGTTAGTTCACCGGACAGGTTTTATTGGCCAAAGATGGCCAGTGCAATTGCAAATTATAAATTGGCCGGAAATTGGCTAAAACTGTTTTTAGCTTATGGAGTTACTTTTGCGATTTTTTGGTTTGGAAACTTGGGTATTAGGGTTATAAAAGTACCACTTTTTTTTAAACATATAAGAAATATTAGAGAACTTTCATATATAGAAGTATTTTTTTATAGCGTCATAGGAATGGGTGTTGTCATTCCAACGCTCTTTGTTCAAAAAGGAACTCCATGGAACACAATTCAATTTTTTTATTATTCGTTAGTATTTTCAGGGATTTTAGCTGGAGTGTTTTTAGGAGAATTTATCGATAAAGTGAATCTAAACACAAGGGAGATACCGGGTTCGCCAATAAGAATCCGTACCTGGTACGGGACTGTGATTGTTGTTGTTTTACTTGCAATTACTACTACTTTTGGGACTTTAAGACATTATTTACCGACAAGACCACCGGCGATGATTTCTATTGACGAATTAGAGGCTTTGGAATTTTTATCCAAACAACCGAATGGAGTTGTTTTAACCCAACCGTTTGGCAAGGAAGCGGCAGATACCGCCGCCGCACATCCTCCCCGACCGCTGTATTTATACGAATCCACTGCTTATGTTTCGGCTTTTTCAGGCAAACCAACTTATTTGGAAGACGAGGTTAATTTGGAAATAACGGGGTATGACTGGAGAGAAAGAAGAAGACTAGTTGAGCCATTTTTCGGAGAGAACTGTAAGATAGATAAAAGTTTCTTTTCAAGGGAAAATATCTCTTATGTTTATTTAGTAAAGCAGAATTTCTGCAACAGAGAATTTGAAAATTTTGCAGATAAAATATTTGAAAATCTGGAGATCGTAATATATAAGATCACGTAAATAGACTTCTTCTCAGATTCCTTAAATATTTTTTATATACAAATTAAAGTATTTTAGGTATAAAATTAGCTTGTGGAAAAGATTTCGGTAGTTGTTAATACCTTGAACGAGGAAAAGAACTTGCCTCGAGCTTTATCTTCTGTTAAAGATTTTGCTGATGAAATAGTTGTTGTTGATATGAAATCTGATGACAACACTCAAGGAATTGCACGTAAAATCGGAGCCAAAGTATTTGAACACGAGCGAACCGGTTATGTAGAGCCTGCAAGAAACTACGCAATTTCAAAAACGACGGGAGATTGGATTTTGGTTCTCGATGCTGATGAAGAACTTCCTACTAACCTTAAAAAAGAACTCAAAAATTTAGTAGAACATCCGACAGCTGATTACTACCGAATTCCTAGAAAAAATATCGTTTTCGGAAAATGGATTAAGCATTCCCGCTGGTGGCCTGACTACAATATCCGCTTTTTCAAAAAAGGATTCGTTTCCTGGAACGAGATTATTCATTCGGTGCCGACGACAAAGGGTAAAGGACTTGATCTGGAACCAGGGGAGGAAACTGCTATAACTCATTATCATTATGAGACAGTTGAACAGTATATCGAAAGACTAAATAGATATACCTCGGAGCATGCCAAAAATAAGATTGCCGACGGCTATAAATTCGACTGGTCGGATCTGGTCAGAAAACCCATGAATGAGTTTTTGAGTAGATATTTTCAGGGTGAGGGATACAAAGACGGGCTTCACGGGTTTACTCTTGCCTCTCTTCAGGCGGTTTCGGAGCTGGTAATGTATCTTAAAATTTGGCAAAGGGAAAGGTTTCCCGAAAAGCACTTTGATATAGAAGAGGTTGTTAACGAAATGAAAGAAGCAGAAAGCGATCTTCATTATTGGGAAAGTGACGCGCTTCTGAAGGAAGTTGGAGGATTGAAGCACAGGATTAAGAGGAAGTTAAAATTATGAAGGTCTTCATCGTAATCCTTAATTGGAATCGTCCTGATGATACCCTCGATTGTCTAAAATCTGTCGAGAAATTACAAATTACAAATTACAAATTACAAATCGTGATAGTTGATAACGCTTCTTCCGATGACTCCGTAAAATTAATTAGAAATTTCATTAAAAATAGATCTAATGTGGAGGTTGTTGTCAATAAAGTTAACATTGGTTTTGTCGGGGGGAATAATGTAGGAATCAGTTATTCTTTAGATCAGGGTGCTGATTATGTAATGGTTTTAAATAACGATACCGTCGTTGATAAAAATTTGTTAACTGAGTTTTTAAAGGCCTCAAAGAAATATCCGAAAGCCGGTATTCTTTCTCCGAAAATATATTTTGCTCCTGGTTTTGAATTTCACAAGGATCGTTATATTAAAGATAATTTAGGAAAAGTTTTATGGTATGCCGGTGGACAGATAGATTGGGATAATGTTTACGGGAAAAATCGCGGGGTAGACGAAGTGGACAAAGGACAGTATGACAAAGTAGAAGAGATAGATTTTGCAACAGGAACATGTATGTTTATGAGTAGGAAAGCATTAGAGAATATAGGATTATTTGACAAAAAATATTTTATGTACTACGAGGACATGGATTTGTCGATGAGAATCAAGAAAGCCGATTTCAAAGTTCTTTATATACCTTCCGCAATTGTTTGGCACAAGGTTGCCCAAAGCTCAGGAATCGGAAGTGGTTTGAACGACTATTTTACTACAAGAAATAGATTGTTATTTGGCATGAGATATGCAAAATTAAGAACAAGGGTTGCGTTATATCGCGAAGCCTTACGATTCTTATTATCAGGAAGAGTTTGGCAGAAAAAAGGTGTTTTGAATTTTTACTTGGGAAGGTTTGAGAAAGGATCATGGCATTAAAAATTTCAGCAGTTATTATTGCACAAAACGAAGAGAAGAAAATCGGAGATTGTTTGGAATCGGTTAAGTGGGTTGATGAAGTAATAGTTATAGACAATGAATCTACGGACAAGACGGCGGCTATTGCAACGAAATTTGGCGCTAAAGTAGTAAATTTTAGAGGTGGGACATATAGTACCAGAAAAAATAAGGGGGCGGAGGAAGCAAAAGGAGAATGGTTACTCTATATTGACGCAGACGAAAGGGTTACTCCTGAGTTAAGGAAAGAGATCGAGGATAGAGTATTAAAAAACCCTACAGAAACGGTTATTTATGCTATTCCCAGGAGAAATATAATTCTTGGTCGAGAACTTCATCATGGAGGTTGGTGGCCGGACTATGTCAAACATTTGATTAAAAAAGACTCTTTTAATGGTTGGAAGGGAGATCTTCACGAGGAACCTATTTTTGATGGAGAGCTGGGCCATTTAAAGGGTGCGTTACTACACATTAAGCACGATAACTTGTCGGAAATGGTAGAAAAAACAAATGACTGGTCGAATATCGAGGCAAGACTGATGTATGAAGCCAATCATCCCCCGATGAATATTTTTAGGTTTGTTTCGGCAATGTTTAGGGAATTTTGGTTGAGAATGATAAAGCAAATGGCTTTTATGGATGGAGTAGAAGGAACAATTTATGCGATTTACCAAGTTTATAGTCGATTTATTAGTTATGCGAAGTTGTGGGAAATGCAATTAAAAGATCAAAATTAAAATGAAGGCGGCTATCTACAATCCTTATCTTGACACTCTTGGTGGTGGAGAGAAGTATACGATGGCATTTGCACAAGCCTTGGTTAATGCTGGCTACAAAGTTGATGTTCAATGGAAAAGTACTTCAATCAAAAAAAGCTTGGAAAAAAGATTTGGAATGAGACTAAAAGATATAGATTTTATCCATACAATCAATCGTGGTGATGGATACGATGTCTGTTTTTGGGTTTCTGACGGAAGTATACCATTGCTTCGTGCACACAAAAACTTTCTTCATTTTCAGTTTCCTTTTAAAGATGTTAATGGCCGGTCACTTTTAAATAAAATGAAACTTTTTCGGGTAGACGAAATTATATGTAATTCATATTTTACAAAAGGATTTATTGATAAAGAGTACGGAGTTGACGCCCAAGTTATTTATCCACCAGTTGATGTTGTTTCCTTCAAACCAAAAAGAAAAGAAAATAGTATTCTATACGTCGGTAGATTTTCCCAACTTGAACAGGCGAAAAACCAACATATTTTAGTTGCGGAGTTCAAAAAATTATGTAAAGGTGGTGTTAAAGACTGGAAACTTATTCTCGCAGGAGGAGTAGAGGTGGGGGTTGGTAATTACATTGATAAACTTGCGAAATCTTCAAAAGATTATCCAATAGAAATAATCAAAAGCCCGAGTTTTGAAGAATTAAAGAACCTTTATGGAAAAGCAAAGGTGTTTTGGTCGGCCGTTGGGTGTGGTATCGACGAAAACAAAGAACCCAAAAAGGTTGAACATTTTGGTATCTCAGTTGTTGAAGCAATGGTCGCAGGGGTAGTTCCCGTCGTTTTTTCAGCTGGGGGTTACAAAGAAATAGTCGCTGACGGCTATAATGGGTTTTTGTGGGAGACTAAAAGAGAGTTTATTAAAAAGACCAAAGAATTATTAAATAACCCTAAGTTATTAAGAAATATTTCTTTGCAGGCAAAACATGATGCTAATGTATATGAATATGAAAGATTTGAAGCCGAGGTTGGCGAACTTCTATATTAGATTTTTGACATGGACCAAAGGTAACTGGCCTTTTTTGGTTATTATTTTTATTGCCCTTGTCTTTTTTTACCCTGTTTTATTTCAAAAGAGAATCCCGCTGCCTACTGATGCTTTGGTTGGGGCACACATTCCTTGGACAGAAACCGTGTGGGAGGGCTATCCTGCGGGAGTACCTATCAAAAATCAAGAAATCACTGATGCAATTTCTCAATTTTATCCATGGAGATCTTTAGCGGGGGAATTTTGGAGAGCAGGAAAAGTGCCTCTTTGGAATTTCTATATGTTTAATGGAACTCCGTTTCTTGCAACTCTCCATTCTGCGGTTTTATATCCTTTGAATTTTATTTATTTGCTATTTAGAGACGAGAACGCTTGGAGCATTTTGGTTTTTTTGCAAATAGTGCTTTCAGGAATTTTTACGTATATTTTGCTCAGAAGTTTTAAATTGAGAAAAGAAGCTTCCATTTTAGGAGGTCTGGCTTTTGCTTTTTCGGGGTACATGATTGCCTGGTTGGAATTTACTACGGGAGGACATGCAGGGCTTTGGTTACCATTACTTTTATATTTTGAAAGGAGGTTAATATTGTCAAAAGATTTCCGATATTTCTTTGTACTTCCACTTACTTTTTTTATGATTTTTACCGCAGGAGATTTTCAGGTACCTTTATATATTACTCTGACATATTTTATGTTTGGGATTTATGAAGTAATCTTTGAGAAAGATGTAGATATACATAGGTTTAAAAAGCTTGTTTTAATATTCTTGGCATTTTTACTCGGAGTACTCCTTGCGGCTCCTCAACTTTTACCTACTATTGAACTTTTTTCGGTTTCGGTTAGAGTTGGCGATCCTTATATCAAACAATATTTTTATGGTTTAATGGATTGGGAAAAAATTACAAATTTTATCTGGCCGGATTTTTTTGGAAACATTGTTACCAGAAATTACTGGGGTAAATACGGATTTCACGAATATTTAAGTTACGTAGGGATAATACCTTTGGTGTTAGTATTTTACTCTCTTTTTCTTAAGAAATTGAACACAGAAAAGTTTTTTTGGTTATTACTTTTATTGAGTTTATTATTTCTCTTCCCTACTCCTTTGGCATTCTTGCCTTACAAATTAAAAGTTCCCGGACTCGGCACCAGTTCCGCAAGTAGAATTATTTTCTTAACCGATTTCTGTCTTGCGGTTTTATCGGCCTACGGGTTTGATAAGTGGCTAAGCACTAAAAATCGTCTTTTCTTGAAAGTGCTTGTTTATTTTATGGCGATAAACTTAGGGATCGGGCTGGGTTTGTTGATTAATATTCTGATAATGAACAAACCCCTTGATGTTCCATTTCCGGTATTAGCCAACTTAAAAGTGTCTTTAAAAAATATGATTCCTCAAGCTTTGATTCTGTCTTTTATGACTTTGATTTTATTGTTCTCTTTTAAGGTAGAGAAGATAGTTAAAAATAAAAAGATATTAAAATCAATTATATTTATAACTTCGTTATCGATAATAATACTGACTTCTCTTGATCTTCTCCGATTTTCCTTGAAAAATACTCCCTTTGGACCGCTTAGGTTTTTGTATCCGTCAACAAAAACCATAGATTTTCTGCAAAAACAAACACAACCTTTTAGAATTGCTGGTGGAATGCCAACAAATCTTTTTATGCAGTATAAGTTTTTCTCAGGAGAAGGTTATGACCCGATATACCCTTTCAGGAATTCTGAATGGTACTCCATTGTTGACTGGGGTAATACTACTAACTTAAGCGGAAGATATGGATTAATTCATTATTTTACGTCTCCTTTA
>LBWB01000012.1 GCA_000993405.1 Candidatus Woesebacteria bacterium GW2011_GWB1_39_12 | reverse complement strand
TTTTAATAAAGTAAGACTGACGATTCTAATTAGAAAAAAAAATACTATACCAAGAATGACTCCGAAAAAAATTATACCCTTGAAACGCGCAAGATAAGCCAAAGTCAGTCTTAGGGAAAAGCGGAGGCTAGCCATAAACTTGTCTTTATAAGGTTATCGAAAGAATTGATATAACCAGGAAGAGTCCTGATAATACAAAGGTGGTTTTAAATACTACCTTTTCAAGACCCCTTCTGGTAAATGAGGGAGACGACCCACCCATTCCCCTTGCGAATCCTGTTCCTCGCGGTTGAAGAAGAATTAGAACGCAAAGGGAAGTCGAAAGAAATATTTGGACTACTAATAGGATTGTGGTCATGTGTTTGTATTATATATTAAATTATTTAATCAACCAATATATAAATGAAGTTATTAGAGAGAGGAGAAAAGAAAAGCCGACAAAGGCCAACAATCCTGAGAAGTTTAGCGATGGAACGTCAATCCATTTGCTGGTTAAACCACCAAAGTGAAAGGCAGTAATTCTGAAATCTTTAATGATTAAGGTCACTATGTAAAGAACGACTGCAGATGAAACCCACCTGAATAGACCGAAAGTCACGAGATTAAGCGGTAGTAGTAGAAGATTAATAATAGGTTTAGCAAGAAGAAAGGTCGCAGTGACTGCAAGACCTGTTGCAATTAGGGTCTCTAGTCCATTTTGAAAAACCATCCCTCGAGCGATATTTGAAACAGCCCAGAGGGAAAAGGTATCAATTACAAAGTGGCGGAGTATTCGCTTCATTAATTAAGTATAACAGTGGCAAGAAAGGAGTAGCAAGACATACCGATATTGCAACCTAATCAATGTCCGATATTGTTTATTGTTGCTTAGACTGGATGCAGCAAATCTGCCTTTAAAATGATTTAACAAATTATATATTTGTTATTTATTAATTGCCCAAAACAGCATATTCATAAGCAAGGGCTACCGAACTCGCCCACTGTTCTTGCTTTAGACCACCTGCATTTAGTCTTGCTTGCATTAGTTCAGTAACTAATCCATTATCAGGTCCGTCAAACTTTTTCCTTTGTGAATTCAAATTAATTACTGTTAAAGCAAGTTTTAATCCCTCTTTTGTAATTGCAGTGGCAGTGGAAGATTTGGGAGTTACAGGGTATAAAGGATTCATAAGAAAATTGTGTACCAATATCTGTTGCTTTATTTCTCCTTTGAAAATAACCGAATCGAGCTGCGGAGTGCCCACGACCCAATCTATAAGAGAATTAGTAGCGTTTTGATCAACAAACAGATCTGTGTTTTCTGGATTGGTATATATTGTTATTTGATGATTTAATCTTTCAAACTGTGTTTGTACACTTGCATTGGTTAGTTCTAAAATTGCATTGAATCTTCCAGCAAGATTTTGATCTAATATAGTGAGATCAGTTAGTGGAGGTTCTTTATTTACTAACAGGATTCTTGAGTTTATTGATGCGTTTAGAGATTCGAAATCGGTTTCGCTGAATTCATTGTAGTGAAGAATTTCACCAGTGGTATCCAATCTTATTCCACGTGTTTTAACGTGGTCTAAGTATGCTTTGTATGCTTCTGATTTATTTCTTTCACAAGCTGTTAGAGCAAGGGCAGCTGTGAAGATAGAACCCTCGATTAAAAAATCTCTGCGTGATATTGTCATAGAAAAGAGAAAAATAGTGCAGGTTGTTTATTCTATTAGTCCAACATCTTGAAGTCAATATTATTCCCAAAGTTAGAAGCTAATCAACCGTTCGGCTTGAGCTCACGGCCGAAAGCCCGACGGGTTGTATACGTTCGAACCCTTCGGACTGATTAAAATTTATATTCTGAATATTAAATTCTAGCTAGTGGGAATTAGCTCTTTCTGCAAAAGTTTAAAGTGATATCGGCGTGCGAAACGATGGTTTTCACCTGTGTTTTTCCGCCGTCAACTATTATTAAGTCCGGTACTCCCCAACCGTCTGGAGGCGGATTAAAATATTTTCTTCGTCTTTGGGCAACTTCCCTGAGAGATGCCAGATCATCCATTCCCCTTTTTTTGCCTGCCTCGCCGGCCGGCGGGTGAATTCTGAAGCGTCTGTAATAATTTTTGTCAGGTTCCGCATTTACAAAAGTGACCAGTGACGCGGTTGGTTTGGAACCAGACAGATGCGCAATGTCATAACATTCAATACGCTCAATTTTTTTTGAAAATCTAATATATTTTGCCAAAATTGCCTCAAGAGAGTTTATTTCAGCGGCTCTTATATCTTCGATAAAATTTGGGTTTTTTAGAAACTCGTTAATCGGTGTAATCGGTTGGGTTATATAGTCAAGTTTCTGAATTTGATCACGAACAATTTTTGCCTTTTCGAAATTCTCCTCTCTGGAAAAACCAACCATTTCTTTTTCAAGAGATTCTCGGACAAGATGTATGTCTCCTGAGAGAATTTTTATGATTGTTTTTATATTTTTTTTATAAAGTCTGCGATAATTCTTTTTTATTTTTTCGTCTTTCATATTTTCAGTTAAACTAGGGCAGGGGTTGCAAAGTCCGATTTGGCTATAAAGACAGCCTCTTTTACCGATTTTATGTTGGGCATAAGGAATGATACGACGTAGCATTTTTAAGACCCCTCGAACGCTCCCCGAAGCCGGAAACGGTCCGAAAAAGGTAAGCGAATTTGTTAGATCAACCTTTCTTGCGGTTATAACTTGTGGGAAGAGGTCATTAGTGATTTTTATATATAATGGATTCTTGTCGTCTTTAAGCTGACTATTGTATTGAGGTTGAAGATCCTTCACCAGTTTTGCTTCAAGGAGAAGCGCCTCAAGTTCTGAAGATACCTTAATGATTGACAAATAATTTGCCTCGCTGATCATTCTTGCTGTTTTGGGTGATAAATTTTGGAGAAAGTACGAGGCGACTCTACTTTTTAAATTCAAAGATTTGCCGATGTAGATTGGTTTTTTCTCTTTATTCCAAAAGATATATATACCCGGATTTTCGGGTATCTTTTTGGGGTTAGTTTTGTGAACCCTTATTTTTTTTAAGGAAAGTAACATTTGAAAGTTTAAATTTAGACCCTCGTAAAATGTATCTAATTCTGACTCGAGTAAGTCTGAGATAGACAATTAGAATTATTATTATTAATACAAAAGACAAAGACAGAATCTGTGAAATTATACTCTGATTTTTATTTGTTGGTATTGAGAGCTCAGATCTATAAGCGTTAATAATAACTTTCGAAGGCGCTTTTTTAGCAAGTATTCCATAAGGAATTTTGAAAGAGGTTTCAAACTTAGCAAAAGGCGGAAGAATCGGCGTGTAATTTGAGCTGACTACTTTACCATCAAAAATTATTTGAGGAATGAGGTCATACACGGCTGTCGGACCCGGATTGGAGATAGTTACTTTTACGTTTTTAGAAAAAAGAAAAAAATTTTTGGGAAAAGAGGCTTGAATGTTAATATTGGTAGTCCTCTTTTCCGGAAGTTTGCCAAAAGAAACAAAAACGTCCTTTTGAGGTTCATCGCCTAGTTTATAAGAGCCCGCCGAATAAGGAGTAAAAGCGTCCTTACCGTGGATGACAAATGAAAAATGCCTTAGATCAAGCTTGTTAAAGTAATCAATGCCGCTCGTTGCACCCCACGTTGGGTCGACCGGTATCCACGTAGAAAGTTCCTCATCCCAATATTCCGGCCAAGCGTGAAGAACGTCTGATACAAACGAAAGAGGTTGAATTTTTGGGTTTTCAGAGTAAGCATAGCCGTTGATTTCTCTAGCCGGGATTCCATTGGCTCTTGCCAAAGCGATAAAAAGGTCCGTAAATTCGGTACAGATCGCGTTTGTTGGATTGGCGAGAGCATTTTTAGCTCCTAGTCTTTCTGCTTCGGGTTTCACTCTGTCATAGTTGTAGACAAGAGTTTTGGTAACATAATTATATATTTCTTCGGGAGTTTTTAACGACTCCGCAAGCTCTTTGATGCCCGGATCATCGCTTTGCCACACCTCCTGGGGCTTGGTGTTTTCCAGAAGAGAAGATGTTGAAGGCTGAATAAATTTCCTCGGTTTTGAAAAGATTTGTACAGACCCTTTAACTTTGACAAGTTTTTTCTGTCGGGGTAAAAGGGTATAGGAGGAAATCCAGTTACCGTCTGAATCCTGGTAGAGATTTGCGGGTAAAGGATCAATTTCTTCATAAAACATCTTTTGAGTCGAAGTATCGGGCGGTATGGCGATTTCCATTTGGGTTTTTTTATTTGCGGAATTTTGCAGATGATAGTTCAGAGTGAAAGAAAAAACCTGTGATTGACCGAAGCCTGCAGAAATTCCGTTTATAAGGTCTTCTTTTTGAAAAATATAAATTCTTCTCTCGTCTTTATCTATTATTTCTCTCGCATCGGGAGATATATAGGCTTCCTCTCCAAAAGATTTTGTAGTTGATAGCAAGACTTTATATTCATCAAAAACTTGGGGATTTGCCAACTTAGGAATGAAGACCTCCCAGACGTCTCCGGTTTTTGTTGCAAGCGTCTCTTCTTCATAAGTTATTACAAAAGTTCTTGCTTTTCCTATTCCGGGAAGGGTGTCTTCAAAATCTACTCTTAGTTTTACACTATCGCCTTCTGTCAGTTGAAATACCGAAAGTTTTTTTCCTTCCTCAAAAGCCTTTATGTTCTTGGGTTCTATCCCTGAAAGAGATAATGTATAGCTCTTGGCAAGCAGCTGGGAAGTCGTATTTTTTATGGTTATTGTATTTGTAACTTGAGTTTTCCCCGTGTCTTCTACTTTGTATTCTGCGATTGTTGTGAGCCCAAAATCGTTCTTCGCCTGACTAACTTGTACTGATTGGCTGGTTAAATAAAAGAAGGCTAGAAAAAAAAGTAGTCTTTTGATCATTAGGAAAGTATAGCAAGAAATTTGATATTTTGGTTCGGATTGAGAAATTGGATTATCTCTCTGTTGATAAAAATCTTCCCGTGTAAGACTCTTTTTCCATTTTGACGCTTTTGGCCGTCCCTTGGGCTACAACATAACCGCCTTCTTCCCCACCTTCAGGCCCAAGATCAATTATCCAGTCTGCATTTTGAATTACGTCCAGATTATGCTCAATGATAAAAACACTGTTACCTTTTGCTACAAGGAGCTTTAAAACTTTTAGGAGTTTTTCAACGTCGGCAAAGTGTAAACCAGTCGTCGGCTCGTCAAGAATATAGACGGTTTTACCTGTTGCCTTTTTCATGAGCTCTGTTGCCAGTTTTACTCTTTGGGCTTCCCCTCCGGAAAGAGTTGTCGCGGATTGACCGAGTTCAATATAGCCTAAGCCGACTTCCTCAATTACCTCTAGCTTGGAAACAATCGGAAGATGAGTGTGGAAAAAATCGACAGCTTCGCTGACTGTTAAACCAAGAACTTCTGCAATATTTTTTCCTCTATAGGTAACTTCTAAAGTTTGGGCATTGTACCTTTTCCCCTGACAGACATCGCATACTACCCAGATGTCACTCATAAACTGCATCTCAATTTTTGTTTGCCCTTGGCCTTCGCAAGCTTCACACCTACCACCTTTTACATTAAATGAGAATCTTCCCTTTTTAAAACCAAGTGATCTTGCTTCTTTAGTTTGGGAAAAAACGTCTCTAATAAGATCAAACACTTTTGTATAAGTTACCGGATTACTTCTTGGCGTCCTTCCGATTGGAGATTGGTCAATGAGAATCACTTTATCAACGTTTTCTTCTCCGGCCATATTTTTGTGCAGTCCCACGTCACCTCTGAAGCGTGAATATAATTTATTTTGGAGTGAAGGGTAAAGGGTATCTACAAGAAGTGTTGACTTGCCGCTTCCTGATACGCCTGTGATAACCACAAATTTACCCAGTGGGAAAGTCACGTCTATATTTTTAAGGTTATATTGGGAACAACCAAATAAAGTCAGTGAACTGTGATCTGTGAACTGTGATCTGAATAAATTTCTTTCAGTGCCTTCTGTAATTTTCGATGTACTTTGTATTTCAATTTTTCTTTTTCCGGAGAGGTATTGGCCGGTTAGGGATTTTGAGTTGTCTGTAATTTCCGAAGGTGTTCCTTCTGCTACGACTTCTCCTCCGAATTTTCCGGCTCCGGGCCCAAAGTCAATGACGTGATCAGCAGATTTTATGGTTTGGGCATCGTGCTCAACAACAACAACTGTGTTTCCCAAATCTTTAAGTTTTTGCAAGGTGTCAATAAGTCGTTTATTGTCTCTTTGGTGTAAGCCTATTGTCGGTTCATCTAAAACATATAAAACTCCTGTTAAACCGGAACCAATTTGGCTTGCCAAACGAATTCTTTGTGCTTCGCCTCCCGAAAGGGACCCTGCGGCTCGTTCTAAAGTTAAATAGTTAAGCCCGACCGATAACAAGAAGTTAAGTCTTTCTTTGATTTCTTTTAAAATTAGTTTCCCTATCTCTTTTTCCCGAGAGGAAAGAGTGCTTTCATTAATTAAACCATCAATGAAACTCAGACCTTCTGTTATCGAAAAAGACGAAACTTGGGCAATTGATAAATTATCGATAGTTACACCTAATGCTTCTTTTTTTAGTCTTGTTCCTTTACACTCTGGACATGGAGTCTCACGCATGTATTTTTCGATTTCGAGCCTGACGTAGTCTGATTCGGTTGATGCGTGGCGCGCTTCGAGTTCGGGAATAATACCAAGGAAGACCTCATAAATGTGAGTAAACCGACCAAATCTGTTTGTGCCTTCAACTTTATATTCCCTGTCGCCCGTTCCGAAGAGAAGTAAATTACATTGTTCTTGAGTAAGATGTTTGATTGGAATTCTCGGATCAATCGAATTCTCTCTGCATACAGTGAGAATCAGTCGGGAATACCAAGTATTGTGTTCAAAAATATTTGAAAAAGGCATTATTCCCCCTTCGGTAATTGAAATTTCCTCTGAAAAGATTCTGTCTTTGTCTACTTTTAGAATTCTTCCAATTCCATTACAACCCGGACATGCACCATGAGGTGAATTGAAAGAAAAAGTTCTGGGTTCGATTTCCGGAATTTGAATATTGTCGATTGGACACGCAAATTGTTCGGAAAAAAGATGATCCTTAAATTTCTTCGGAGTTTCGGGCATTTCGAATGATTCATCTAGAACTTCAGATACTATAACATTGCCTTCAGAAAGATTGAGAGCTTTTTCCAGAGAATCACTGAGACGACTTTTCAGATTTTCAAGAAATATATTATTTTTTAAATCTTTACTACTTAGCGAAATTTTGTCAACAAGTACCTCAATGGTGTGTTTATTGGTTTTGATAAGGACAAAGTCCTCTGTTAAGTCTTTAACATAGCCGTCAACTCTCACTTGCCTAAAACCCTTGGCTTTTAAGTTGTCAAAAAGAGACGAGAATTCGCCTTTTTTGTCAATAACAACCGGCGAAAGAATAATAAATCTTCCCATTCTCTTATTTTTTAGAGTGACTTTCAATAGATTAAGAACCGATGCTAAAATTTCATCGAGAGACTGGTACGAAATTTCCCTGCCGCAAACCGGGCAGTGGGGGTGGCCGATTCGTGCAAACAGAAGTCTCAAATAATCGTAGATTTCGGTTACCGTGCCGACAGTTGATCGCGGATTTTTAGAAGTCGTTTTCTGATCAATTGAAATTGCGGGAGACAAACCTTCAATAAGGTCAACATCAGGCTTTTCCATTATCCCAAGAAATTGTCTTGCGTAAGTAGAAAGGCTTTCGACATAGCGCCTTTGACCTTCGGCGTAAATGGTGTCAAATGCCAGAGAACTTTTCCCGCTTCCGGATACACCGGTAAAAACCACTAGTTTGTTTTTTGGAATGTCAACGCTAATATTCTTCAAGTTATGTTGACGTGCACCTCTGATTCTAATTGTATTTTCCATAGACTGTAACCGCGGAGAAAGCCGTGGTACAATGGATTGTACCAGATTTGTAATATAATAGGATATATGCAGCCTTTAGATCTTTTGCCAAGGGGCCAGTTTACTCCTCTGAATGAAATTTCAATTTCAGGTATTATTGCGGCATTTGTTCACATTGTTTTAATCGTCGCTTCTCTCCTTTTTGTTTTTAACATTTTGTTTGGAGGAATAAAGCTTATTATTTCAGGCGGAAATAGGGAGAAATCTGAAGAGTCGAGGCGTCAGATTGTTAATGCATTTATAGGAGTTTTTATCGTTTTTGCAACCTGGGGAATATTGGGATTTTTAAGCCAATTCTTCGGAGTTGATCTTCTAACCTTCGAGATTCCCACACTTTAATTCTGGAGTTATTCGGCGGGAGTATTACCTGAAATTATGTAATTAAAATCTTTTATGATTTTTTTGGC
Source organism: Candidatus Woesebacteria bacterium GW2011_GWB1_39_12 (assembly GCA_000993405.1). Classification (GTDB taxonomy): domain Bacteria; phylum Patescibacteriota; class Microgenomatia; order UBA8517; family UBA8517; genus GWB1-39-12. The sequence goes on along the minus strand of LBWB01000012.1, from coordinate 135,182 downwards.
CTCCTCGTCGCTAATTTGATCATAACGAGCCAACTCCTTCTCTGTAGGGGGCAGATTTCCAAGTATTTCCGCTTGTGTTATAGCTACATCTTTTAATACCTGTTGAAGTCTAAGTTTATTGGGCTCTAAATCGATTGCCATAGTGTTATTATATCAACATATAATGTTAAAATTCAAGTTCTTTAATCTTATCTCTTATTTCTGCTGCGAGTTCGAAGTTCAGGTCTTGAGCAGCTAACTTCATTTCCCGACGAAGCTTTACAGTTAGTTTTCTTTTGTCCATGGGAGTTAAAGAATCTAGTTCAATATCAGGAAGCTTCAAATAAGTTTTTTCAGTCTTTTCGAAAAGTTTATCAAGAACGGACTCTTCCTCTTCCTCAACCAGTCTTTCCCTTATAGGTTTGGTGATTGAAGTAGGTTTAATGCCGTATTTTTTGTTAACCTTAATCTGATATTTTCTCCGCCTCTCAACTTCCGCAATTGCTCTTTCCATTGATCCGGTTACATTATCGGCATATAGAATTACTCTTCCTTCGACGTGCCTTGCTGCGCGCCCCATTGTTTGAATTAGACTGACTTCGCTTCGAAGAAATCCTTCTTTATCTGCGTCCAAAATTGCGACAAGCGAAACCTCCGGAAGATCAAGTCCTTCACGAAGTAAATTAACTCCGATAATGCAATCGTATTTACCGCGCCTTAGATCGTCCAATATATCGCTTCTCTCGAGTGTTGCCACGTCAGAATGAAGATAGTGTACTTTCATACCCTGCTCGATTAAATATTGACTCAAATCCTCGGCGGTTCTTTTGGTCAGGGTTGTAACAAGCGTTCTTTGGCCTCTCTTAGCAACTTTTTTAATTTCGTCTATTACATCACTAACCTGGTTTCTGGCTGAACGAATTTCTACTTTCGGATCGGGTATCCCTGTTGGTCTTAAGAGCTGTTGAACTACGCCAGGTTCGTCTAATGTAGACCGTACCTGGTACGGGACAGGTTTGCCGAACCGTGTTACCTTAGATCTCAATATTGATGCACTTTCTCTTGCCATTCCCACTTCCCACTCCGAAGGAGTTGCGCTGGTTGCAATAAAACCCGGAATTCTTCGCATGAACTCTTCAAACTTCAAAGGTCGGTTGTCATACGCAGCCGGGAGCCTGAAGCCGTAATCGATAAGAAGGTTCTTTCTGGCAACGTCGCCGTTATACATGCCTCTTATCTGGGGAAAAGTAATATGGCTTTCATCAATAAAGGTAAGCCAGTCGTTATTGTATGGTTCCTGATAATAATCAAGAAGCGTATAAGGTGGATCTCCCGGGGCTCTGCCGTCGAAATAGCGTGAATAATTCTCTATTCCTTTGACATAGCCAAGTTCGGAAATCATTTCGAGATCGTATTTGACTCTATTTTGGAGTCTATAAGCTTCCAACTCTTTCCCGTTTTTCTTAAAAAAAGTTATTCTTTCGGCTAAGTCGCGTTTAATTTCCTCAAAGACATTTTTATTTTTACTTGGGTCGGTTACGTAATGTTTTGCCGGATAGAGAACAAAATTAGTGACAGGTGATTTGTGATCAGTGATCTGTGAGCCGGAAACTGGATTTATAATTGTTAAGTCTTTAATATTATCCTCTCCAAGTTCTAGTCTTACTCCCTCGTCCTGATAGGCTGGGTAGATGTCGATAGTGTTTCCCATCACTCTAAATGTTCCTCTATGAAATCCGAAATCTCCCCTTTCGTACTGAAGATCAACAAGCCTGTCTATGATTTGTTTTCTCCCGATTTTTACACCCTTTGAAATTTCAAAGACAAAATGTCCATATTCCCGGGGAGAACCGATGTTGTATATGCACGAAACCGAGGCAACGACAATTGTGTCTCGACGGGTCAGAAGATTTGTTGTTGCTGCAAGGCGTAATTTATCAATAAGTTCATTTATGTCGGAGTCTTTTTCTATATATGTATCCGTGGATGGAATATACGCTTCAGGCTGGTAATAATCGTAATAAGAAACAAAAAAAGAAACAGCGTTTTCTGGAAAAAAATCCCTAAATTCCTGATAAAGTTGTGCCGCCAAAGTTTTATTGTGTGAAATTATAAGCGCGGGTCTTTGAAGGCGCTCAATGACGTTTGCGACCGTGAAGGTCTTGCCGGAACCAGTTACACCTAATAGAACTTGGTAATCAATTCCGTTTTGAACACCCCCACAAAGAGCATTTATGGCCTTTTCCTGATCTGGGATGGGTTTATAGTCGGATTTTAGTTTAAATGTATTCATGGTTTACTATTTTACATTATATTTACTCTCTTGACCCTTCGACAAGCTCAGAGTCTGCGGGGCAATTAGTTTACATAATTGCCCCTTGACATCTTCGGGTAAAGTTTGTACAAATAAAAGGCAAAGATAACTAATGACTAATTACTAATAACTAATTTATGGCACCTGTAATTTATCAACGTCAACGCCAGATTTTAGATTTTATCAGACAGTATATTCAATCCAGTGGGTCTGCGCCGACTCTAAAACAGATTGCAAATGCACTCGGCGTTTCTTCTTTAGCTACCGTACATGAACATCTTACTTCACTGGAAAATAAAAAACTCATTAAAAGGAGACCGGGTAAGAGCCGATCGATAGAACTGGTCAATGCTGAAGTGGATTATTCACAGGAAGGCATTGAAGTCCCAATCTTGGGCTATATTGCAGCCGGGGCTCCTATTGAACCTTTTTTAGATCCCAACGCCAGTTTTGCAATTCCTTCGAATTTTGTCTCCGGTAAAAAACGCACCTATATACTTCAGGTTAGAGGCGAATCAATGATCGAAGAACAAATTCGTGACGGCGACTATGTAGTTATTGAACAGGCGGAAAATGCCGTAAATGGGGACATTGTAGTTGCCCTTCTTGATAATGGTATGGCGACTCTCAAAAGATTTTTCAAAGAAACTACAAGAGTCAGACTTGAACCGGCTAATGCCAAAATGAGCCCAATTTTCGTCAAAAACGTAAAAATCCAGGGTAAAGTTGTGGGCTTAATAAGAAAATATCTTAAGAACTGAGTTCAAAAGAAAATACTACAAAAACTAATAATCTTTTACATCTGCAAGAATATTACTTCCTGTCATGCTCGCGGGCGTAGGTAATTCCAAGAGATTAAGAATTGTAGGTGCAACGTCGGCAAGTATTCCCGTGCGCAGTTTGTAGGATTTTCCCAGAAGTTGGTGTGAGATTACAATGAAAGGAACCCTACTGGTTGAATGTTCGGTATCAATTGCGTTTGTTTCCCGGTTTATGAGTTCCTCTGCGTTGCCGTGATCTGAGGTGATAATTAGTGCTCCTTCATATGCCTGTACAAAGTTGGCAAGTTTTCCAATACAGTCGTCAACAACTTCAACCGCCCGAACGGTGGCCCCAATATTACCGGTATGACCTACCATGTCAGGATTAGGATAATTAACAACTACTAACTTGTATTCTGATGCTGCTAATTTTTTAAGAAGAGTTTGATTTAGTTCGTATGCACTCATTTCCGGCTTTTGGTCGTATGTTGGGACTTTAGGGGACGGTATTATAACTCTTTCTTCAAGAGGGTATTCTTTTTCCCGTAGTCCGTTAAAATAAAATGTTACAAATCTTTCTTTTTCACTTTCGGTTACTTTTAGTTGTCTAAAACCGGAAGCTGCGACCACTCCGGAGAGCGGCATGTCGATTATTTCTGGAGGAAATGCGGGTTTTGCCCCTTCGTCGGTTATTGGTTTCCCGTACTCGGTCATTGTCACAAAAAATAAATTTTTGAGTTTTTCGCCTCTAGCAAACGCTTCCTGAGCTTTGGGAGAATCTTGTAAAATGTGTGTTTTTTGATATTTTATGAGATAGGGATCGTAATCAAAAAGAATGTTGGCCTTAGCAAAATCTTTAAAAACAAAGGCTTTTGCAAGCTGTCTAGGCCTGTCTATTCTGAAATTGAAAAAGATGATAGAGTCGTTATCGGAAATTATGCTAATTGGCTTACCGGCCTTATCTACAATAACTGAAGGGTCAATAAATTCATCGGTTTTTCCGTCAGAGTATGATGTTTCAACTGCCTCTTCAGGCTCCTTTACCAAATTTCCTTCCCCTTTGGTTAAAGCGAAATAGGCTCTGGCGGTTCTGTCCCAGCGTTGATCCCGATCCATTGCCCAATATCTACCCATTATAGTGGCTATTTTTCCTACGCCTTCTTTTTTTAGAACCTCCCTCAAACGGGAAAGATACGTTTTTGCGCCCGTTGGCGGCGAATCTCTGCCGTCTGTAAAAAGATGAAGGTAAAGATTATCAAATTTATATTTTCCCGCTAGGTGAATAAGAGCAAAAAGGTGTTCTATATTTGAATGTACGCCCCCGGCGCCAAGAAGTCCCATGTAGTGAAGATTTGAAGAAAACTTTTTTGCGTGTTCAATTGCCGCGATAAGAACTTTATTTTCAAAAAAGCTCCCATCGGCAATAGCCATGTTGATTCTTTCCAGATCCTGATAAACAATTCTCCCCGCGCCCAGATTTAAATGACCGGTTTCGGTATTCCCGTCCTCCGCTCTCGGAAGACCTACAGATTCACCCGATGCTTCGAGTTCGGCGTGGGGGTAAGATGCCCAGAACTTATCGAAATTTGGGGTATTTGCTTTGCTTATAGCATTACCGGGAGCGTCAGGTGCTAAACCCCAACCGTCAAGTATTGCCAGTACCACAAATTTACATCTTTGCGAAGGGTTCATTGTGCCTTTTGCTGCAGGAGTTCAGCTTCGATTGATAATAGTCTATTGTACTTAACGACGCGTTCTCCCCTATTGGGTGCACCGAATTTGGCGTATTCGGACCCTATGCCAACGGCAAAATCAGCTATGAACCAGTCATTGGTTTCACCGCCTCTATGCGAGGTTATGACTTTCCAATTTGCGTCCCGTGAGACTTTGACAACTTTTAAAGTTTCCGAGATAGTTCCGACTTGATTTGGTTTAACTAATATTGCGTTACATGAACCTTCACTTATACCTTTTTGAACTCTTTCCATGTTGGTTGTAAGAAGATCATCCCCTACTACGACTAATTGATCTTTCATACTTTCTGCTAATTTTTTCCATGATTCCCAAGCGTCTTCATGAAAAGGATCTTCAAGTTCAGCCAGATGATACTGACTGTTTATATATTTGTAGTATTCTAAAAGTCCGTCGTCTGTTAGAGGAGCAGATTTATCTCTTATTGTATATTCGCCATTTTTATAAAAAACGCTGGCAGCGACGTCAAGTCCGAAAAATACATCGCGGCCGATTTGATAAGGAGTTTGTTTGACTGCCTCATATAATACTTCCAAAGCGTCGGCGTTGGTAAATAAATTGGGTGCATATCCACCTTCTTCCCCGAAGGAATGAATCGCTCCTCTTCTTTCCAAGTCCCTACCTAGTATCAGGAATATTTCTACTGCGCTTCTAAGCGAATCCGTAAAGGACTTTGAAGTTGCAGGTATGAGATGAAATTCTTGAAAATCTAAGTTACCGGCTCCATGGAGACCGCCTTCAATGAGCACAAAAATCGGCGTTGGAATTTTTACCTCTCCTTTTATTCCGACTCTTTTAGCCAGCGTGTTAATCCATAAATATAGTGGTTGCTTTGTAGCAAGACTTGCCGCTTTTGTTGCTGCAATCGAAACAGAAAGAATTGCATTTGCGCCATATTTTGATTTATTTGGAGTACCATCAAGCTCAATCAGTCTTGAGTCGACCCTTTCTTGATCTGTTACGTCTAGTCCCCAGACCCCCGGGCCTAAAACGTCATTGACATTACCTACTGCCTTACTGACTCCTTTACCAAGATATTTTTGTTCATCATTATCTCTAAGCTCAATGGCCTCATGAGTGCCAGTTGAAGTGCCGCTTGGAACTGAAGCAACCGCAACCTCGCCTGTGTCGAGTTGACAGGCTGCTTCAACAGTTGGTATTCCTCTGGAATCCAGTATTTGTCTTGCCCAGATTTTAGAAATTTTTGGCATTTTATAGCGATGCGAATTATACGAATAAATTAATATTACTTATTTATCTAGCCCTTGGCAACCACTTCTTTTTCGGCTTCCATTATAATTTTTCTTGTTTTATTGATTCTGTCCGGGTTTACGGATATGCTGGTAATTCCATATTTGACTAATTTTTTGACCAGATCCTCATATTCTGAGGGCGCCTGACCGCATATCGATGAACTTACGCCGTACTTGTTGCAACGCTTAATTACCCTTCTTAACGACCATAAAACAGCGGGAGATCTTTCATTAAAAGCACTGGCTACTTCTGAATTATCTCTGTCTGTCCCGGTAAGAAGCATTGTAAGATCGTTTGAGCCGATTGAAACTCCGTCTATGCCAACCTTAATAAATTCTTCAATTAAAATTACATTAGTCGGAATTTCGACCATCATCCAAAATTTGAAGGTAGTTTCAGCAAACAAGCCTTCGGCGGCAACAAGTCTTCTTACGTGCGTCAATTCTTCCGGAGATCTTACAAAAGGAATCATTAACCACAGGTTCTTGAATTTATTCCTCACTTTTTTTATTGCGGTAAGTTCTAAATTAAAAACGTCAGGGCTTGCGATATAACGAAAAGCACCTCGAAATCCAAGCATGGGATTGGGTTCGACTGGTTCCCAATTGGCTCCTCCCGGAAGGGATCTATATTCATTGGTTTTGAAGTCTGTGGCCCTATAGACTACGGGCCTTGGGTAAAATGCCCTGCAAAATATTTCCAGATCATTTGCCAGTTTGTCGATAAATTCGCCCTGTTTTTTGTTTTTTATTGCTTCCTTGGGATGAATTCCAATGTTTGCAATCATGAATTCCGCCCGCAAGAGTCCTATTCCTTCGACGTTGAGTTTAGACATTTTATTAGCGAGCTCTTTTTCTGCAAGGTTTATATAAAGCCTTGTGGCGGTCTTGCCTCTAATTTCCTCTTCAACGACTTCTTTTCTTTCAACTTTTACTTTTCCCCCCAGATAAATCAGTCCCCTGGCTCCGTCGACCGTCACGACGGTATCGTCTTTTAACCTTTTGGTCGCCTCTTTTGTGCCGACTACACAGGGAATTCCCAATTCTCTTGAGACAATCGCGGCGTGAGAGGTCATTCCGCCTTCATCGGTTATTATTGCCGATGCTTTTTTCATGGCAGGTACGTAGTCGGGTGAAGTCATCGGAGCAACCAGAACGTCCGAAGTTTTAACTTTATTTATCTCCTTTGGACTTCTGAGTATCTTGACTGGTCCTGTTCCAATGCCCGGGCTCGCGCCAACACCGGTCAAAATCGGAACTTCGGCTATTTTTATTTTTTGGTCATCCGTAATATCAATAGTCACCTTTGATTCCCCGCTCTTTCCGATTGTGGTGACCGGCCTTGTCTGGACGATATATATATTCTTGCCTTCCTTGGCCCATTCGATGTCCTGTGGAAAGTAATAATGTTTTTGCAGTTTATCCGCCAATTTGGCAAGTTTTACTATGTCTTCGTCATTAAGTTTAGGCTTGTCTCGGTATTTATCTGGGACCTGAGCTTCTATGTTTTTATAGTCTTTTCTGATAAGTTGTATTGACTGTTCGGAAATTTCTTTCGAGAGAATAGAAAAAGTTTCTTTTTGAACGACGTATCTGTCCGGAACAACAGATCCCTGAACTATCATTTCCCCCAAACCCCAGACGGCTTCGATTATTATTCTGTCTTTATCATTCGACACAGGATCGATTGAAAACATTACGCCGGAGACCTCGGACTGAACCATTTTTTGGACAATGACGGAAATTTTTACTTTTGAATGAGAAATATTATTTTGTTCTCGATAAAAAATTGCCCGAGCGGTGAAAAGAGATGCCCAGCACTCTCTCAAAGCAACAAGAAGGTTTGCCTCACCTTTTACATTTAAAAAAGTTGCCTGTTGCCCGGCAAATGAAGCGCCTGGCAAATCCTCAGCCGTTGCTGAACTTCTGACGGCAACAAGGGCGTTCCTTAAGAGTCCAGACAAGCGTTTATAGGCCTTAATAGCTTCCCGGGATACTTCTTCCGGAATTTGACTTGAGGTTATGATTTTTTCGACTTTTCTGGATGCACTTTCTAGTTCTTCGGATTTATTTATATCGGTACTTGCCAATATCTCTTGGATCTTTTTGGAAATTTGGTTTTTTTCCAAAAATGCGTCGTATGCGGCCACTGTTACCGCAAAGCCGTAAGGAACAGGAAAACTTGCCTGCGTCATTTCTCCGAGGTTTGCACCTTTACCGCCGACTGAAGGAATATCGTCTTTATCTATATCTTTGAAGAAAAGTACTAATGGTGATTGGGCAGCCATAACAACTAATTATCAATTAACAATTATCAATTTTCAATTAGGAAAAGTCTTGTCATTATTTAGACAACCTTTCTTTGAAATAATCAACCCAGGGAATTTTTAATGGGTCCACTTGATAGAATTTTGCCAAGTAATATGAAATGAAAGATCCTAGAATAAATATTTCAAATAACTCTTTGAGTTTGGTATCTGAACGCGGGTTATAAATAAGGTATTCAAAGCCGTTTTTTTCAACTACTTCTGCGGTAATCTTATATCTTTTTTGTATTTTTTCCGAATATTTACTCGAATTAAAAAAAAGAAATTTAAAATCCTTTTTAATTTTATCGGGGTTTCTTAAGCCTTCCAGTAAATGATGATTAAGTTCGGGAATATCAAAAAGAATCGAAAAAGTTTTAGAATTTTCGTTTATTTGATTTTTAATTGCGTGAGATATTCCGTATAAATGCTCCGAGGTAATTATTACAGGAATATAATTTTTAAGAGAACTGGCCAGTTTATAGGCTAAATTTTTATCTGTATCAATATTTTCGTGGAATTCAGTGAGAAATTCGTACATTGAGTTAATGGCGGTATCAATATCGTCCCTATCAAGCGAGATAAAACCTAATTTGTGGAATAACGAAAAATATGTGCCTATTGAATAACCCAATGACATTCGAGGCTCTTTGGAAGGATTGTTTATGGGATTAAAGACGTAGGCGGGGATATTTTCTTTTTCAGCTATCTCTGATAATTTTCCTCCGGTTGTTACGCAAAAGATTTTGGCATTTCTTTGAAGCGCCTCGTAGGTGGCGTTAATTGTTTCTTCGGTGTTGCCTGAATATGAATAGGATATGACTAGCGTGTTTTTATTTACATAATTCGGAAGATGGTATTCGGTATAGATCTCAATGGGAAGCCTTATTTTATCTACAATATAGGAGTCAATGATTCTTGCGCCGAGTGCGCTTCCGCCCATTCCGCTGACGACTACGTTACTGACATTTTTATAGTCTTCGGGAATAAATAAAGTATTAATCTCTTCCCATGCTTGTTTGAGCTGAAGTGGATAGGCTCTTATAGTGTGGGCGACAAGTTTATATTTTTCCTCAAGTGAAATATTGGTTGTGGACATAATCCATATTAGCTTTAAGAAGACAAATATTCAAGGTTAACAAACTATCTCTCTTTACGGCTTGTCAATTTAGTGACGCTTTATTAATAGACTATTAGATCGATCACTTTTATTACTACGACCGCCTTAATATTAATGAACGTATTTAGATATTATTGAGAGCATTTAATGCTTTTTCTCTTAGCCAATTTTTAGGAAGGAGCTTTTTTGGTAATAGTGGGTCCTTTGATAGCGTCTCGGTGTAAATCTCGAAAGCCTTGTCTATATATTTTTGCATATTTTTAGAGACCTTGGTTTTCTCAACATTTTTGATAACTGCTTTATATCCTTTGTTTATTTTCCCCAACCTCCATATTTTTTCCGCTTGCTTTGTTATATCATCCGAAAAAAGACTTTTCGCGGTTAACACCAAAACTTCGTCTTCAAGTCTGTAAGTTTCAGTTAATTCCTTTAAATCTTCTTCAAAGTGGTATGGACTTACCCAAACTGACTCCTGTAGCATTCCGAACCCTAGTTCAATGAGTTTCCCGCGTATAAAATCCCTTGTTTTTCTCTTTTTCTCGGCAATATCAAAAGAAGCAATCATAAAAAAACCATCCCATTTATGGCTATCTCGAAAAATTCTGAACTTCCTTCTAAATTTCTCTTTTCCCGATGAGCTTAATACTAAATACGAACGGCCTTTCGAATCCACTTCCCTTTTGATATCTCCTACCGATAACATTTCCGAAACTTTTGTTAAATAACTTCTACGTTTGTATTTACTCGGAACAAAACCGTACATATTCTGCATTGCAGAAGGTAAAATACCACCAGCCAACCGGACTTCTTCGAAGATTTCCGCTCCGAACGCAGCACTTATCAATATGTAATCTCTCAATCTTAATAACCTACTCATTTCTGTTCAATATATTTTATACGACCGCCCATAAATTGGTGAACGTAGTTAATTAAGTTTAGCAGGAGATTTCAGAAAATTTAAATACTTTAAGAAATTAATCTTAGGCACTAGTTTAGTTGCTTCCAAGTGGATATACCTATTTCATCATTTTAATATATCTAATATTTGATCGTGAATTTTACTGCTTGAGGCCACAATACCGTCAAAATGATTTTTACTAAAAGAATTACCTTTCGAGTCAGTTATTAATGCTTCTGCTTCTTGGGCTACTAATAAGCCAGGTGCAATGTCATGCCATTTTGGAGGATTACTTAAGTTTATGTAGGCTTCTATTCCCCCTTGGGCAAGCCAACAGAGAGCGGTATTTTCATCGGATAAAGATCGCAAACGATAGACTCGCTTTCCTATCTCTTCAAGTATTTTAAAAGCCCAATCGTATTTTTCTTTTTGCCTGTGATAGGAAGGAAGATAACAATAAATAAAAGATTTATCTAATGAATTAACTTCAGATACTTTAATTTTTTCATTTCCTAAAAAACTTCCGACCTTTTTTGCTGCGCTGTATAAAGAGTTATCCATTGGGCGGTAAACAGAAGAAACAATTAATTCACATTTGAATTCTAAGGCAATGGAAACGTTAAATAAGGGTATTCCTCTTGTGAATTCTTTGGTTCCGTCCAACGGATCTATAACCCAGCGATAGTCGGACTCTTTTTTTATTTCTCCCTTTTCTTCAGATAATATCCCGTGTTCAGGATACTTTTTCTCTATTGAATCGATAATAAATCTTTCAGAAAGAATATCTGCACTTGTCGTAAAATCCTGTATATCCTTTTGCCTAACAATTTTTACTTTATTCCGTTCATTAAGAAGTATTTGACCTGCTTTTTTTGCAATTTTTCTTGTAAAGAAGAGAAAATCTCTCAGTTCGTTTTTAGAAGACATAAAATTTTAGCTAAAAGTGGAAATATTTTTAGTTAATCACTTAAGCCTCTTCATATTGCTTGTTCCAATCAAAATCTATAAAGTCGTACCTTTTGAAAAAATCTCCCACAAATGTTTTTAGTTTATTCAAGCTTTCATTATCTTTAGATTCAGCTCTAACTGAAAGTAATGGTTGTGTATTAGATTTTCGAAGTAAAAACCAACCATTGTGTTTGTATCCCCTAATACCATCAACATCCACAACTTTGTCACATTTATTTCTAAAATATTCTACTCCCTCGCTAACTACATATTCTTTTTTATCCTCTGGACACTTGAATCGGATTTCTGGAGTGCTCGGATATTTAGGGATTTCTGCCATTATTTCTGAAAGAGGTTTGTTACTTTCAGAAAGTATCCTTAGTGCGTGTGTTAAAGCAAAAGGTGTATCGTCAAAAACATACCAATCTTTAGTTACCCAATAATGACAACTCATCTCAGCACACAACAACGCTTTTTCTTCATACACTTTTAGATCGAGTAACGCGTGTCCGGTTTTCCAAAAAATTGGTATTCCTCCAAGTCTTTCGGTATCTTCGACAACAATCTCAGAATCCTTTACTTCTACTATTACTTTTGCACCTTTATTTTTAGGTAGAAAATCTCTGACTAATAAATCTAGAATCATATCACCCATCCAAATTTGGCCCTTATTGTCAACTATTCCACCCCTGTCGCCATCAGCATCCATTACAATTCCTGCATCCGCTTTATTTTGAATTACCGCTTCTTGTGTGTATTTCATAAATTCCTGATTGACTGGATCGGGCACACCTGCTGGAAACGATGAATCTAGATTCTCATGTAGGACAACAACCTCGCAACCCAAATCTTTTAAAAATTGTGGAATGAATAAGGAAGGTGTTTGGTGACCAACATCAACCACTATCTTCAAAGGCTTTTTAAATTTTATTCTTTTTTTAATTTCATCATAGTAAACTTTGTTTGCTTCCTTTATATCAAATACTTTTCCTTCGCCCTTATCATAGTCCTCTTGCTCAACTATATGTTTAACTTTTTGTATCTCTTCAGTAACTATGGCATTTATTCCAGAACATAGTTTGAAACCGTTGTAATTAGGGGGGTTGTGGCTTGCTGTAACCATAACACCACCATCGATATTGTAGTAATGTCGGGCGTGATACAAGTGTGAAGCCAAGGCCAATCCCATATCGTGGACATTGACTCCTACAGACAAAAGCCCATTTACTAAATGCTTTTCGTAAGATTCAGAAGTTACCCTCGTATCTCTGCAAACTAAACAATCCAAAGTCCCTTTTCTTTTTAAATATGTTCCGAATCCTTTACCTAAGTGTTCTGCAAATTCGTCGCTTAATTGTTCGTCATTTATACCCCTAATGTCATACGCCTTAAATACGGTAGGATCAACTTTCATAATTCAAGAATTCTATTCTAATTTGGTTGCTATAATAAAATCAAGAAGGTCAATTAATTCTCCCTGTGACGTTTTGGCTTTGATGTCGGCTTGGGCAAGGCTATTTATTAAATCTTCAAGTGATCCTTCCGAGAATTTATGAGATTGACGTTTAAGTTTTTCCACTCTCCATGAAGGGTAAGCCACCGGCCCTGAGGGCCTTTGGCCCGGAGGGGAATCTACTTTTACCCAATACAAATCACGTAAATGTTTTGCTAAAAGGGAAAAAACAAATTCTACAGGTTCGTTTTTAATAATTTCGTGGAGCAACAGTAAAGCATTTTTTGCATTTCCTGGAAAGCAAGAATCCAAAAACGACCAGATTAGTTTTGGGAGCTTGAATTCTTCGACTTTATCGATCTTCGGGAGTTGTTTCAAAAAAGTTTGACTAAGTATTCCCTGGTTATAAATTATAAGAGTGAGATTTAATTCTGAACCATTTTTCTTCAACCAATTTGCTGTAGTTTTATTAATTAAATTGGCGTTCTCTATTACTACAAACTTTTCTTTGTCAAAAAGCGAGGTAGAAACCAAAGCTTCGGGAATGTTTTGAGAAGCATTACTAATTCTAGTTATTTCCCAACTTCGCGATTGGGCGTTGTCTATAAATTTTTGCAGTCTCTCGTAACTTTCCAGTGTGTTATCGCCGTGCAATATAATAATCTTCATATTTCTATTTTCCAAAAGCCAATTTCACATTTGATTATAACCCAATAAGCTTTCTTTGCTATAATAACTCTAATGCTCATATTAGGAATTGATCCGGGTACGGCGACAACGGGGTATGGCTTGGTTGAGTCTAATGGCACAGGACGCGCCAAAGTAATTAAATGGGGCCTTATTGAAACTGACAAGGACGGTTTTAAAGAGAAGCGTCTTGAAGTAATTTATAAACAAACGTTGGCTATTATAAAATCAAACTCTCCCGACCTTTTCGTAATGGAAAAAGTATTTTTTGCGACTAACGCAAAAACTGCTATCGCAGTAGGCCAAGCCCAAGGCGTACTTCTCTTAGCGGCCTCAAAAACTAATGTTAAAGTCGTTGAATACGCTCCGGGAACAATCAAAAAAGTAATTACTGGCGATGGACGTGCAAAGAAAAAAGATATTCAAAAGGCCATAAGGAAAATACTTGGAAATCAAGTTAAAAGTGAAGCGCACAAAAAAACTCATTTTGACAATGCAGCGGACGCACTGGCAGTTGCACTTACACACGCAATGAGTACGGAGAGAAGGTGATAGAGAATGGCTGATTTTAAAGTCGGAAAAGTAACACACTATTACGATAAAATTCAGGTTGCTATAGTTGAACTTGATTCCGATCTCGCTGTCGGAGACAAAATTAAATTCGTCAGGGGCGGAGAAGATATGTTTGAGCAGGAAGTTGGTTCTATACAAGTTGAACATAACCAGATAGAGAGCGCTAAAAAAGGCGACGTAGTTGGCTTGAAAGCCAATCAGGAGGTTAAAGAGGGAGCAGAAGTTTATAAAGTGCAATAAGCACTTTGCAAGCTGTGCTTGTAAAATAACTTAACCGATGCTAATTGAATAAACTTTGTTCCTATAATTATGAGAAGAAAAAAAAGACTTAGCGTTGATTGGAAACCAGCACCGGACATTAAAAGAAGGCTCAACCACTTGCAGAATTCTTTAAATCTTGATTGGATTAAAAAATCTTCCATATATTGCTTCAGATCAAAAAATTCATCGTCACGCGCATACGCCAGAATTTGGGGACTTTCGAAAGTATGGCAATTGGCGTTAGGCAAAGGACCGGCTTATATAATAGAGGTCTTATCAGAAAAATACGACGAACTGTCCGTTAGAGAGCAGGATAGAGTACTTCTTCATGAAATTGCACACATCCCTAAAAATTTTTCAGGTAGTCTGCTTCCGCATATAAGGCGACGTGGCAAGCGAAATTTCCACGATAGAGTCGAAGAATTATATACGAACTACATTAGAAGCCGATAAACTATTTTCTTTTTGTAATTTTAGTAAGCGAGTTTATAATTTTCTTAAAACTTAATTTGCCTTCTTTTTGAAAAAAGAATAAATAGATTATTTCAAGAATTCCAAGCGAACTTACAATAAGCATTGCAATAAACCAGTATTTTTGTCCGTTTTTTGCCGCTCTCCAAAGGCCGTATCCCTTCCACACAAAAAGCCAGATAAGGAATATTAAAAAAAGAATCGTAGGAAAACCGTATCTTGGGTTTGAATTTAGAAAATTTTGCCAGAACATGGACTAAAAATTTACGAAGTAAATGATTTTCGATTCACTTTTTAATTTAGTCATCCATTCCTGAAAAGCTGCTGAAAGTTTTTCCTGTTTCAATTGCCCGCGTATATCTTCTTTTAAGTCTTCGAACTTGGCTTCATTTCCGTATAGACTTTTATTATCTTCAAAATATTTTAACAGATCCGCGTCGGAAATTTTTACTTCGTCTTGTAGCATTTTCTCTACCGTTTTTTGGACACGAATATTTTCTTCTAAATCAGCCCTTGTTTGACCCTGAATGGAAAGAGCCGCATCCAAAGTTGAACCTTGCGACTCAACCATTTTACTTATGTTTTCTATTTCTTTTTGAATGTCCTCATTAGAAATTGTAACTCCTTCTTTTTGGGCCTTTTGATTTATGAGGTTTTTAGTAACCAAATTATCAAGAGTCTCCTTGCCTGACTGCTTCTCAAGTTCTTTGACGAGCTCTAAGCGTGTAATTGGCCGTCCGCCTACAATAGCTGCAATAAATAAACTTTTACCAAGATATAAAGCTATTCCTACTAAAATTAGAAATATAACTAAAATTAAATATCTTCTGGATTTAAAGCTTTTAAAATATTTGTTTAGAGTCGATTTATTTATTTTCGACACGTTTTCATTCTTAACTTTTGATTTAGCTGCCATTAAATTATGTTAAACATTAATTATTAAAAGTAAATACTCAATTTACTTTAAAGCTTTAGACAAATTCTTTTCCACTTCCGCCCAATTTACTACATTCCACCAGGCAGAAATGTAGTCTGCTCTTTTATTTTGATATTTAAGGTAGTATGCGTGTTCCCAAACGTCAAGTCCAAGAATTGGTACCCTGCCTTTAGAAATTGGAGAATCCTGATTTTGGGTATCCTCGATCGTTAAATTGCCGTTTTCGAGAGTCAACCAAGCCCAGCCGCTGCCAAATCTTCCCAATGCAGCTGCCGTAAATTTATCCTTGAATAAATTGAAACTTCCGAATGAGCCCTCTATTTCTTTAAGTAATTTTGCTTGAGGCTTTCCGCTTTTTTTTGCCGGAGTCATAACATCCCAAAAAAAGCTGTGGTTTGAGTGACCGCCGCCGTTATTCCGGACAAGACTTCTGATATCAGTCGGCAGCTTTAAAATATTGGTTATTAAATAGTCAACGTCAAATTTTAATAGTTTCGGATATTTTTTTAACCCCGCATTTAAGTTAGTGACATAAGCCTGGTGGTGTTTGGAATGGTGTATTTCCATTGTCCGGGTGTCTATATAAGGTTCTAGCGCATTGTATGGATAAGGTAAATCCGGAAGTTTGTGTTCCATGTTATTACTTTCTAAAGCGGTTAAGTATTAGGAAAAGTATTATAGTTATTATTAAGGAGCTGCCCAGGGGAATATATATTTTTTTTTGGCCGATGTGAATATAGATGTCCCCGGGTAGAGTAAAAGGTATGGCTCCCCTTCTTTGAATTGCATAAATAAAGGCGGCGACTATAAAATAAAGAAGAAAGAAAAATTCAAGCGCATTCATATTAATTATCTTAACAAAAAATATTTACTTCTGTCTAGTAGTTGATAGATTTTTAAAAAGTGTTGTATAGTTGATGTATGGAAAACCAGGAACAAAAAATAAATCCAGTGCAACCAATTAATCCTGTGCCAAAGATGGATAACGAACCGCCCCAATCACCACAACCTTCAGCACAGTTTACCGGCGTATCAAAGAAGTCCGGGTCTGGATTTAAATTTTTCAGTCGCATATCTTTATAGCCAAAATCAGAAGCTGAAAAATGGTTCTGAAAATACAGCTGCCCAATTGACTCCGACTTTGACACCTACTCCCGCTTTTAGTCCTGACCAGATCAAAGTTAAAAACGGCAGCGTCGTCAGAGAAATTCCGCAAGGTGAAGTAAGCGTTTTAATAGACAAAGAGAAATATGAATCAACCGGAATTACCGGCTTTGCAAAAGTAGCAGTTTCTCCGGATGAAACGAAAATTTGTTTTGAATCATGGCCGCCTGCGCCCGAACCCGCTTTATATGTGGCAACCATAACCGGTTTTGACATAGAAGAAGTAAGTCCGAATAGGCAGAATTGTGTTTGGACACAGGATTCTAATAGGATAATTTATGTTAACTCTTCTTCCAAGACTACTCCCGCAAATATTTTTCTTTATTCATTAGAAGACAATGTAGAAACAAATTTAACCAAGGACAGCGTTCCGGAAGGGTCTGTCAGGCGCTACGAAATTGTGGGTTTCTCGGCAGACGGCGGAAAAATAATCTGTACTTACGAGGACGTTGGAGGAACTGAAGAAGGTTTGGGTGGCGAGTGTGAAATTGATTTAACTTCTCTTACGGTTAGCTTCCTTTAAGTATACAAGCTCGTGTTTTATCAGATAGATTGCCGGAATTGCTATAAAAATTAAAAAGCCGGGAAATGACTTAATTGCCGCGTCAAAATACCCCAAAAAGGGAATAATTAAAACTACTTTGCCTAAGATATCACTCTTTGTTCCCCTTCCCGGATCCGGTTGGGAATTTGAGTCGCCTTTGGTTACAAAAAAACTTCCGTCTTCGAAATTTACTTCATCTATAATTCTGTGAGTAATTGCTTTGCCGGTAACAAAACCTGTTTTTACGTTAACTTCTTTGTAGGTTACAAGATCATTTTTCGAATATTTTTGATGAGGTGCTGAAATTACTATGCTTCCGGGAGTAATAACAGGACTCATTGAATTTGTGGTAATCGTTGAAATTCTCACCCCGTTTAATCTTTCGGTATATTTGGTAAGCGCAAAACAGGCGATTAAGCCCAGGTATATTATCAGAAAGCCGGTGAAAAGATTTCCGTAAACTCTTTCTATATAAAGGTCGTATTCGAAGTCGATTGCACGACTGAGATATTTATATATTTTCGGCTTTACTTTTTTCCACAAAGAAAGGAAGAAGTCTACGAGCCAGAACGAGTCACTAAGGTAGCTTGATGTCGTGTAGCGCATATTAATGCCGATAGTATGAGGTGAAAGTTCTTTCCAGTCAATACAGTCATAATTATTAAATTATAGTTAATTAATAATTACTGATTTTGAGCGTTAAATGACTCTTGACAGCTTATTAATGTGATGTTAGTTTAGATAATAATCTTAAATAGTTATTATCAATCTCCTGCCCTGAGATTAGTATCCCATATTTTAGTCTGATGAAGAAAATTTTAATTTCTATCATCACTTTAGGAGTCGTCACAGCTTTAGCCTTAGGCGTAACAAGCTCGTTTTTTTCTGACACTGAAACTTCAAAAGATAATATTCTTCAGGCCGGCGCTTTAGACTTAAAAATAGACAATGAAAGTTATTACAACGGAGTTTTAAACGAAGGAACTTCGTGGAGTCTTGATGACCTAACCGATGAGCTTTTCTTTAACTTCACAGATATTAAACCCGGCGATTGGGGTGAAGACACAATTAGTCTTCATGCCGAAAATGATTACTGGGCCTGTATGGAGATTGAAACTACCGAAAATGACGATGAAAGCTGTACGGAGCCTGAAATACAAGACGACTTAAACGGTTGTAATGACCCTGATGGTGACCCTGATGACGGAGAACTCGCCCAAAGAACATTTTTTATGATGTGGCCTGATGACGGAGACAATGTTCTTGAAACCGACGAATCCCCCAACTTAGTAAAAGGGCCGACTTTTGAACAATTCTCGCCTAAAAGGCTTTTTACTCTTGCCGATTCTCTGACAAACTTTTGGGGAACTCCCGGACCTTTATCTCCTTCAAAAACATACTATATAGGTAAAGTCTGGTGTCACGGAAACTTACTTCAACCCATTCCTCTTGCACAGGACGGGTTAGGCGCAGACAGTCCTAGGACGCCCGCAAATTCAACAGGAGGAGTTAATTGTGACGGGTCATTATTGGATAACGCTACTCAAACAGATAAAGTTATGGGAAATATCAGCTTTTCAGCCGTTCAGGCAAGAAATAACCCCAATTTCAGCTGTTCCGGAGTAACACCTACTCCTCCTACAGGAACACCAAAAGTAAGCCCTTCTCTTACTCCTTCCCCCACTCCCCTAGCCTGCGGACAAGCGGATGTGATGCTCGTCTTAGACCGTTCGGGCAGCATAAGTTTAACAGAATTAGGGGATCTTAAGACTGCTGCCAAAGCTTTTATTGATTCACTCGGCTTATCAACAACCGGAGTTCATGCCGGATTTTCAAGCTTTGCGACATTCGGTTCCCTTAACCAGCACCTAAATGATGACGGTACTACCGTAAAAACGGCAATTGATACCCTTATTTCAGGCGGCTGGACAAACCTTAAAGAAGGAATTGATTTGGCAAAAGGAGAACTTAATAATCCGGGAGATCTTCATGACAGGACGGATGGAACCTCTCCGGACAAAATGATTGTCATAACTGACGGTAATCCTAATAGACCCGAATCGCCACCCGCGCCTGACTCATCGGAAGTAGCTGCAGCCAATTCAGCTGATGCCGCGCGACTTGCAGGTTCTGAAATATTCGTCGTCGGAGTCGGTTCCGACGTCGACGCAACATATCTTCAGACAGAAATTGCGAATGATGCAGGACATTACTACTCGGCAGCAAATTACGCAGGACTGCAAACAATTCTTTCCGGACTTGATCTTTGCGAATAATCCATACCAAGCTTATTCTGTTTATCTTAAAAAATGCTGCCGCAGTAACTGCATAAAATTTAGTCTTTTTAAACATATGAGATTGGATAGCAAAGAATATCAAACTTCAGTAGAAAAACGTACATGGTGGAGAAATGAATATTTTTCAGTTGTCCCCGACTTATACGAAGATACGAATAATAAAGATTTGAAAAAGCACGTAGCTGCTCTTCTAAATATTGTCAGACAATTTGATTGGGGTGGTGTTTATCCTATCGATTACAGCCGTAAAGGAAATGCGATTTACAATTTTGAAACAGGTGAATTTATTACTTTGAATACACAAGGAAAATAAGATTTACTCTTTACACCACGTTCAGTTTACATGAACGTGGTAATAAGGGGTAAAACCCTTAATTGCCAAGCTTTTACTTAAAAAGCCTCTGGATTAGATCGTTGGTGAAAAAGATGAAGAAAATTTTATTAAGTTTATTTTCAATCGGAGTTGTAGCAATCGTTGCTGTTTTCGCAACTCAGGCATTCTTTAACGACACGGAAACATCAACCGGAAATGTTTTGGTAGCTGGTGCACTCGATCTCAAAATTGATAACACTTGTTACTACAATGGTCAAGCATGTTTGCCCACCGGTGAAGAACCAGAGGCACCATCAACATGGGGCGGTAGTCCTGATGGTGTACCGTGTTCTTGTACATGGGAATTGAAAGATCTTGGGCAAGGAGATGTATTTTTCAGCTTTCGAGACTTAAAACCTGGTGATTGGGAAGAGGATACGATTAGTTTACACGTAGATAATCCTTCTTGGGTTTGTGCAAGTGCAAAACTCACAAAAGACGATGACAACACATGTACTGAGCCGGAGTTGTTCGATGATCCAACTTGTACGGATCCGGGAGCACCGGGGAATGCAGACTCGTTTGATGGAGAACTTGCAGAAAATCTCCATTTTGTTTTCTGGAATGATGACGGAGACAATGTATTAGAGGAAGGTGAAACAGTTATAAGACAGGGGGAAGGAGCCGACACGTTGGGTGGCGATTGGGTACTTGCAGATTCAAGTACTGGACAACCAATTGCCGCAGGCCAGGACGTATTTATTGGTAAAGCCTTTTGTTTTGGTACTTTGGGATTAGCTCCCAGACCGGCAGGAAATAACACTCCTGTAGGACCAATTGCAAATTCAGGTATTACATGCGACGGTAAACCTGTAAATAACGCATCACAAACCGATTTGGTAACTGGTGACGTAGTGTTTACTGCTGTTCAGGCAAGGCACAACGAGCAATTCTTGTGTGAGGGTGCTAAACCAAACGATATTTAGTATATTATTCTCTAGCGTTTAAGGGTGGGGTCAAAGAGATAAATGAGTTTCGACTCGGAACTCTCTTGCCCACCCAAGCTAGGGGACTTTTAAGTCCACTAGTCCCGAGTGGTTCGACTTTGCTCACCATCGAGGGACTGGAGGCCGAACTCAGAAAGAAACTAACGAGTTTAGCCCCTTGATTGGGAAAGTTCGTTGAAAAACGAGCCTAACAAGAAAGGGGGTGAATATATTTAAAATTATGAAAAAAGCTCTATTGAGTTTATTTACTATTGGAGTGATTGCGGTAATTGCCGTTTTTGCAACTCAAGCTTTCTTCAGTGACACGGAGACATCAAAGGGAAATGTACTACAGGCCGGAGCAATCGATCTTAAGGTCGATTATGATGGTTACTACAACAAAGAAGTTGATGGTCATCCAAATGCTGGGACTTGGGAACTTAAGGACTTAACCTTAGCCGAAAAATTCTTTGATTTAAGGGATATTAAGCCCGGAGATTTCGGCGAAGGGACAATTTCCTTGCACGTTTACGATAACAACGCATGGGGTTGTGTCAACATCATTCCTACACATAATGATGATGTAACTACCAACGAGCCAGAACTGGAAGCAGGAGACGTTGCAAACACCGACAGCCTTTTTGACGGTGAACTCGCCCAAAATATGCAATTCAAAATTTGGGCCGATATATGTAGCCCTGCAGTTAATCCAGAAGAAGAGGGTGCTGAACCGGGAGATAACATCTATCAAGAAGGGTGTGATCGGTTACTTACCGAAGGGACTGGTCCTTTAACTCCAACCACATGGGCTTTAGCAGATAGCGTAAGTCCAAACGTGTTTACCGGTTTACCTAACGACCCATTAGTAGGAAGTAACAATTACTACCTTGGAGTTGCATGGAATGTTCCGGGAGTAGTTGGTAATATCATCCAAACTGATAAATACATGGCTGATGTTTCTTTCTATGTGGAACAATCACGCAACAACACAAAGTTTGTGTGTCCTAGTGTAGAACCTAAGCCTAACACTTTACGCCTTGAAAATGAGGTCGAAGTACAGGGTGGACCATGGACCGTTCTTGATCAAGACCAGATCTACGCTGATCTTACTTGGGCTGGTGATAGTGCAACATTCAACTATACCTTAACAGGTAAAGGTTTAGCCCCTACTACAGATTATGCCTTGATCTATTATGCTGATGGTTGGCCAGGAAATAATCCTGGAGCCTTTATAGGCGAAGGTACTACAAATGCGAGCGGAGATATTGCTTTTGCAGGCAATCCTGATTTAGGTGTAGATTTACCAACTCTACCAGATGGTAATTTTGCGACAGGTGCCAAAATCTGGTTGGTATTATCAGCAGATTATAATGGTGGCAATCCGTCAACTGGTCCGATGACAGCATGGAACCCAGGAAGTTATCTGTTTGAAGGTAACGTTTACGTTCATTACAACGACACGGATAACTAAGACGCAAAACTGTTTTCTAGCCGCTGCCCGGCTGGAGAAGATAATTCCGTACCTGGTACGGTACAGATATCATTTAGATTCTGAAACAAGTTCAGAATGACAATATGTGCGAAACTCATGTATTAGTAAAGGAGTGATTTAGAAATGAATTTTAAAAATGTCAGCCTAAAATTTTTCATCGGACTACTTTCGCTGGTCCTTTTCGCTTTTTCTGCAATGGCCTCGTATCTTGTATTGGATGTAGCGCAATTTGATCCGTACCAGGTACGGTCCAGATTCGCCGAACCGGGTTCATTACCAAAAGCCTTCATTGTTCAATCAGGTTCAATGGAGCCTGCAGTAAAAACCGGAAGCATAGTTATAACCAGGAAAGCGGAAACTTATAATCAGGGTGAAATTATTTCATACAAAAAGGACGCGAAAAACGTAATAACCCACAGAATACAGGTAAAAAATTATCCTGACGGGATCAATTCCGACCCCGTCTATCTAACCGCAGGAGACGCAAACGAAGATTTTGACTCGGGAAGTATAACCAATGACCAAATTGTCGGCAAAGTCGCGCTAACTCTCCCCTACTTAGGCTACGTAGCTAATTTCGCCAAACAGCCTTATGGTTTTTTGCTTTTGGTCATTGTTCCCGCGACCATTGTTATTTATGAGGAATTAAAAGGTTTGTTAAAGGAAATCTTTAAAACATTATCGATTCTAAAAAGAAGACTATTTGATCGTAAGAGTCATACCCTCAAGTATAGTTTACAGGGTACGACCCTCAAAGCTAAAAACGGCGGATTGCATAAAGCTACTGCCATAGTTCCGATTTTCGGTGCAGCACTTGTGTTTGCCGGCCTCGCCTCCTCTTTTTTCTCCGACAAGGAAACTTCTCAAGGCAATGTTTTCCAGGCATCAACCTGGGGTTCGCCCACCCCTACTCCTACTGTTCAACCTGGAGACATTGTTATTAACGAGGTCTATTATGATGTTGATGCTGATCATGTTCAACCTCCAGGATCTGACGAAAATACGTTTGAATGGGTAGAGATTTACAATAAATCTGCTCAAACTGTCAACCTTAAGGATTGGAAGATAGAAGATAACTCGGGAACGCAAAGAACAATTAGCACAAGTAATAGAAATTTAGCTTCCGGGCAATTCGCAATTTTGGCAAAAGCTGCCAACGTTTTCGTACTTTGGACAATCCCCGACTCAGCTGAGAAAATACAATTAGGCGAAATTATTGGAAATGGTTTGGCAAATGGTGGCGATAGGGTTGTATTAAGAGATTCTCTAGGAAACATTATAGATCAAATGAGTTATGGAACTGATGTTTCTGTTTTAAACCCTTCATCTTCGGATGTTGCCGAGGGTCATTCCTTGGAAAGAGTTCCTGACGGTTTTGATAATGATCTAGGAAGCGATTTTTTTGATACAAATCCTCCCACGCCAGGGAGTTGATTTTTGAAGGGTACGACCTCTTCGAGCCTGAGCCTCAGAGCCGAAGGCCTGCAAGGTCATATAGTATGAAAAACAAAAGTAAAATACTGGCTTTGATTCTTCTGCCTTTTGTCCTGTACGGGCTTTATTACGTATATACCCAAAGTCGTGTAAACGTAATTCATGCAGACGATCCCCTATTCATTACCTATAATGGCGGATCCCCGCCTGATCCCATGTTTGTCGTTAGCAACATGTTTCCCGGGGATGAAGTCCCTGAAAAAGTTTTTAACGTTAAAGTTACGGGTTCTGATTCCCAGGATGTAGAAATGACTGCTTTCAAAACGGCAGAGGAAAAGAATTTTGCAGAAATTTTAGATATAGAAATTGTTGAAATGAGCCTTTCGAGCACTGTCTTCAGCGGTAAACTTCAAGATTTGTTTGACTTGCCTCCAATTAGTCTTGGTACATTTTCTCCCGGAACAGATAAAAATTTCAGAGTAAAAGTGAAATTTCCGGCTGACGCAGGAAATGACTATCAGGAAGCAAAAGTCGTCTTTGACATCATCTGGAGAAGCCAACTTCCGCCTGTTGAGATTCCCGAAGAATGTAAGTTAATTGCCGGAAAAATAACCAATGTGATTGAAGGAACCGAAGGAAACGACAATATAGACGGATCTCCGGCAAGCGAGCTTATCTTAGCCAAGGGTGGAAGAGATCGGGTTGACGCTGATAACGGAGATGACTGTGTAGTAGGCGCAGAAGGGAATGACAGAGAGCTTGATGGCGGAGAAGGAAATGATGTCGTAATCGGAGGCAACGGAAACGACGATATGGAAGGAGGAAGCGGAAATGATCTTATGTATGGCAATGATGGGAATGACAAAATGGATGGCGGTTCGGGAGACGACCTTATTTACGGAGGCGCCGGCAACGACAAAATTGACGCAGGCAGTGAGAACGACAAAATTTGGGGTGGAATTGGGGAGGATAAGATTAAAGGAGCGGCCGGGAATGACGAAATTTATGGCGAAGAAGATAATGATCTTTTATCGGGAGGTGCAGGCAATGACAAAATGTACGGGGGAACCGGGAATGACAATATGTCGGGCGAATCGGGAGACGATGAAATGTACGGTCAGGAAGGAAACGACGAGATGGAAGGAGACAGCGGAAATGACTATCTCGACGGCGGAACCGACCATGACGTTCTTAAAGGCAATGCGGGAACAGATACCTGTGTTGCCGGTGAGACAGTTACTTCCTGCGAACTTTAGTTTGTCCCTTATTTCTGCGATTTTTTTCCTCTTGATTTTGTTTATTAATGTGTCGATACTTAATAATTCGTTTTAAAAGGGGGTGATTAATTTGAAAAACGTAAAAGGAACAGTTGATCATTTAAAAACACATCAAAGCTACCCTGCAACAAAAGCTGATCTTTTAAAGGAGTGCGATGACCTTTCAGATTTCTCTGACGAGGATAAGGAATGGTTTAAAGCCCACCTGGGAGAAGAACCCGAAGGTGGATATAAATCTGCCGAGGAAGTAATGAGTGCTTTGGGATTGGAAGAGCCTCAAGAATAAACTACTACGGACTAAAGTCCGTAGTATTCTAAAACTTAAGTTTTAGACAAGTTTGTTCACTGCTTCGCTTCACCATCGGAATGAATTTCGAGGTATTAGCGAAGTTTGAATAAAACAATTTTTCTAAAAAGCCGCGAGGCTTGCTCTAGTAAAGAAACCAAAAAATATTAAGAGTAAGGCAAAAATGGCTAGTTGCATCATGACTTCAGTTGATGTGTGGATTTTAGTTGACATCTATATCACCTCCCCAGTGAGATAGTACGAGTGTGCATCTCAAGGGATCCCGTTAGATGTGTTTACACTATCTAACTGGGACCTTTTCCTCCCTTAAATTCACTTTAATAGGCCTTAACATTTGAACTCCTAAAGAGCTGATTTTAAATCCAATATTGGCAACAAATCCCATGAATATTAAGTGTGCAAAAAGGTTTAAAGGGGCATTTATTATATCCGGCTGAACAAGGTCTGTTTTAAGAGCCTCAGGGCCTTTAAGTTGCGCTGCTTCGGGAGGAAGGTCGCTGCCCGCAAGATTTGATAGGTCTATTGATATTCCGGGAAGCGTAAATAAGTCAACCGGTTTTTGTTTTTTTGTGAATACCATATAAACGCTGAAAACCGATAAGAAAATAGTTAAAATTCCTATAACTAAAAGTGAGTAGCCGGTTACTTTTTCACCCATGTTTATATAATATACTAAAAAGTCAGGGAATTTACTTCATTCCAAGTGTTTTCGTCAAGAACGCTAATTTTAGTATTGCCTATTACATATAGGTAATCATTGATAAAAAGTGCTCTTTGGGCTGAGACATCGCTTACGACTTTTAGAAGCTTTAATTCATTACCTTGATAGCCAAATATGTAGCCGCTTGTTCCTGCTGGTAAAAAGAAAATTTCATGCTTATCGTCTAATAAAAAGGCATGATGAGTGGTCGAAACGTCTGTCCAATATTCGTCAAGGGAGTATTTTGAGACCTCTTTGGGATTTTTGGGATTCCCTACGTCAAAAAGCGATAGTTTTACATTTGCATCTTCTCTACCAACTCCCAAAATTTTATCCTTTGTTATGGGGTGAAGATAGGAAGAGAATCCGGG
Source organism: Candidatus Woesebacteria bacterium GW2011_GWB1_39_12 (assembly GCA_000993405.1). Taxonomy (GTDB): domain Bacteria; phylum Patescibacteriota; class Microgenomatia; order UBA8517; family UBA8517; genus GWB1-39-12. Next base: position 108,584 of record LBWB01000012.1, on the reverse strand, counting down.
AATTTTTAATTCTCCTACCTTCTCGGGATTGTTGGGATTTGCCAAATCGATGACATAAAAAGGGTCAACTTGCTTAAATGTAACGACATAGCCTTTATCTTCGATAAATCTGACTGAGTAAATTCGTTCAGAAAGTCCGAGGTCCAAGACTTCACCGGTAATTCCTAAATTTTTGTCGAGGACGTAAACGTCATTTGCGGATTCAGTTTGGCTAAAACCGAATAAATTACTTGATATGGTTACGGCTATTCGCAGTGAAGATTGATATTCGTCCAGAGAGAATTGATTTAAGGGCGTTCCCGGGATGCTTCCTACCCTGTCTATGTCCAAATGAGCGTTACTAATTTTTACAATCCCCGACTTTTGGTAATCCCTTACATAATCTTTTAGGTAGTCATTGCTTCTATTATTTATTTCATTTTCAACCCTTTTTCTCTCATCCACGGATAGCGAACTAAAAAGTTTTTCTAATATTATCTGAACCTCTACCATTTTCGCATTCTCGCTTATTTTGTAGCTTTCTAAATTTTTAAGACTAATAAGAGTTTCCTCGGGAATAAGATCACTTGCTTTGTCTTTGAAAAAATTATAGTAAAGCGAACTTAAGTTCTCGTTGTAAGGATATGTAATATATATAAAGTTTTTGGACATATAAAAGACCGATTGACCGCTTGAGCCGACAAAGGAAATTTTATTTTCTAATTTTCCGTTTGACGGGTTCAGAGAGAAGATTGTGTACGTTTGGTCGACAGGAACAGGATTAATAGGATGATAAATGTCCGTACAAGGTATAATTACGCCTTTGGCGTCTGAAGAAAAAGGTAGTGGGCAGGGACTTGCCTCGTTGAGACTTTGACTTACTATAACATAAATTTTATTGTTTGTTAGTCTTGAGGAAACAAGGTAATTCCTGTTGTCGATTTCAAATTTCCACTTTTCCCGAGGATTTTTAGGATCGCTTACGTCATAGCCGTAAATAAAGTTATCAGCTTCTGAAAAAATTATAAGGCTATTATTTGCAAGCAGTAGGTTGCCGCTTTTTGCTATAGCAGAGTCTTTTACCAAGTCTGAAGGGGGAAATCCTTTAATTATTTTGGTCTCGGAAGCATTAATTTGGGGCATGAATCGCGAATCACTTTGCTCGAGGAATATAGGCGCTGTATAAAAGGGTAAATTTTGGGAAAAGAAAATGCTTCTGCCGTTAGTTTTTACGATGTCGGGTTCGTCAATGCCTTTAACCTGTACATTTGTCTCAGATACTCTCTCTGGGGCTTCTTTTATTAAAGGCATACCTGAGTCTAAGGCAGGTTCAGCTATTTCTAAATTTGCCATTCCAAATCCCCTGAATGAATAGGACTGGGTTTCCCGGGCTTCCGAAATATATTTCTTGAAGTCTTCCACCGAAGCAAACTTCTCGATTTTTATATTTTCCGAAACATTTTTAGGAATTTTCCCGACAAAAAGGTTAAAAAATCTGTTACGAAGAAGTACAAGGCTTAGAAATGAAAATAATACGATTAGTACAAATATTGAAATGATAACTAGAAAGGGATTTTTGCTTAACCTGGAGAATATCATCTTTCTATAATACCACCTTTGCATTGATTTACACCAACGAAAAGTATATATTTTAATTAACTATATGGCCAAAAGGGTAATTCTTATTGAAGACGATCTGGATCTTCAAAGGATTTATTCATCAAAAATAGAAAGCGCAGGTTATCAGGTGTTATTGGCTCTGGAGGCTGCACAAGGTTGGAATCTTGCAAGTAGTTCAAAACCAAATCTAATCTTACTTGACATAATGCTTCCTGGTGAAATGAATGGCTTTGATTTTCTTAAAAAGCTGAAAGAAGACCAAAGCCTGAAAAATATTCCCGTTATTGTCCTTACTAACTTAGATACCGAAAAGGACGAAGCACTAAAAGTCGGCGCTATTGATTATATAATCAAAGCAAATACTGACCTTAATGAAATTGTTGCAAAGGTTAAAAAATACGCAAGGTAGGTTTTACTGCTTCTTAAAGGTCTGAAAATTGTCTGCCTGACTTGGGTATTCCCCTTTTATAAATTCAATTACTTTATCCCTAATTTCGGTGGATGCAATTACTCCTTTTTGAGCAGTTCCTTTTGCCCAGCCTTCGATATTTTTGGCGAAATTTTGTGCAGCCTCAATGGGTACGCCCGCTTTTCCGATTGCGGTAACTAATTTATCAACACTCCATGGTTCAAGTTTTCCATCTCTTTTTTTAACGTTTAAGTCATTCATTTTGCTCACCCTCTTTCCGTGTCTAATCTATGATAACATTTTTAGCCATTGGTTTTTTCTTCTAAGCGCTCCATTTGATAAAGAGCAACAATAAAAAGAGACTCGCTCCAGCCAAGAGGCGTGTTATCATTATATTCAGGAGAGTTAGAGAAATATAGTTCAGGCATGCCTTCTGGAGTATCGATTGCTATTAAGTTTTTAATTAGTTCTTGCGCTTTTTGTTTATTTCCAAGTTTTTCGTAAATTATTGCCAGCCACGATAATCCGAAAGTCCATTCAGCTTCTTCGGAGATACCATCTGCATTTCTGTTATAGTAATGGTCCCCCTTATATCTAATTACGCCCTTTTCCTTTTCAAGATGATACTCAACATTTTCTAAAATCTGGATCCTTTGATTTTCGTTTACCATTTCATAAGGCCAAATTAACGACAGAAGTGCCAAATCAACAAACTTTTTTTCGGATTCCCTCGGAAGCATGTTGTTAAGAGCGTCCTGCCCTTTTTTAACAAGCCAGATTGGTACTTCAATTTGAGGAACTTTAGAGATGGATTTTAGTCCGGCGATACAAGCTCCAATCGAAGATGAGTGTACTTCGTCATCAATTTCCCATATGCCTTGATCTCTGTCGTGCCAGTATTCAATTGCCTCGAGATATCTAACTAATTTATTGACAATTCTTACGTGCTCGGGGGTCTTTATTACGCTTCTTTTTTGATTAATTTCAAGTTCTCCCAGCCTATACAAAATACAGCCGATAGTATCGTTTTGTTTATTGCCCCATTCTTCCCAAAATTCTTCTAAGGTATCCGGATGAAATCTTGCGTGTATTCTTTTATAGGTTTCGAGTGGTTTTTCTTTTATTGCCCAGTCGATTTTATCCTCGAATTTTAGAAAAATGTCCAGGACCACTTTGTATGTTTTCTCTACCGTCTTCCAATCGCCTATTATCTCAAAGGCAATAGTCTCGTAAAAATTATCTCTTAGCCAGCTCTTGTCGTACCCTGTTTTAATACCCTTCTTTGAAGCTAGGAAAAGGCCCGACTTTGTTTTAAGGTTTTTCAGTATTTTTAAGTGTTTAGCGATTAATTCGGCGTATGTAAGTCTGGCCATATTAGCGTACAATGTTCTTTATGAAAAAGCTTTTTTATATTTTACTACCATTATTAGCTCTTTTGATAGCTTTAATATTTCTTTATGTATCAAAAGGCAATAAAAACGATGATCTGAAAATTCCCATTAAAGAAGAAAATATAAATGATTCATTTTCGCCAACCCCCATATCCACTAAGGAAGTTAACAGAGGCTATCAAACAACATGGATTCTGGCAAGGAGTGTCTCCAAGATAAAGCTTTTCTTAAATTTAGAAGAAAAGCTTTCCTCAAACGACGCTGCTACAAAACATAATTGTGATAATCTGGTTAGCGGAGGATTCTATGATACAGAAAATAACCCAATTGGCCTTTTTATTACTGATGGAAAGAAACTCGAGGAGTCGAAAGTAAGTCAACTTTTTAATGGATACTTTTATATAGATCCGGAAGGTGCACACATAGAATCCCTTCCTCCGACAAAGGCAACTATTGGTCTACAGGCTGGTCCGATTTTATATATAAACCAGAAGCCCGTTAAACTATCGTTGGAAAAAGATGAAGCCGCAAGGAGAATTGTTGTGGCTACGACAAAAGAAGGGAAAGTCATATTTATAGTCGCATATACAAAAGGCAATCCTCTATCAGGGCCTAGACTAACCGAATTGCCTGAAATAATTGACGAACTTAGCAAAAATGCAAAATTGGATATTGTTGACGCACTGAATCTTGACGGCGGGGCACACTCTGCTTTCCTTACTAAATCCTTCCAGTTAACAGAAATTTCCACAATTGGAAGCTACTTTTGCACTGAACCCTAATTATCCCGTTTTTTTGGAATTCTTGGGAAGACTAGTTTTCACCTTATTGTATTGATTTTTAAGTCTGTTTAAATTTAACATAAAATGGTTTTTTGAAAACTGGTAGATTCTGTATGGCAGATTTCTATTTATGTGATAGTAAACTTGAGTTTGTCGAGCCGCTTTAAATTCTCTGGGAGTTTGCCTGAAGTAAATATTATCTCTCTTAGCTTTCTTGTTTTTGGCCATAGTGTTATTATATCAGACAACTTTTATAATTTTTGCGGAATTTATTACTTTTCCACTGATTTCAATGGCAACAACGTCAATTCGATGCCTTTTTGGGATATCTTTATGAGTAGACAAATAAAAATCTCCTGCTCTTTTTATCCTATATATCTTTCTTGCATTTACTGCTTCCTGAGGGGCTCCGTATTTTTTGCTCCAGCGAGTTTTTACTTCAACAAAGACTAAAGTATCACCTTCAAGTGCAATTATATCTATTTCTCCTACCTTGGTTCTGAAGTTTCTTTCAAGGATCACATAACCTTTTGACTGAAGTAACTTAACCGCATATTTCTCACCGAAATCACCAAATAGTCTATTACCTTTCATTTAAGATATCGACTTATCTTTTTTTACTAGGTTTTATAGCTTCTTGTGAAGCACTTTCTTTTCTTGAAGCCCTTTGATATATAAGGTCAACTTCGCGACGAGATTTATCCCTCGTATAATAGAGTTTAGCTCGCCTAACACCTTTTGTTCCTTTTTTTATAACCTCTATCTTTTCGATTGTAGGAGAAATAAGAGGAAAGATCCGCTCGATTCCCACCTGCCCTGCGCCAATCCTTCTAACCGTAAAACTTTTATTTTCGTTTCTTCCTTTGATACCTATTACCAAGCCTTCAAAAACTTGTGACCGTACTTTTTCACCGTCCTTTATGTTTTGTATAACTTTTACTTTATCTCCTGGCCCAAAAGAAATATCTTTATGTAAAGTATTTAGAGTCATAATTTTCTTTGTCTTTCGTATTCTACACTAAACTTAATTGTAAAACTAGTCGAGTTTCTGGTTAAATTCCAGTACGTCTGTAATTTGATGAGAAAGACTTTCACTCCAGGAAATTCTGAGGCTTAGTTCAACGGTTCGTTTTGTCTTGCCTTCAAAAACCAAACTGACATTTTGATTACCAGGATTAGAGATGAGTAATTTTTTTAGTTTTTCAAGATCGGAAATTGAAGATCCTCTTGGAACTTTAATAAACAGTCTGTCTGAAATTTCACTCAAATTTTCTTTTGTTCTAATTTCGTTAACAATAATAGTGGGAGAGTCGTCTCTTGAATCTACTCTCCCCGTTATTAAAATTGCCTTATTGTCAACTAAATTATTTTTTATGGAAGAATAAATCTTTGGGAAAACGACTAGGTCTAAACTTCCGGTATCATCTCTTACCTTCACAAATGCCATCTCCTGACCAGATTTTTTAGTAATAATCATTCTGACGTCCGTGACAACTGCTGCAATTTTAATATCCTCTTGACCTAGTTCTTCACTAAAAACGTCTTGAATTTTATGCGTAGCAAGATTTTCTAAAGTTCCCAAGACTTCGTTAATAGGCTTAGCCGAAAGCGAAAACCCTAGAAGTTGTCGCTCAAGGGCCTGAAGTTCTTCGTCCGAGAACTCTTCCATATCCAGATTTATTTCAGAAATGGAGTTACCAGCAGTTTTTTTTATTTCTTCCTGACTAAAAAGTGCGTCCTGATTTTCCAGACCTTTCGGTTTAGTTACTCTATTTCTAACTTCTTGCATCGAGGCCAAAAGAGAAGCACGCGACCCGAAAGCCGAAAGCGCACCTACTTTTATAAGAGATTCAAGAACTTTTTTATTTACACGTCTGGAATCGGCACGAGATAGAAAGTCCGAGAACGTTGAAAAAATTTCTTTAGATCGTTCCTCTAATATTGCATCAATTGCGGCTTTGCCTACATTCTTAATGGCATCAAATCCAAATCTTATGGCTTTTGAGTTTAAAGAATCGTCATCCGCAACTATTTTAAAACCAATATCACTCTCGTTTATATCGGGCGATAGAACTTTAATTTTCATCCGTCTGCATTCATTAACTGCTGCTGAAATTTTTTCAGCGTCTTTTGCTTCAGCCGTCAAAAGAGCATTCATAAATTCAACCGTATAGTTTGCCTTCATGTAGGCCGTCCAATACGCAACCATCCCATAGGAAGCAGCATGTGCTTTATTAAAACCATAGCCGGAGAAAGGTTCAATCAGTTTAAAAAGTTCTTCTGCCTTATCTTTAGTTAAGCCGTTTTTGACAGAACCCTCAATAAATTTACTTTTTTGTTTTTCCATTTCCTGGGGAATTTTTTTACCAACCGCTTTTCTGAATTTGTCCGCTTCTTCCCAGGTGTAGCCGGCGATATTAATTGCAGTTAAGAAAACATCATCCTGATAAACCATGAGACCATATGATTTTCCTAGATACTCTTTCATCCGAGAGTCAAAATAAGAAATTTTTTCCGGGTTATTTTTGCGGTCGATATACTCAGGTATTTGGGCCATTGGGCCGGGTCTGTAAAGAGCCACCATTGCCATTAAGTCTTCAACACGACTGGGCTTAAGATCTTTGAGATATCTGGTCATTCCGCTGCCTGCAAGTTGAAATACACCCATAGTGTCCCCTCGTGAGAGCATCTCAAACGTCTTTTTATCGTTTAGTGGTATATTTATTAGGTTTATGTCAATCTGGTGCAGCTTATTGACAACATCAATTGCTTCACCAAGAATTGACAGATTTCTAAGTCCTAAAAGATCAAACTTTAGAAGTCCGACCGCTTCATTAGGTGAAACGTTGGGATCTAGTGAATCCATGTCGTACTGAGTGATAACCTTTTTTCCCTCAGGATCAAGCTGTATCGGAGTAAACATGGTAATATCATCCGGCGCAATAACAACGCCGGCGGCATGAACCGAAATATGTCGGGCATTACCTTCAACTTCTTTAGCAAGATCTATAATTTTTTTTGCGTCTTTATCATCTTCGTAGATCCTTTTTAAGTCGCTTGATATTTCGAGAGCATTACTTATTGTCATCGGAAAGCCCTGAGATCCAATGGGAATGAGTTTGGAGATCCTATCACCCGTTGCGTAAGGGAATCCTAAAACTCTGGCAATGTCTCTTACAGAACCGCGGGCCAGCATTCTACCAAAAGTACAAATTTGTGCCAACCGCTCCCTGCCGTATTTTTTCGTCATATATTCGATTACTTCTTCTCTTCTATTGTCTGCAATGTCGAAGTCTATATCGGGTGGAGAGGGCCTCCATGGTGTAAGGAATCTCTCGAAAGGAAGTTCATAGTCAAGAGGGTTAATATTAACTATACCGAGTGCATATGCAACCAAGCTTCCTGCGGTGGAACCTCTTGTATTTGTAATTATTTTATTAGCATTACACCAGTCTGATATATCAGAGACTATAAGAAAGTAGGTAGAATAGCCTTTTTGTTTAATAATATCGAGTTCATAGTTGAGACGCTCTTTTACCTCAGAAGTAATCTTTTTCAGCCTTTTCTCCAACCCCTCCCAGCTTTTTTCTTCTAGTTCTTTGTCCGGAGTTTTACCTTTAGGTAGATCGAATTTGGGAAAATACCATTTATCCAGAGTAATAGTAATTTCACACTTGTCTCCTATTTTAACAGTATTCTTAATTGCATCAGGCAGATCCCGGAAAAGGTCGGTCATTTCTTGAGGCGATTTGAGATAAAAGGTCGGGGAATCAATGTATCTTAATCTTTTGAGGTCACTTACATTTTTCCCGGTTGAAATACAGACCAATGCATCCTGAGCCGGTGCGTCCTCCCTTTTTACATAATGGGTATCATTTGTTGCAATTATAGGTATCCCTAATTCTCGGCTTAATTTTAATACTCCTTGATTAACCTTATTTTCGGTTTCTGCTTGCTCTCTGAGAAAACTTTTTATTTCAGCACTTTCCGCTTTAGCAATAAACTTTTCAGGTTCATGTCTTTGGACTTCTAAGTAATAATCTTTCCCGAAAAGGTCCAAATACCATTTGACAGTCTCTTTAGCTACGCCATAGTTATTATTTATTAATAATTGTCCTACTTCTCCTAAAGGACAAGCCGATGTACAAATAAGGCCTTTTGAATATTTTCTAAGAACGTCCTTATCAAATCTTGGCCGATAGTAGTAGCCTTCGAGGTGGGCGATTGAAGTTAACCTCATGAGGTTTTGGTAGCCTTCATTATCTTTTGCTAAAAGAACTAAGTGATAGTTTTTAAGTTTTGATCTTTCTGGCCTGGTTCTGTGATCTTCATTCGAAATATAACCCTCCATTCCGATAATCGGTTTTATGCCTTCCTTTGTACACTTTTTATAGAATTCTACCGCTCCGTACATTACGCCGTGATCTGTTATAGCAAGTGCATCCATTCCCAGAGTTTTTATATGGGTAATCATTTTGCCAATTCTTGATAGGCCATCAAGAAGCGAGTATTCGCTATGAACATGTAGATGGACAAAATTTTTTGCCATATTCTTAATCTTTCCTAAGTGCTTACTATACCCAAATACCCCCGGCGGGCAATTCATCCTTAGTTTGATCTTGACCTTCTCTACTCTTCCTCTCCTCCTTAGCTATGTGTAAACTACTCATAGCCCTTACAAAACCGTCTGTTACCTTTTCACCGGGACGCCTCAAGGTCTTTACAATACTCAAGCTGTATTTGATTCCCGGATATCTCTTTTGTGCCTCAGTCTCCCTCTCCTTTAAAATCCTTTCCCAAATTCCGACACGCTCATCAAGTCCCTCCCGATCAACACCGGAGTTAACAACTACAAACTCATCAGACCGTGCTCCTCCCCTAGCCGCAATTCCGGGCCGTGAAGCTGAAGAGGGTATCTTAACAGTTGTAACTAAATCGTTCTCTCTTCTGGCAATTAGAGACGCAGTACTTGCTATATCCAGCAAATATAGATCTCCCGCATCCTGGCCATAGGTATTATTCACCAAGTGAAGATCTACCGCATCTGCAACAATATAACCGATATCACTGCTACCTCTTTGTTCGCCCTCAACTTGGACAGACTTTTCAGAAGAAACCTCAATAGCGTCTAGTTCCTCAATTAAACCTGTCTTATTAAGCAAAAAGGTTAATGCTGTATCATAGTAGGCCTGTCTTCTTAGCTTCATGTTTTCAAATTCTACCTCGAGTACATGCAAGGCTACTTGTTCCTTTCCCATTCCACTTAGTTCTTCAACCTTTGAGTGTACTTCGGCAGCTGAGAATTCTGTATTTATGGGTTGTGGATCTTCTGACATATAACGCTTTTACATTATAGCCTGTTGCCGTCTCCGTTTTCAGGCAAAAGATATCTTTTCTCTCTGTCTTTCAAAAACAGGAATAGTGCCAAAACTGCTAAAATCAGTACAAACATTAATGAACGAGCACCTAAAATTTCCGACACAGTTCCAGACAAAATTACCGGAAAAACCGACAAAACAGTAACCAGAAACCAATAGTTCCCGAAAACTCTTCCCCTCAAATCAAAAGGCGTCTTTTGCTGCAAAAAAGTTTGCGAAGGAATTATTATTCCTACATATGAAAATCCTATTGTAATAAGCGCCAATAAGGATCCCAAAATTCTCAAAACGTATGCTAATTCCGAAAACATAAATACCACAAGGAAAAGCGAGAAAATCATAACCAGAAGTGAAGATTTAATTATTTTTATTTTTCTGATACCCAGATTAAGCAATCTTGGAATAACAATTGATGCCAGAGCCGCGCCTATTCCTCCCGGAACAACCAAATATGTCCCCGCATAGGCAAGAGGGACTCTGACAATGTCCTGTGCGATTGCAGGAGCATTTACTACCGTTATGGCTAAAGAAATTTGCATACTAACCAAAATAAGAAAGGGTGCTAAGACATACTTATTTTCGATTATGAAACGTACTCCGGATACGATATTTTCAAAAAAAATCATAAGGCCTTTTTCAAACTCTTTAGGAATTTTTTGCGCTGGCTTCATTTTAGGCAAGAAACATGTTGAAATAAAAGCGACAAAAAGCAGCATTCCGCAAAATATAAGAGTATCTCTGAATCCAAATGCACTCAAAATCACTCCCGCAATACCAAAGCCTAAAATTAGTGAACCTTGCTGGGTAATTAAAAAAAGTCCATTCGCTTGCGCCAACAAGTTTTTACTGACAACGTGAGGTAAAGTTGCAAATTCACTGGGTACATAAAACTGGTTTATAGAAGAATATATAAGGACAACGGTGTATACATAGAATGAACTGCTGTTGGCCAGAATTGCATAAGAAATAATTAAAATAGACTGAAATAGATTAGTCAAAATTAACATACGGCGCCTGTCGAAAATGTCAACCGCGGCAGAAGCAAAAGGTCCGATTAAAAGTGCTGGAAGCGCATAAGCAATCCACAGAAAACTAGTGGCTATAGTCGATCCGGTTTTTTCAAAAAGCGTAAAAAGAAGTGCGAAATTCAAAATGCTTAAGGTAAATTGGGAAAATATTTGGGAGATCCAAATATACCAAAAACGAATGTTAGTAAGAAGTTTCCCTTCATCATTTATCATTTCAGCCTATCTTCCAGAAGTTTTTTGACAATGTCCGGGTTTGCCTTGCCGCGGCTCAACTGCATAACCCTCCCTACAACAGCCATTATTGCATTGACTTTACCCTTTTTATAGTCAGAAATAGCACTCGGCATGGCGATTATCGCAGCGTCTACCCACTTGGTAACCTCGCCTATATCTCCGACTCTTTCCTTTTTGACTTTCACTAACTTCAGGACTTTCTCCGGAGTAGTGTCTGCTTTAATCTTCTGATTTACCAGAATGCCTGCCAAAGCGTCCGCCTCAAGACCTTTTGTCTTCCCAATGTCGAATACTTTCTCTGCCAGTTCAAGAAGACCTTCCTGGGAAACAATTATTTCTGCGTAGGAGCCTCTTACTTTGTAAGTTTCTATGAGTTTAGCTTTTTTTTCAGCAGGCAGCTTGGGAATTTTTTTCTTAATTTCGGCAATAAACGTATCAGTGAATTCCATCGGAGGAATATCCGGCTCGGGAAAATACCTGTAATCCGAAGCGGTTTCCTTAAATCGCTGGCTCACTGTTACGTTTTTATTCTCATCCCATCCCCGTGTTTCCTGATTAGGAATTTCCCCTTTTTCTAAAATCTGTCTTTGGCGTTTCAATTCGTACTCAATAGCTTTATCCACGAATCTGAAAGAGTTTAAATTTTTTACTTCAACTTTATAACCCCAGTCAAGCCCCCAGGAAATATTTGCCTCCAATCTCATAGACCCCTTTTCCATATCACAGTCCGAAACTTTCAAAGTCCTTATAATTTGCTGCAGCTTTTGTTCGAAATCCTTTGCTTGGGCACCGGAGTGTATATCGGGCTTTGTAACTATTTCGATAAGAGGAACCCCACATCTGTTAAAGTCAACCAAGGTTAAATTCTCTCCGTTTATTTTTTTGTGTTGAAGTTTTCCGGTATCTTCTTCTATATGAACTCTTTCAATTCCTATCCTTCCAAAAGAAGTATCTAAGAAGCCGTTAATCGCAATAGGTTCGTCATATTGACTTATTTGATAACCTTTGGGTAGGTCAGGGTAAAAATAGTGCTTCCTGTCAAATTTGCTCGCCTTATTAATTTTGCAGTTTAAAGCAAGGCCGGCAACTATGCACCATTCAATGGCTCGTTTATTTGGTACAGGGAGTGCGCCTGGCAAGCCTAGGCAGACCGGACACGTTTGAGTATTTGGCTTTTTGCCGAAATGGTCGGCCGGGCAACCGCAAAACATCTTGGAATTCGTTCTCAATTCCACATGCGTCTCCATTCCGATGGTTGGATTGTAATTACCAGTTTTTGTCATAAATCATTTCTTTTGAGTTTGGCCTGAATTTATGCCATTGTGTAGCTTTTTGATATTCTTCCCCGAGCTCAAATAGCATCTCTTCACTCCATCTTGGTCCCATTATCTGCATTCCGACGGGAAGTTCATCTTTAGTAAAGCCGCATGGTATAGCTAAAGATGGCGTGCCGGAGAGGCTGGCTGGAGCTGCATATATATCCATTAAATAAAGCTGAAGCGGATCATCAACCTTTTCTCCAATATTAAATGGGGGAATCGGTGAAACAGGAGCCAAAATAGCATCAACTATGTCGTATGCTTTTTCAAGATCTCTAATAATTAGCGTTCTGATACGGGCAGCTTTTTCATAGTATCTATCCGTATAACCAGCTGACGATACAAAAGTCCCGAGCATAATTCTTCTTTTTGCTTCGGGACCAAAGTAACTCCTGTCATTTCCGTAACGAACTCCGTCATACCTTGCTAAATTACTGGCGGTTTCTGTGGGAGCAAGAATATAATATGCGGCTATTCCGTATTTAGTGTGAGGCAGAGACACATCAATGATTTTGTAGTTGGCTTTCTTAAAAATTTCTACAGCTTTGAGAAAAATTTTCTTGACTTCACTGTCAATCCCCTCTCCTAAAAACTCCATGGGAACGCCTATGATTCTTTTTAATTTGCCCATCTTTTTTTCACGACTTTCACTTTGACTTGTTGCATCACGAGAATCTTTAGCACTAATAAGATCAAAGTATTTTTGGAGATTTTCTACAGAGTTAGATAGAACGCCAGGACAATCCAAACTGCTAGCGAAAGCAATAACTCCATATCTGCTCACTGCTCCGTAGGTGGGTTTAATTCCACAAACATTACAGTAAGAAGAGGGCATACGAATTGAACCACAGGTGTCTGTAGCCGTGGCCACATCAACTTTTCCGGTTGCGACAACCACGACACTTCCACTGGAAGATCCGCCCGCAACTTTCTTGGTATTCCACGGGTTTTTTGTCGGGCCAAAGTCAGAATTTTCTCCACTTGATCCATGGCCCCAGGCATCCTGGTTTAATTTATATTTAGTTTTAAGACCGGCTTTTTCAAAGTTAGATACAACGGTAGAGTTGTACTGGGGAATGTAACCTTCTAAAACCCTGGATCCTGCTGTGGTCTCAATACCTTTAGTCATAAACAAATCCTTATGACCAACCACTCCTTTTGGATCAGCCGTAGTTAAAATAGCATTATATTTATCGTTCACTTTTCTTTGAGAAGGCTCTAGAGTTCTATTTCCAACTCTTGCTTCTTCAAATACGTTTCTTGTAGTAAAGAATCCTTCATAAATTTTTTTGCCTTGAGAAATTGCCTCTTTTTGGCTAAAACATTCGCCAACAACATCTTCGCGATAAATATTTGTAGTCCTGTCTAAAACCTGATAAGTCGGTGGAACGTGTTTTGTATCCACCTCTTGAAGTATTTCCATATAATTTAGGACAGAGGCTAGTTGTCTTGTGTAAATTTGGAGTTCTTTATCGTCTAAAGACAAGTTTGCTAACTTTGCAATGTGTTTAATTTGATCTTTTGATAAAATATCTTTTTTCATTAAAAACTTTTCTGTTTTATGCCTCCGGCTCAGAGAGTCTCTGGCTCGGTGAGAAGCTATTTTGATTCTACTATCTGATTTTCTATTGTCAAATCTGCTAAACTGGAACAAAGGTTACGGCCACGGTAAAGGAGCCCGTTTCGTAAAGAGGTAAGGTAGTAAGGGTATTAAGAAATGGGCCTAGCAGATTATTCTTATTATTAAAATGATCAATAAAAAGCCCATAACTTCTTTTAAAGATCTTGAAGTTTACCAAAATACTTATGAAGCTTGTATTATTGTACATAAGAAAATTTTACCTAAACTTCCAGAAAAGGAAAGGTATATATTATACGATCAGTTATCTAGATCCACAAAGGCTATTCCAAGATTAATTGCAGAAGGATATGCAAAAAGACACCAAAGGTCTGGATTCCAGAAATATTTGGATGATGCGATGGGAGAATGTAACGAAACTTTGGTATGTCTAGAACAAATTATTGACATATATGAAATTGAAACAGAACTTTGCATAAAACTAGTAGACGTATATGATAAATCAGGGAGGCAGTTATATAAATTAGCCAACGCATGGAAACAATTTAAAAAAGACGAAAGACCTAACCGTTATACGATACGGGCTTCATAGCCCTTGCCATTAGACGAATATCTTATGAAAAAAGAAACTTTAATAACCATGTTCTATGTACTTTATTTTACCTGGCTTTTCCTTATTACCTATCTTCGGCCTGAGCTAAATATAATTAACATTTTCTCAATAACAATTGTACTTTTTTATTTTACTTTCCTGAGAGAGAAAAAAGACTTTTTATGGTTTTGGCTAGGGGCGGCGATTCCGATAATTGCGAATGGTTTGACTTTTTCCGGATGGGCGCCTGAAGTTGATATTTTGAATCTAATAACGACGCCTTTATGGCTTCCTATGATCTGGGGGACTACATTTGTAGCCCTTCGTAAATTTTTCTTACTGGTTACACGTTAAGACATCTGTCTTAAAATTTTTATTCTCTCTCCCAATGGAGGGTGCGTGTTGAAAAGATTCGAAAACAAACCTATTCCTCCTTTAATCTTATCTTTAAAAGGATTCACTATGTAAAGGTGAGCAGTGGCTTTGTTGGCAGCCTCTAAGGCTTCATGATCCTCTGAAATTTTTTCTAATGCAGCAATCAGGCCGGTAGGTTGCCTGGTAATTGCAACAGACCCTGCATCAGCAGTAAATTCGCGTCTTCGCGATATTGCAAGTTGAATAAGTTGCGCGATGAAGGGCGAGAGAATCGCAAAGATTATCCCTAAAACCAGAAAAATGGCTCCTATTTGACCTCTGTCTCTATCCCTACCACCCCTCGAATGCCAGCCTATTCTGAAAAACCAGTCGGCAAGAAGGGCTATTGTCCCAACCAGTACGGTAACTATAGTCATAAGCCTTATATCGTAATTTTTTATATGGGAAAGTTCGTGGGCTATTACACTCTCAAGTTCAGTCCTATTGAGTTTTTGTAAAAGACCAGATGTGGCGCAGACTACGGCATGTTCGGGATCCCGACCTGTAGCAAATGCGTTTGGAGCCGAATCTTCGATGACATACAGCTTTGGCTTGGGAATACCAGCGGCTATTGACAGGTTTTCTGCAGCGGTATAAAAATTGAATTCGGTTTCTCTTTTCGCTGGCCTTGCACCTGAAATTGTAAGTACAATCTTGTCAGAATACCAATAGCTTCCAAAACTCATTAATCCCGATATTATCAAAGCAAGACCAACAAATCCTAAACCTCCCGGTTCATAGCCTAAATAGACTACAAAGGCCTGTGATAAAACATATATAACAAGCGCAGTAAAAAGAAGAAAAAGTACAAGAATTAAAGCACTTTTACGTTTATTAGAAGCCTGAGCTTCATAGATATTCTGCATAAATGTTTTACGGTTAGGGCTAAGAAGCCCGTATTGTATTACGGTAATGGTAACGTAACCGACTGACGTATCCGAAACGGGCATCATAACCGTTACCCAATTACTTACCCTAAATCTACCTTAGGTGTCTTAAGTTCTTCACCTCCAACCTCTACGTGTTCACCTTTTTCAGGAGTAATGAGCCCCGGTTGCTCCTCAAACTTAAACATGTTGGCTACAATATTTGATGGAACACTAACCCTTTTTACGTTGTAATCGGCCGTTAAATCTATTACTAACCTTCTTGAAAACATCACTTTGTCAGCGGTATCTCTTAGCTCGTCCATTAATTTTGCCACGACATTTGAGGCTTTCAACTCAGGATTACTTTCAACCAATACCTGGATATTGGGTATTAAAGACGCAAGCTTTGCTCCTGCATCTGCCATCTTCTGAACATCACCGGACTTTATTGCACCTGCAATTGCTTTCCTTGCTTCCGTCAGTTTTTCATAAACACCTTTTTCGTGCGTAAGGTAGCCTTTAGTAGAAGACTCAAGATTCGGAATAAGATCGGCTTGTCTTTTGAGTTGGTTTCCTATTTCCTGAACAGCTGCTTTAATTCTAGCTTTACTGGATACGAAAAAGTTATAGATAGAAATAACCCAACCAATTACGATTACCAATGCAATTATTAAGATCCAAATTAAACTCATATTTATCACCCCCAATCGTAAAAAGTTCATTGTTAGTTCGTTCATAGTTAGTTTAAAAAAACAATGATCTATAAAAAATGAACCAACTAACCACTATTATTCTAGCATCTTTTCAAATTCTGCAAATGACCTTGTATTTACAATATCTTTCTTTTCTGCCCAACCCCGTCTTGCAACAGACACAGCAAACTCCATGTTATTCATATGCTCAAAATGATGCGCATCTGTTCCTAGTGTTAGTTTAACTCCTAATTTTGTAGCTTCATGAACCAAAAAATCAGGAAGATCAAGCCTCATCGGATCGGCATTTATTTCTAGCCACTTATCGTTCTTTAGACAGAAATCAAATAACGCTTCCCAGTCCAGTTCAATTCCTTCTCTTTCTCCCAATTTTCTTGCCGTCGGATGAGCAAATATTTTCACCTTAGGCTGAGATAAAGCTGAAAGAACTCTCCGTGTCATATTGTATTTAGCAAGTTTAAAACTTGAATGAATAGCAACGAGAGCAAAGTCTAGAGTTTCCAAGCCTTTATCCGGGACAGGTAATCTTCCATCCGGCAAAATATCTATTTCCAGGCTGTTGTATACTTTTAATACTCTATTAGCTTTGGGATTATATGAGTAATTTATTTTATCAATTATTTCACGCTTCTTTTTCAATATTTCCACGATCTCATCCTCTGTGTGTTTACTATGACTTGGGTTATGCTCTGTAAATGCTATATATTCATATCCAAGAGCGCTTGCTTTTTCAACTAAATCTTGCATTGAGGATTCTCCCAAGTCGTGGCTTGTTTCAATATCAAAGTCGGAGTGAATCTGTAAATCTGCCTTAACATCATTGAGCTCCACAAGTTTAGGTAATCCGCCTAGTTTACCCTGAGCGGAGCGAAGGGCACTTTCAATTTCTCCACTGTCTTCCCTTAATTCAGGCGGTATCCATCCCATTCCCAAAAATTTATAAAACTCCTCTTCTGTCGAAAACTTTCTCAGTGACTTCCGAGAATTTTTCAGTGCTTTCTGTGATTTCCTTTTTTTGTCTAATACATAAATCCCATAATCGGATACCGAATACCCCTTCTTTAGCGCCAAGGTTCGAAGCGCAATATTATGATGTTTACTTCCGGTAAAGTGTTGAAGCAGTGAACCATAGCTTTCTGGCTTTTCAACCATCAAATCAACCTGTTTATTGCCTGGAACGATAATTGAGGCAGTTCTTTCCCCTTTTTCCAATATTCTAGTTGCGTTCGGATAGTTGGTAAAGTGCTCAATTGCTGCGGAAGCATTGAGAGAAGAAACAGAAATATCAACGTCGCCCACGGTAGAAGCTCTCCTTCTTAAACTGCCGAGAGCATCAGCTCGGATTATATCTTTTGATCCTTTTAGCCAGGATATAATTTCATCCGCAAGTTTCTGAGCGTAGGGAAGAAGGAGTCTAACTTCACGGCCTTTAACTTCCTTTATTGAATTAAGAATCGCTTTTTCAGAATCTTCTCCAAAACCTTCTAATATAGCGATTTTTCCTTTTTTGGCTATCTTTTCAAGATCTCCTATTGGATCTTTTGCTGAAATCTTAGACTTAAACTTTTCAACTAATTTGTAAGCTGTTTTTACCCCAATACCCGGAATTTTCATAAGGTCAAACACGGAAGAAGGCAATCCTTTCATAATTTCTTCAAAATGTTTTGATTTACCGGTTCGGAACAGTTCGTCAAGATGCTTCGCAATACTTTCGCCAACCCCCGGTACTTCGTCTAATTTACCTTCATCCCAAAGATCTTTAAGTTCGCTAGACTCATGTTCAACCGCATCAGCCGCTCTTTGATATGCAATTATCTTAAAGCGATTCTTTTTTTCGTCTTGAAGCTGATAGGCAGCAGCAACAGCCCTCAGAAGCTCTGCAATCTCAGTATTCGTCATCTCTTTCCCCATTTTCATACAATTTGATTATAGCAGTTTCGAAAGAACCGAAGCTTCAAATAAATACACGCACTCCGCTATAAACCGAATTTACTGTATAATAAGGGAAGAAAGAGTGGTCTAATGGAAGAACCTACACTCAGAAAAATAAACAACGTTGATGGCTCAGGAACATTTTGGGTGGTAATTTTTCAGGGGCGAATTTCTTATACAACAAAGGTTTTAAGATGTGCAAATTGCCATAGAATTTCGGATTACTTGATTTATGAAAACTCCCCAAATAATAAGGAGAGTAAAGGCGTCTTGGTTTGTACAAAAAGGGAATGTGTAGACTGGGGTTCCGAATGGAGAAAAAATAAAAATGCGGAGATGTTGGGTATAAAGTTTTTAAATGATATCTAGGTATTTATTTCTTCTTTCCAGCCTCTAAGTGAGATACCCGATATAAGGAGTACATATATATATATCTTCGATAAAAATTGAAGATTAATCGCTTCCGCTTCGGTAGGCGGGCTTCACCCCGCCGTAGTCTAGCTTCAGCAAGACGATGGCGGCCTCTAGTTGAGTATCTAAGGAACTCTTATTTAAACCCCGTAATTCTTTAAATATTTGTCTTCTCCTTTTCTTGCGTTGATGTGTGCTTTTTCTAAATCAATGTCATAGTAATCGGCAATTCTTATTACCATAAAGAGTAAATCTGCCAACTCATCAGCTATTCTTTCTTTTGTAGCTGAGTATAGTTTGACTTGCTTCCCTCTGTTTTTGGGATAATACCCTTCATAAGACATTACAAGTTTAGACAAATCTCCAACCTGTTTTGATAACTCAATCATCGAGCCATCAACTTTCCAAGGTTTTCCTTCAATCTTTTCAAATCTTTTGATTATACCTCTAGCAAGATCAATAGCTTCTTTAAAAGTCATTGATCAAGTATATCAGGAGTTCTACGTCCCGTTAAGGGTAAGGAATATTCTAAGGCTAAAAGGTGATTAATTTGTGTTTTTGAATAAAGGCTCTTCCTGAGCCTGATTTTAGGTATTTTTCAAGGTATCTTTAAGCATTTTCTTCAGTCTTCTCCAGCCAGCAGTAGTTTTAAAATATTTCTCACAACCGGTAGCATCCCTCTTACTTACAAAACCTTGAAAGTGAATAAGATTATATGGAATGTTTGGTTTGGTCGCAGCGACTGTTCCAGAGTTGTGTTGTTTTAATCTGATATTGAGGTTTGACGTTGAACCAAGATACAATTTTTTGTTTTTCTTGCTTAGGAGAATATAAAAATAAAAGAAAGGCATTAGCTAATATTAGAAGAAAATAAGGCTAAGCGTCCACGTTTATGTAAACTAAACGTGGCTCGCCACGTTCAATCGCTTTAGCGATATGAATGTGGCGGGGCTGAAGGGACTCGAACCCTCGACCTTCCGCGTGACAGGCGGACGCTCTAACCAACTGAGCTACAGCCCCATAGACGAATGAATTATAACCTAAAGAAGAATAAACGACAATAACTATTAAGAAAGGGTTAAGGACCTTGGGCGTTTGGTATAGTTAGGTTTGTTATATCTACCCCGAAGAAGCTCTGTACGAGGCTAATTGCTGCCCAAGCTGCAAAAACTATTAATAAGCCAATAAGAGCCGCTGTAATCTGACCTCTTGCTGCTTCGGTTTGACCTTTGTCTCCTCCTGAAGTTATATATCTTATTCCTCCCATTACGAGCATGAAGAAAAATATCAAAGCTGCGATTACTAAAATTAAGGTAATTACTGCAGTAACAATATTCCCTATCGTAATGTTGCTAAGTCCGGAAAATTGCCCACTTGGCATCAAATTTATCATATTATTTGGCTTATCTAATTATATTACCTTAATTTATGAGTCGTCAATACTTTTTGTGCAGGGCTTGACATTTTGTGACTTATAGTTTAAATTCGATTTACTTTTTACTGCTCCTAAAATCTGCCTCTGGGGGTGATTAGAGTGAATTTGAAAAAGACTTTAAAATCAATCAAGCTTCACGAAACTACTTTTAGCATGGTATTAGGAGCTATTGTTATAGTTTTAATAGGAGTACTACTGATAAACTTTTTTTCCGGTAGACGTGGGGAAACTATTCCGGCAATAGATGTTGAGGAGGAGATTACTCTTCCTGCTTCGCACACTGTTTCCGAGGGCGAAGATCTTTGGACTATTTCTGAAAAGTATTATGGGACCGGATATAACTGGACTGATATTCAATCTGAAAACAAAATTATAAATCCTAATCAAATTTCAGTCGGACAAGAACTTGTTATTCCTGATGTTGCTCCGAGAATAGCTGAAGAAATTCCTACAGAAACGGAACCTGAACCAACATTAGCAAAAACCGAAGCCCAGGAAAGAACTCACACCGTTCAAAAAGGAGAAAACCTTTGGAAAATAGCAGAACTCTATTTCGATTCTGGATATAATTGGGTCGATATAGCGGAAGAAAACGATCTAAGTAACCCTGGAGTAATTGAGCCAGATCAGGAATTAACTATTCCTAACGTTACTTCAAAGGCGACAACAGTTGTTGCAAGTAAAAAAGAAGAGGCGGAAGCTATATCAGGCGCAACATACACTGTTCAAAAGGACGACAATCTTTGGAATATTGCTATTCGGGCATATGGGGATGGTTACAGATGGCCAGAAATTGCAAAAGAAAACGATTTAGTTAATCCTGGCATAATCCACAGCGGCAATATCCTGACTTTACCAAGGTAGAAAATTACATGTTATGACATCCTCCCCGCTCTAAAAGAGCGTGGTTTCCTCTAAAGGAGGATGATACTTCGACAAGCTCAGTATCATACTGAGTGAAATCGAAGTATGACATATCAGAGTTCGATTCATCCCCGATTAAATCGGGGTTTTCTTGAAATCTGCTATAATAATCCCGTACCCTTAAGCGGGATTAGTTAAGCGGTTTAACGTTACCTTCCCAAGGTAGAGAAACGGGTTCGACTCCCGTATCCCGCTCCTTATGTATCAACCAGAAAGAAGAAGTAAATTATATCTTTTAATAATTGCAGCCATAGCTTCATTAATCGGATGGGCTTTTTTTACTTTTTACAGACCCATTGTTATTGAGGCAGGCTGTAGTGAAATTGCCGCCAATACATCGTCTGTACTTGGAAAAAGAAATTCAGACATTGATGCTTTTTTTTCTTATGACAATACAAAACACAGGTGTCTTGAGGATCTAGGCGACAATTAAAAAATGAAGTTAAAACTTGTCGAAAAAAGAGACGAAGCAAAGGGAACAAAATCATTCTTTTTTGAGCCGGAAAGGGAAGTAAATTGGCTTCCAGGTCAATATTTTTACTACACGCTTCCAAATATCAGATATCCTGATGCCAGAGGGGCTACAAGGCATTTCACGATATCTTCCTCTCCTACAGAGGGAAAAGTGTTGAGGTTAACTACCAGGATACGTCAAGAATCTGGCTATAAAAAATCCTTAGATGAACTCAAAATTAATGATGAGGTTGAAGGCGAAGGTCCGAACGGGACTTTTATTTTGGATGAAAACCAAAAAGGCAATTATGTTCTTATAGCAGGAGGCATAGGCATTACCCCATTCAGAAGTTTTATCAAATATAACATTGACAATAAATTATCTGATACAAAACTTCACCTTATCTATTCCAATTCAATCCCCGAGGAAATTGCCTTTAGGAAAGATTTGGAAAATTGGTCAAAAAGTTTTGAAAATATTAAGGTTGAAATGACTGTGTCACATCCCGAAGAATCTAGGGAAGTTTGGAGTGGATTAGTTGGACGAGTCGATGAACAAATGCTTAAAAAATTAATTGGAAATTGGGGTTATTAGCTTCACAGTTACTCAAGTGTTATAATTTCTTTGCCGAACGTGTGCCGGTGTAGCTCAATGGTAGAGCAATCCCTTCGTAAGGGAGAGGTTAGAGGTTCAACTCCTCTCATCGGCTCTCGTAAAAAATGTATTCAAGAAGACTAATTACAGAAGAACGGAAGAATAAAAGAAAAGCCTTTTTCTTTATTTCTTTAACAATTTTTTCTCTTTTTTTAATATTTTTTTATGGTTTGCCGGCTGTTGCAAAGTTTGCCGGGTTTCTTACTGATTTAAGACAAACATCACAGTCGGTTGAATCTTCGGACACAACGCCTCCTCCACCCCCTCGTCTCTCATCAATTCCTAAACAAACAAATAAAGAAATTTTAGACATTCAAGGATCTAGTGAACCTGGAGCAACCATAAAAATTTTTTATAACGGCAAAACTGATGAAGTTGTAGTAAATTCTGAAGGCAGTTTCAATATCAGCATTCCCTTAAATAATGGAGACAATAGAATTTCAGCAAGTAGCAAAGATTCTGCAGGGAATGAAAGCCAGAAAAGTGAAACTTTGGAAATTACTTTTGATAAAAAACCTCCAGACCTTGAAATTACAAAACCTCAAGATAAAGACGAATTTTTCGGAAACCTCCAAAGGCAAATCGTAATTGAAGGTAAAGTGGAAGAGGGATCCCAGGTAAATATAAATTCAAGATTAGTCGTGGTTGAACAGGACCAGACCTTCGCATTTGTAACTTCTCTTTCTGAAGGAACTAACACTTTTAACATAAAGGCTGAAGATTTGGCAGGAAACGTAACAGAGAAAAGTATAAGCGTAACTTTCACTCCTTAACACTTACAGCAAAAAGAATTCCCAAGTAACCCATTACCCAAGGGTAAAAAAGGCTATTTACGAAAAATGCATGAGTTAAAACAGCAACCATTGATGAAGTAAAAACAGGTCCGTAAAAATTCTTTGGTAGGATTAATAAATTGCCCAAACCGTAAATAAATATTGTGAATCCAACTATTCCGGTTGTTGCAAGAATAAGGAGAAAGCTTGATTCTATTCCCGAACACGAGTGTGACTCAAAGTTGACACGCTGACCTAAATATTTTTGTTTAGCAATACAGATATTATTATAACCTACACCCAGAAGCGGAGATTTTTTGAAAATTGAAAATGCATCCTGATAACTCACGATCCTTGTTAGTATGCTTCTTGTTCTACCAAGCCTGACTCCTTCGCTTCCGTAGTTCGGTATCAGAAATAGTATACCGACAAAAATTAGGGCAAGAGGAATTAGTTTGGCAAGCCTATTCTTAAGGACTAAAAGTGCTAGAGTACCAGAAAAAAAAGCCAGATAACCGGCTCTAGAATAGGTGAGCGTTAAAGCTATCATAAAAATCGCCATGAATACAAAAAACTTTTTTTCTTTTGTTTCAAGAAACATAAGAAGGCTTGCCAAAAATCCTAGTACCAAAAAAATACTTGTAAACCCGGGGTCTATAAAAGTTGAAACAAGACGATATAGATGATCGTCCCAACCCAAAATAGTCAGTCCTCTTATATCAGGATAAAAAATATATTGCAAAATGCCATATACCGCAATTGCAAGGGAAACCACCATTAAACTTTTGAAAAGAAGAATTTTTTTGTTTTGGTTATTTTTAACTATATTAAAAATAGTAATAGTAAACAGTGCGTAAAAAACGATCCTGAGAAGATAAAGCCCCCCTAAAATAAGAGTGCTAGATCTGAAAATTGTGAAAGAAAATATGTAACAAAAGGCAAGAATCCAAATAAAATTTACAATGGGTTTAAAAAACTTTGGATAGTTTTTTATATCTACTAAAGTAGTAAACCCTAAAATTACTACCAAAAAGTCTATTATATGTACAGGAAAACTGTAACTAAAAAGATTTAAGCGGAAACTTAATAACTGACCAAGAGGGAATATGATCAAATAAATGAATAACAGGTTTTCCTTAATTTTCTCTAATTTTTTTTCTGATTTTGCCAAAGTTTGCTCCATGATAGAAATGAGTGAAAACTCATTAAAATTGCAATTACAAATCCCTGAGTTTCGTCTAAAAATCCCAAACGTAGGAGCCAATTTAACTTAAATTTAGCAATGGGCCAATAAATGATTTTCAAAAGACTCGATCTTTTTCCTTCCTGTATTTTAGCCGAAATATCCAAGTTTGTATGAAAATTAATGTCGGCTATAAACTCTGACAGTGTTTGATGCGGGTGATGAATAAGAGGATTTCTCAGAGTTTTTATTCTTCCTTCGATTTGCCATACCTCGTGAACCTTCCGCTTCCATTTACCGGAACCTTTTTTTGCCAGCCTTAGTAATTTTATGTTCCCCGTTTCACCAAATTTAAGTTCTCTTCCCCAAATGAAATCGCTTCGTCGAAAATAATATCCTGTATAAGGGTTATCCTTTAGGTTTAATTCCCTTAATATTTCCTTTTGGAGCTCGTCGCTTACTTTTTCGTCAGCGTCCAAAAATAAAACCCATTCTCCTTTCGCTTTTTCTAGTCCAAAGTTCCTTTGCGAAGAAAAGTCGTTATTAAGACTCCTTGAAAAAACCTTCGCTCCGTTACTTCGTGCCAGATAAATAGTTTTATCAATCGAATTATCATCAATTACCAAAACTTCATCACAAAATGTTAGACTTTTTATACACTCAACAATATTCTTTTCTTGATTTTTAGTTAAAACAACGGCGCTTAAAGTCCTAAGTTTTTTCATTTGACTAAATAAATAGATCTATATATATTTTAGCAAGTTTATCCTAAGTCTACCTTAATTTCCATGAATTTAAAAAATATTTTCAGATATTTAAAGAGTGTAATTTCGGTCAAATTAAATTTATATTTTTTATATGCAAGAGCTTCTTACTCTCAGGAAGGAGAAGATCTGATAATTCAAAAAATAGTCAATTTTAAAAAAAAAGGTTTTTATGTCGACATTGGTGCCCACCATCCTTTCCGCTATTCCAATACCTTCTTACTTTATAAAAACGGCTGGCGGGGTATCAATATAGACGCGGATATAAAAGCCATTAAACTATTCAAAAAGGCTAGACCTAAAGATATCAACGTCGCTAAAGTTATTTCCAACAAAAACACGATTTTAAATTTGTATGTATTTAATGATACGGCTTTAAATACATTATCCCGGAAACAGGCAGGGATTGTTGTGAAATCCAAGCAATCTGAACTTGTTAAAATATTAAAAGTTAAATCTTATACATTAGAACAAATTTTGACAAGATATTTACCCAAAAACGCAAGTATCGACTTTTTAAACCTTGACGTTGAAGGTTTGGATTATGAAGTACTTAGATCAAATAATTGGAATCTATTTAAACCTAAAGTTATTTGTATAGAAATATTATTAAACCCTCTCAAAAACAATTTAAATGGTAATAGAATAACAAAATTTTTACTAAAGAAAGGTTATGTAATTCGATCCCATACCATTAATAGCTTTATATTTGATTTAGTCCGTTAATACTATTTTTTTACACTAATAGCTAATTTCTCTCAAAACTGCGATATTACTAATCCAAGTAATATCGCCTTCGGTATCACTTGGAATTTTTTCTATATCCTCAAATATAGTATAAACAAGATTTGAATCAGAAACGGTTTTAATCTCTTCGAGCTCTAATAAATATAGATAATTTTGCGCAAAATCACTATTAAAATGATCAAGTTCTCCGACCCTTTTCAGACTAAGCATTTTACCTTTAGCATCGTTTTTAATAAAATCAACGATTTTAACTTGAAGATTATAAGGAACTGGCAACTTACCGTCTTGTACTCTGTCCTGGGGAATATAAAACCATTTATCAGAAAAGAAATAATTAAAGTTTTTATATGTTATAAACAATAAAATAACCGCACTAATTATCATTCCCGCCTTACTTTTGGCTATATCAGCAAATAATGATCCCAGTACAATTATTGGAACAGGAAATATAACAAAATAGTAATGTTTGGGAGGATCTCCGTGCAAGAATAATCCCAAATAACCAAGAGTAAATGTGATTATCAGGATTCTCCAAAATGGTTTTTCCTTATCTTTCTTTTGTGTAAATTTTAAAAACAAAAATAGTATTACGTATATAAACAAAAGAATAGAAAATAGATAGTCATTAACAATAAAACTTTCTTTAAAAAAATCATATAAAGAAAAAAAGTTTGCTTTTAAAATGGCAGAGGTTAGTGTATTTTTCGAGTACAAACCAAAAAAACCTAAGATGCGATAAGGAATCCACTGAATAATTTTCATAAGCATTACGAATCTATCTTCGATTATTCCGATAATATAGGGGGTATTGATTAATAAAAACGCTCCAAGACCATGCCAAAAATATTTTCTCTTAATCATTTTTCTTTTCTGAAAAATAATCAATAAAGCAACTGGTATTAGAACAAAAGGACTTGGAAAAAAATTAAACATTAACCCTAACGTAAGACCTAAACCCAAAAGACTTTTACCTTTATCTTCAAACGATTTGACTAAAAAATATATAAAAGGGAAAAAAAGAATTGTCGCAACAAAGTTGTACCTTGAAGCACGGGTATAAGAAAGCCATGAAGGAGATATTGCCATTAAATATGAAGTTATTAGACCTGCTTTTCTATCCAAGAGTTTTGATAATGTTTTATAACAGATTAGTATTCCCAGAACTCCAATTCCTGCAAAAAAGTATGCACCCACTACAGGTTGAAACTTGCCAAATGGCAAAATTAACATAAAGATCCAATAAAAAAGAGGTGCAATTGAAAACCAAGGATGTGATGTTTGAGGGCCAAAAAGAGGAAGTTTGCCGCTTTCCACAAAGTCTTTTATTTTTAGATAATCCAGTCCAACCTCTCCATTAAACACAAGGTTTTCCTGAATCCTATAAAATCTTAAAAAAGTTCCTATAGCAAGGATAAATAAAATTAGCGTTTTTTTTGCTATTACTTTTCTTAGCATAAATATTTTATGCAATATAAAGTTATTTGGATTTAAAAACTTTAAATAGGAAGTAGACCGTAAATGGCAGGGAAAATAATAAGCCGGCAAAAGCGGAATAAGCCGCACCCACAAGTCCATATTTAAAAATAAGTGGAATAATTAAAACAATCATAATTAAAAAACTTACTGTATTTTTAACTGCAACATATTCCTGTTTTTTTATTGACAAAAATAAAGAAAGACTGGTGTAATCTACTGCCCTTAATACTCCAAACAAAGATAAAGTTTTAAGTATATTTGCAACTCCAATCCATTTTTCTCCTAATAGTACTAATACAATTTGTGTGGGATAAAAAAATAGGATGACTCCTATTGGAAGAATAAGCACAATTACACTTGCCACCACCTTAAAATACGCCTTCTTTAGTCTTTTAATGTCTCCGGAAATTTTAGAATAAACCGGAAATGTCACTTCGCTAACGACTTCTCCTACCTCGGTTAAAGGCAACGTAGCTAATTTATAAGCCATCTGATAAATTCCAAGTGCATAAGTGCCTAACAGTCTACCTACAAAAACGTCGTCTCCTTCTTTAAACGCCAGATTTGAAAATTGCGCCAAAGTAACCCACTTTCCTCTGCCTATTATCTTTTTGACTTCTTCTTTTTCTATTGAAAACTTGGGTAAGGGTTTTATAAATATAAATGAAAGTATAACTTCCAAAAAGGCACCTACTATCATTCCGTATACCAAGCTGTACGCGCTTTTTAAAGTCAGCGCCAAAAAGATTACAACAATGCCTTCAATCAAAAATACCGAAGTTCGGAAAATAAACTCTTTTTTAAATAAAAGATCTTTTTTCAAAATAACTATCGCAGGGTTTATAAAGCCTCGTATTAACGGCACCAGGGCAATTAACCTTATAATATTTAAGGACTCAGGAGAGTTGAAGAAATTCGCTATATACGAAGAAGATAGTAATATAAGAAGCGATATGGCTAAACCTCTGACAAGCGAAACAATCCAAGCCGAGTTTACATATTTTTTTATTTTTCCTTCGCCCTGAATAAAAAATACATTTATTCCCGTTTCAGTTAAAGTTTCCAAAAAAGCAAGTATCAGTGATGCAATACCAAATATTCCGAACTGCTCGGGTACTAATATTCTTGCCAAAATAATCGTCTTCAAATAAGCGATTATTCGAGTAAAAAATCTCAGACCGCCTATCCACGACAACCCTTTAATATAATCTTTAAAATAGCCCATAAATCCTATACTATCTCCCTAAAACTCCTGATAAAAAGCCTGACATAACTGCAAAGTCCGATGCAAATTGTACAACAACTCCCCACAATCCTGCTCTCAAATCTCCTACTTTAATATAGACTTTACGGAAAGACCAGAATGAACAAAGTATCAAAAGTAAGAAAAGTACAAGAAGCATCATAGGTTTAGTGAATCCCAAAACAAGAAGGAAAAACCCAATTAGATAGCGAATAAAAATAGATAATGCCTTTATATTGTGCGACACAAGACCTTTTAAAGGATAAAACCATATCCCACTTTTTGCATCACCTTTAGCATAGTAGAAGATTTTTCTGATGCCTTCGGAGAAATCTGTCGGCATTTTCCACTCTACCCTAGCATTTTTCACACGTGCAAAACTAAGTCCCTCTTTAATCGCTCTATAGTTAAACACAGTGTCTTCAGCTGTGTCTATTAATTTCTCAGGAAAACCGCCTATTTTCTCCCAGGCTCTCCTTCTAAAAGCGATTGAACGAGTTGAAGGTAAAAAATTAATGTTAAAATCCTCAGGATGTATTCCTAAAAATACTGAAAATGACTTTTGCAAGGGTCGTACCCTTGTTTTTACAGGGTACGACCCTGTAATATCTGTCATTTCGTAAAACCCCGCAACAATATCTATTTCTTTCTGCTTTAGAGGTTCTACTATGTTTTTAAGCCAATCTCTTTTTGGAATGCAACCAGCGTCTGTCATGGCTATAATATCGCTTTTGGAAAGTTCTACAGCTAAGTTTCTGCCTTTAGCACGACTACATTTTTCAACAAGAAACTTAATTTTATTATTCCTTTTTTGCCAATGCCGAATAATATCAACTGTTTTATCACTCGATCCCCCATCCACGATAACAATTTCGTCAGGTATCCTTGATTGTCCCAAGAGGCTACTAAGAAGCTTACTTATACTTTTTTCCTCATTAAAAACTGTGATACAAACCGAAACTTTCATTTTTGTAATAAATTTGGAACTATTTTTACTTTATATCCCAAAGTTTGAAGTATTTCGCAAGCATATTTTCCCATGTTTGAGTTCTAACCCAATTATAACCTCCTATTATTAATTTTTCTGCCTCTTTATCATTCTTCTCGTAGTATTTGAATTTTTTATAAAGATCACTTGAGCTTTTTGATGAAACGATATACTTACTGAAGAGAGTCAGTTCGTAATAATCTTTTTGAAGTGTATTATCATAAGAAACAAAAACTAAACATTTATTTGCGAGTGCTTCGAGAATTGTTAGATATCCAGAAGCAAAACAATATCTGGTTTTTTGGAAATACAATAAAGGATCAACGAAACCTTTAACTTCTCCATATAAATTTGCCCGACTTGCAAGTTCTCCATCCCCGCAAATAATAATTTGTTTATCTTTTTTTATTTCCTTTATAACTTTCAGAATCTTTTCAAGAGCTATGTCCTTATCAAGTCTCCCAACATAAATCACTAAATTATTGTCTTTTTTTGGTATATGTCTCGGAATTTCGGTTGCTCCGTAGGCTATAACATCCGATTTGATCCCGTAGCTTTTGGGAATATAATCGCCGATGCATATTAATCCGTTCGAATATTTCGCACCAATTCTTTTTTGCAAGATATCAACCCAGGGAATAGGATAAATCCCCCACCTTCCATGAAAGGTTAGATAAACTTTTTTCCTTGGTAAAAGAAGTTTAAACGGCCAATACCAAATAAATACATCGTGTACGTGTACAATATCACTTTCTTTGATTAAATTTATATTCCTAATTAACCAAAACCATATATAAAATATTCCTAAATATTTAATTTTCGGATAATCAATTCTAAGTATTTTTATCCCATCTTTAATCTCTTCATCTTTTAATTTCTTATCGTATTTCTCAGTAATGACTGTTATCTCGTTTCCTTTATCTTTTACTCTTACACTTACTTCCCTCACATGTTTTTCTACTCCCCCAACATGCGGCCAGTACAAACGTGTTAAAAAAAGTACTTTCATTTCTTTTCAGCAACTAAATAAATATTAGATTCTCCAAAAAACGGAACGGTCATATTATCTAAAAAAGTTACTACTTCTGAAACTGGCCACTTATTGAGTACCCGAAGCAAAATCCCACCAACAGAGCTAACAAAGAGAAAGTTTCTAAAAACGCCTTCTGTCTTGTTAACCTCCAAGACTTTAAATCCAGCTCTTTCAAATAACTTTTTAAAACTCGCTTCTGTATATCTTCTAACATGTCCAACCTTTAGATCAAACTTATTTAACACTCCTATTTTGTAAAGAGGTGCCCTCTTGGATGGTGATGATGCAATCACCACACCACCTTTTATAAGTAGATCTATGATCTTTTCTACAGCAAGCTTATCCTGTTTAAGATGTTCAAGCACCTCAGAACAAATAACAACATTAAATTTTTCATTTATAACTACCTTTGTAAAATCTTTTACTATAAACTTGATATGTTGATTTAATTTGAAGTTTTTGGAGTCTTTCATTGCGGCTAATATAGCTTGTCGTGAAATGTCAACGCCAACAATGTTGCACCCGCGTTTGGCTAAATAGAAGTCTATTGTACCGACCCCGCATCCAATATCTAAAACTTTATCTTTTAAATGTACATATTTTCTAATGAAATAAATCATAGATCGA
The DNA here is from genome assembly GCA_000993405.1 of Candidatus Woesebacteria bacterium GW2011_GWB1_39_12. Taxonomy (GTDB): domain Bacteria; phylum Patescibacteriota; class Microgenomatia; order UBA8517; family UBA8517; genus GWB1-39-12. The sequence goes on along the minus strand of LBWB01000012.1, from coordinate 77,633 downwards.
TAAGTAAAATCGTTTTCACCAATTATTCTCCTCTGAGATTTTCTATCGCTGTGATATCTTTCGTATAATTTCTTCATACTCGAAGTGTATCAGTTATATATATTGACAAACAACATATATGACTATTAAATGAAATAAGTGTAATGAAAAAAATTCTCTATTCTAGTATTATTTTTTTAATCTTCTCATTACTACCGTTAGTCCATCCAATAGTAATTAAATCCCAAACAATTTTATTTCAAGATGATTTTGAACATGGCAATATAAATGGCTGGACTGTTATACGAAATACTTGCAAATTCAATAACTCTCCAGCTGAATGGACTTTTCAAAATGGTAAGTATGGAATAATCATTAACGGTGGAGGTTGTAACACATTTAACATACCTCAGAATTTAAACATCCCAATTAATACCGATTATGCAGTAGAAGTTGAAATTACAATGACCCCCGATATTTATATGGATAGAAATTTTTCCTTCAAAATTAAAAATTTAACAAACTGGTATGATTTACACTTCTACGGACAAACGATTTACTTTGAAAAAGTCGTAAGCGGGATTCAACATTTTCCTACCGGATGGATTATGGTGTATCCTTTTCAAAATAATATAACTTATAAAATAAAGGTTGAAATATTAAACAGTACAAACGAATACAAAATTTATATAAATGATGGCGTTTTGGAAACAATTAGCGAAAATTCTCCTTTTTTCGAGAATTCTAATATTGCTCTTGTTGCGAGTGCGGGTGGAACACCCACTTCGGAGGTTTGGTTTGACAATGTGGTTGTAAAATCTTTAGATGAACCGGAAACTTTGCTAAACGTTCCTGATATTAAGCAATATTCACCTCCTTGGGGGCCGCAAGAATATGACAATGCCTCTAATTGGTCACCTAGTAATCCAAAAATATCCCGATGGGGTTGTGCCATGACTTCAGCTGCGATGGTGCTTAATTTTCATGGAAACAACACTACTCCTGAATTACTTAATAACTGGCTAAAAAACAATAACGGTTACGCAAGAAATGGTGCGATTCTTTGGCCGACTGTATCCAGGTATTCTTCATTAGATCCTGATACTCCAAAACTTGAATTTTCATACTTAAATTATTCCGAAAGTTTAGCTAAAAGCGAAATTGACCTAAATAGACCTTCAGTATTAAAGCTCGAGAATGATGCTTACGGCGGTAATCATTTTGTTGTAGCTAAAGGTTATAGTAATAGTGATATTAATATTAACGATCCAGCCACAACTAAAATAACTCTTGCTCAAGCGAATTCTTATTGGGGAAACACTCTAAAGCTTGGAAGATTTAGGCCCTCAAATACTGATCTTTCATATATAGTTCTTTTTGTCAATGAAGATTTTGATATAAAAGTTAGTAGCGAATCTGGCGTAATAGTTGGCGATGAATTTTACTTCAAAGAGGGTCCAATGATGGATCCTGATAATCCAGATTTAGATAGTGGAGTTGAGACTCTCAATGCTTTCTATTATCCAAAACCGGATATTGGAAATTACGAAGTTGAAATTTATGGAGACGGAGTGTATCAACTTGATTACTATTTTTTCAACAATAATGGCGAGATCAAAATTGGAAGTTATTTTGGATCAACGACTGATGAATCATCTGACCTTCTCGAAATCTATTTTGATAACGAAGACCTAAATAATATAATTGTATCCGAAGTAAATTTTGAATCTGTACTTTCATTCTTTGATGACATATACAAAGATGGATATATAAGTAATCATGGTTTATACACCTCTATCCATCAGCTTATCGAAAATTCGCAAAAGAATAATGATAAAGGACAAGGAATTTCGTCAAAAATCCTAATGGAGTTAGCACTTCAAAAGGTTAGATTTGCAACTCCTCAATTTATAAGCGATAATGTTTCACTTTACCTCCAAAAACAAATTGAGATCCTCATCAATAATCTTCTTTAATATAAATAATTTATTTCTACAAGGATACTCCTTGTGAGATTACCAGCTTCCTCCTCCACCTCCACCAAATCCCCCGCCGGAGAAGCCACCACCTCCGCTGAAACCCGAGCCGCCGCTCCATGATGATGAGCCTGAAAACTTACCGCCAGGCGAAGACATAAAAGTGCTGGATGCGCTTGACTCAAACTTTGTTAAATCGTGGTAAATTGCCCCCGTAGCTACTCCTCCAAAATAGTTTGGTGCAGGAATTCCCAGAACTTCCATCTCTTTTGCCAACTTATCAACAACTCCGAGTGCTATCGCCAGAGGTAACATTTCCCCGAAAAACAAGTGCTTTTCAGCAATTTCTTCCCGCCATTTTCCTTTTCCTAGATAAAATGCCAGTCCCTTTATTTGTCTATATAAAGAAAAGCCTTTAGCAGTTCTTCTCGGCATCGATATAGTGAATAATATTGAAGGTACGGAAAGAATTGCTAATACTATTAAGGGAAAGAAATTAGCTGTTGCGTTTGCGAAATTAACAACAACAAAACCAGAGATGAATTCCAGAATTACAAATACTCCTATCCATTTTTGTTTTACTTTATCCGGCTTTCCGTCGAAAACACCTTCAATATCAAGCGAGTCGTATAATTTTTTCCTAAAATCCTCCAAATGTTTATAGAAGTTATTTTTTAAAGATGAAAGAAGCACATAATTATCTTCGCTAATTAATTTTAACGTATCCTTTAACTTATTTTCATTATTACTATAAAAACTTTCAACCGCTTTCAAAGATTTTGCCACCATATCTTTATCAAATAATTTTTCTAATAAGTATGTTTGGTATTCAGCTAAATCCTTGGTATCTTTATCAAGTTTGACAAAGGCAAAGTCCGTCTCGCTTCCCAATAGTTTCTTTTTTTCTATTTTTTCAATTTTAAGAAAACCTAATCGCGCAAGCTCAGTAATTTCGGCAACGATATCGTGAATATCCACTTTCTCATCGACTACGGTTCCAATTTCTGAAGGTGAAAAGCCTTGAATCGGAGAATAAACCAGCGGTAAGTGTTCCCTTGCAAATAACGGTCTGTCTATTACCTTTTTCTTGTCAGTTGCATAATAGATATTATCTCCTAAATATTTTTTGTCTCTTCCTTTCTTAAACCAAAAGTAGGCCATGGCCATAAAAGGAAGAATCGAAACTAAATAGCCCCAGTTATCAAGAATAAAATCAAGAGCATTTTGGACTTTTCCGGGAAAGATAAGATCGCTTTCTTTATTCAAAGCGATAACGACGGTAAAATCACGGCCATCTCCAAGAACCGTCGTTGAATAAAAGTCTGCATTATTTTCTGAAAAAGCAGAATTACATAATTTTTCAGTCGATCCGAAAATTCCGGCAAAACAATCAACTTTTTCTATTTTTGCGTGAGGCGAAACAACTTTAGCGAAAGCATTATTTATATCTGTATCCCACTCGTGTCCTGTTATATTCCAATAGATTTCATCATAAGTATCGTATCTTTGCAGAATGTCATCAATTTTGTATGTCAAAACATAAGTATGAACCCCATCAATTACCACATCAGGATCACCAATTTTTAACTGTATACTCTGACCAAGTCTACTTTTTTCATATTTGTAAGAATTTCCGTTCTCGTCTTTGACGCTTAATAATTTAAAGTCGGCTTTTATGGTTTTACCTTTGTAAGAATAAACAACAGGAATTATTCTAAAAATGCCGTGACGGAATTCAGGAAAGTTTATTATTATCGTCTCTTTAACTGCCAAAGTCGTATCTTTTTCAAGAGTTATCTCGCTTTCAATACTTCTTATCTCGTATTTCCCTTGGGCATTTGCAATTCCCGGAGTTTTCAAAAAATAAAAAAGGGCCGCAAAAGCTAAAAAATATCTAAGAAGACGTTTCATTAAATCAATGAAATTAATATCAGAACCAATACGGCAAAAACAAAAAGTATTAAATATTTACTGAAGGTTGATGTCGACAATTTCTTTTCGAGCTTTTGGTCAATTAACCATCCCGAGAGATAATAAAAAGCTGCCGAAACTACGATTATTACCACAAGCGATATGCCCCATGCCAATTCAGGCAGAAATTGCAATAAATTACCTGCAATCAAATACCCAGGGAGAGACAAAACCAAGGCTAATAATATTCCTGCCGGTGTACAAACTTGTTGGCCGAAAATTGGAGTGCAAAAAATTAAGGATGGAATAAAGGCATATAGAGCTAGAATTACTATTCCCAGGATAAGCCCAGTGATGTAAAAATACAATAATTTCTGTCTCCAACTTTTCTTTCGAAACTTAGTGAAAGCGTATGTAAAAAATTTGAGTTTTGTTAACATCAGATTAAGCCTTAAATCTTTAAATATATAGTAGAATAAAGTATCGAAGATTTACAAGAAGCAGTTCACTTTGAGTCTTGCCAAAGCGCATACATTGCAACAACCCAAATTCTCTCCTCAGGCTCAAACCAATTTCCATCTGTCCCTTGAATTTTATATTTATAAATACCTCCTAATTTTTCCCTTTTTATTTTCGTTCGTCTTACTGCTCTATCAATTGCTTCAACCTCCACCGCACCCCTTACAAAACGTCGCCTCAGAGCTTTAAACCAGCCAAGTATGATTTAGTCTTAATAAAATAGTCGAGCATAAGTAATAGCGGTACATTTACATTTATACACCACAGAATTCGTAAACGCAACCATAGTGTTATACTAAATCAAATGACTCACATTCCGGGAACAGGAATAACATCCAACCAAATGGAAAAAGAGAGTACCTTTTCCGAACAAAAAGGAAAAGACACTCCTTCCACCATCTTAAGCGTCGTCAACGTTCGTGAATTAAAAAAACCTAAACTTGAAAGACCCAATGAAGAAGTTGCAACCTGGTATAATAAGGCCTGGGTTTGGGTCCTATTCGGCAGCTTCACTTCTTTAATCTTTGTTATCCTAGCACTCATAAATATCAGGTTTTTATTTTTAATTCCTTTGGGCCCTATAATAGGGCTTTTTAGTTGACTAAAGGACTCTTCAGACACTCTTAGACTTTTTTGAAATTAATCTCGTTGACAAAAAGAGTCTTGTTGTGCTCTTCTCCCTTAGAAGTTAAATCTTCCTGGTATGAATCTAGTTCAAAACCAGGTATTTCCGCCTCCTTCAAAATGACTTTGAGCTGCTCTTGTGTAAATCTACTCCTAAGCATACCACCCTCAATAAAAACGTTAGGTTCGTATAAAGTTGAACTTCTTTCCAGATATTGCATTTCCAAGGAGTCATCGGGTGATTTCATAGTTATAAAAGCCATACCTCCTAGCTTTAATATCCTATAAATATCCTTGAATGTTTTGGTCGTTTGTTTAGCTCCAAAGTAATTTAGTGAAATTCTTGAATAAACCACGTCGATTGAGTCGTCTTTGATAGGTATAGCTTGCAAACCAAAATCAACCTGCCTAACGACAAGCTTTTTTCCCAAATTTAATCCTTTAACCTTCTCCTGTAGTAACTTCAGGGCGAAAGGGGATATATCCAATGCTATTACGCTATGACCCTTGGTAAGAAAATATATGGCGTCAGCCCCCCTGCCTGCCCCGAGTTCGACAACGAGTGAGTTTCTGGGGAATAATGCTTCTTTCTCTTCAGCATATTTTGAGTGGGTTTCACTCGTCTTATAAGACTTTTTGTGAATTAAGTCCCAGCGGGTCGCATCATCTTGTATCATATCTAAAATACTACGCCTTTTGCTCTTTAATGTCAGTCCCTCTTTGGAAAATGCTTTTTGGAAGTAAAGGATATAAAAATCTGTGAACCAGTGAAAACAAAACACCTATTAAGGCGATCCAAGAAACCCAAACAAAAGGCGGGGATACTATATCTGTGCCTAGTCTCATATGAATAAAGATAAGAATAAAGACAAGGTAGTTTAGGATATGAAAAGCTTGCCAGTTCCTCCTGAAAAAGGGCTTTGTCCGAAAATACGACGCAATAACTGCAATTGTTGCCAGTAAAAATGCTGTCCTTCCGAATACAAGTAGTATCGCCCTCTCTGTTCCCAAACTTGGGATAAAAACATATAGAGCATCAATAATGTTTTTAGAAACAAGATATACGATTGCATTTTCAAAAAGCGGGTGAATAAGCATGAGTAAGTAAATAACCAATCCCTGGGTGATATGAATTTTGTAGGCTTTTGCACCGATAATTTGTAGCCACCTGCCCATCCATGAACCCAAGATGATTTGTATAAAAAGCAGACTGAAAGCTAGAAGGCCTGTCATCCTTTGAAAAAAGTTGGTAAGTACTACCGTGTTTGCAAAAGTATTCCGGAGGTCCGAATTTCTAATAACGGTGATTGGTCCAGAAAGAACTATTAGAAGCCAAAAAATCCAAAAGATAATCCTTTTCGTTCCTAGAGACATTACCTTTAGTATAGCAAAGTATTCGAAGATGAGAGAATAAAATGTTAAAATACATTTGAGGTCGCGTAGCTCAGTTGGCTAGAGCGTTCGATTCACATTCGAAAGGTCGATGGTTCGAGTCCATCCGCGACTACAGTTTTGAAGAATTTGAAGACAATCTGGTTATGCTCAATAAAGCAAAGATTTTTTGGTAAAATCAAAGTATGGGTGAAGGTGGATTAGATCCAAGAAAGAAATTATCAAGGAGGGATTTTTTGAAGCTTGGTCTTGCGGGTGCGGCAGTTACAGCAGAAGTTTTGTTTTTAGATGAGATTAGACGACTCAGGAAACAAGCAGAAGCTCTTGGCAATTTGGGCAAACCAGATATAGATATTCCTCCAGAACAGTCCAAAAAAATTGTTGAGATCGATACACAATTGAGGAATTTTGGGAAAAAAATTTATCTAGAAGAGGGTGGGAAAGTGCCAAATTTGAATTCTGACGGTATTCTTACAATTTATTTAGCGAGAAACAATTTAATTCCTGGAATAAGAAATGCTTATTTCCGAAATCCTGACGATTTCAAGGTTTGGATTACAGAACAGGGATCGTATTCTTATGATTTTAAGGCTGATAGACCCGCTGTTACCGGAGGAACCACAGAAAGGCAAAAGCAAGCCAGAGAAATTTTTGATGCATATTTAACCGACGACCAATGGCGTGTTGTGGAAGTCAAACTCACAGATCAGAATCACGCTGGCGGTAACATGGTTCAATGGCAAGCTGGAGCTAAGGAATATAGTGATTCGAAGTCTCCTCTCCCTTGGGGTGCTTACAGCGCATATATACATGAGTTAACGCATGCAGGAATTCCAATTAACGAATCGAAGATGATTGATGGCAAACCTGTATTGCTGCCTTATGGACTGAGACGGACATTGGATTTTGTGGGCGATTGGTTGGGAGCCATGAATCAAGAATATGAGTATTTTCAAAAAAGGTTTTTTAGAGCAGAAGGAGATCAAACTCTTGGAAGAATAAGAAAAGAAGGCGTGGGTAATTTTGGTTCGGCGCTTAAAGAAATAATTGCCATGAGCTGTGCTGATTATATTTTCCCGCCACTAAACGACGATCTTATTAAAATAATTCAAAACAAATATGAACCACTTGGCAACTTTCCTGTAACAGAAAGGGCTATTAGAAGATCTATAGCCTATGTGCACTACGGAGTAACTGCTGGAGATCAATATCCTGACGGTATCGAAAGGCGAAACGGATTTGAATCAGGTTCTTTTGCAGGCGATCTATTCTGGAAAATATATCAATTTGCAAAATAAAGAGTACGCCCTTATTTACTTTTATCATCAAGCCACTTTTTAAACTTCGTTAACGCTTTTGCACGCATCGAATACTTATTTTTTTCTTCTAAACTCATTTCTCCAAACGTCCTTTTCTCCCCTTTAGGAATAAAAATCGGATCCCACCCAAAACCATCTCCCCTTGGCTTGTCTGCAACTTTTCCGACAACCTTACCGATGAATATCTTTTCTGAACCAGCCTTCTCAACGTAAACTACAGTTGCCTGAGCCAGAACTTTTCGATTAGTTTTTTCCTTCATAAGTTCAACTATCCCCTCATTACCCAAGCTTTGCATAAATGCATCGATATATGTTCCCGGCAAACCATACAGAGCTTTAATTGAAACCGAAACGTCCTCGATAAATATAGGTTTTTTGAGCGCGCTGTAATAGGCACGAGCTTTTTTAACTGCTACTTCAACAGGGTCCATCGATTGAATTTCATCAATTTCTAACCCTACACCTTCAACGTCAACTCCCAAGATATTTTGAGCTTCTTTCAATTTCCCTTCATTACCTGTTGCAAAATAAAGTTTGATCATTTTTGAAAGTATAAAACAAAATTGGGTGTTGACAAAGAGCTAAATTTTTACGATATTCTTGAAAAGGGAACATCTTAACCTCCCCAACCTAGGGAGGTTTTTTGTTTCTCTAAAATTATTATGAATCAAAAAATTGATAAACATACAAATCTTCAAAAAACATATAAGAAGTTAAAACTCAGGATAAATGAACTTAAAGAACCTTACGAAGAAGAAATGCAAAGAATCCGCACCGAAGAATTAAGTCAAAACGGTAGAATATTTTCTAATCTCTTAGAAAATATTTCGCTTAAAAAAACAAGCCCAATTTATAAATATAAAAGCAAATTTTATTCACGCTATAAAAGATCTTCCGAATCCCGTAGCATAGGCATAGTTTTAACAAATATTGACTTAAATAGAATAGAGAAATATAAAAATGGAGAGCCGGTTTTCTGGCAAATGGGAAAAAAAAGGACAGATTTGGCTTTAGCCCAAAGAGCACTATTTTTTGACGACAACCACAACGAGACAATATATAGAAAAATAGAAGATATTGAAACAGGTAAAATTAAGATTCCCGATAGATTAAATAAAAGGTCTCTAACAATAGAAGAAGCTTTAGGCATAAAAGGACTAGGTAAAACGTCTCTTTACACTCCCGCAATCTCCCAACTTGGCTACAAAAAAATAAGTTCCGAAAAGATAATAAGCAGAAGAAACATAGTGAAAATTGGTCTTTTTAATAAAATCGGAAAATATCCCCGTAAGATCCTCGGCCTTGGTGCCATGCCTCCTGTTTCAGGTTGGAGAGACACGCTTGTTCTGTCTGCCATTGGCCACATGCTTTCTTTTATTCCAAGAAGCAGCATATTTGCACTTAATCTGGAAGAGAGAATACGCTTAGGAATTAGTGTAAGGGATTTAATCCAAAAAATCCCAATTTCCTCTTCCTGGAAGAAAAAAGTGATGAGAAATGTAGGAGCTGCTCTGGGAGCAGAAAATCCTGAAGAAGAAACAAAAATCGCCAAAAGACTTTATTTTGAAGCCAGAGTTACTTCTTTTAGAATATACACAATAGGAAGCGATCCAAGAGTCGTTAAAACCGCAAAGCTCTTGAGACAAACACTTGGGGAAAACATCGAAATTTTCGTAGGCCAAATTGCAGATAAAGCCCAGGCAAAAAAACTGATTTCCCCTGACATTGCCGTCGATGGTCTTATCTACGGCCACGGCGGAGGTCAACAATGCACTTCGGCCATAAACGGAATGGCTATTACTACTTTGGAGGACATATATGAAATTTGTTTAGACAGTGATTTTAACAAAACAAGCCTAATGATTGAAGGCGGCGTAGGCAGATCAATCGGCACCTCTCTTATCATTGGGGTTGACGCCGTCTTGGGTAACCAGAAATTTGTCAGGGGTACTATTGAAACCGGAAATATCTTCATACGTGACCTCGCAGGAAGAACTTGCCAACCTTATCCAGGAACAGCAAGCCCTGTTACTCAAATTATTGAATCCGAAAATCCTGAATTAGCATTAAGAAGAACAGACGCCGCAGGTAGAACTTATTATAGCGAAGGGAAACCTGGTCTTATGTATTATGAAGAAAAAGCATGCTCGATGGCTTTTTGGATAAATGAATATCTTCGCCACGCAGCCCGTACTCTTGCAGATTTAGGAGTGGAAGATATACGTGAATTACGTTTACTTTTGTCTAAAGATAAACGGGAATTTTTAAGAATAATGTCTGAAAAAACACAGTATTTATCTGAAGCTCATGGCAACAATAATGCTTAAAGAAGCTGGTGCTTGAATCTTTATTCCTTACACCCATATAATAAATCCATGCTTAAAAAATTAAGCGCATTTTTTTTGGATATAACGGAGGTCGTCGTATTCGCAATTGCGATCTTTCTCTTTGTCTATTTGCTAATTCTCCAACCGCATAAAATTAAGGGGGACTCGATGCTTCCTAATTTTTTGGACGGCGAGTACTTACTTACCGACAAAATTACTTACCGTCTCCGGAAACCAAAAAGGGGTGACGTAATCGTGTTCGAGGCACCAGGCGCAGGTGGAGACGAGTTCATAAAAAGGATAATTGGCCTTCCGGGTGAACAAGTCTCACTTAATAACGGGTCTATTCTTATTAATAATCAAAGACTCGGCGAGTCATACTTATCCGAAACAATCAAGTCTCAAGGTGGAAATTTTCTTAAAGAAGGCCAAGAAATAGTTGTACCGAATGAATATTATTTTGTGTTGGGAGATAATCGTGGTGCATCTTCGGATTCAAGAACTTGGGGTTTTATATCAAAAAAGTCAATATCGGGAAGAGCATGGGTCATCTATTGGCCGCCACCTAAAGTAGGAGTAGTTGAAGAGGTAACCTATGGTGCAAACTAGCTTCTAACGGACTTGTAAACTTTTTGAAGTCTATCCTCTGTTTCCTCAAGACCGCCTTTAAAAATGAAGACAATCCGGGTTTCGCGTCGTGATCTTATTAATTTTACGCTTGTTTTCTTACCGGAATCACCATCTCCTTTAGATAAAAGAGCCCTTTCCATATCCTCCTGCATACGGTCAATTTCTTCCGAAACAATTCTAAATTCCTGAGGTCTTCCGCCGGGTCGGTTCGGCTGTTGGGACTTTACTTTCATCCGTCGTGCTAACTCTTCTGCACGCCTAACAGATCCCGACTCCCTTAAAATAATCTTATAGGCCTCAACCATTAAATTTGTATCGTCAATTGCGGCAAGTGCCCTGGCATGGCCTTCACTTATAAGGCCTGAAAGTAGGCCGTCTTTTAGTGCGTCAGGTAAAGTAAGAAGTCTTAACGAATTCGACACGTATGCTACCGACTTGCCTATTCTTGTTGCGATTTCGCTTGTTGATAAGCCAAATTCTGCCTGTAACCTTTCAAATCCTTTTGCGCGATCAAGTGCATTTAGATCAACGCGTTGGACATTCTCAACCAGTGCCATCTCAAGCATTCCTTTTGGAGAGGTTTCACGGATTATTGCAGGAACGTGAGATAATCCTGCCAACTTTGCCGCCCTCCAACGTCTTTCGCCTGCTATTATTTGAAAACCTGCGGGAGTTTTGGCAACAACTAGAGGTTCCAAAATTCCATGTTCTTTTACCGAGTCTACCAAATCAACCAAACTCTCAGGTGTTATTGAGCCCCTTGGTTGTAAAGGATTCGGCTGCAACTCGTTAATATCGATTTGAATAACTTCCTCGGCCATAAGTTAGTGAATAGAAATTATTTTCTTACCCATTTTTGATCCAAATTTAACCGTTCCGGGTTTTACGGCAAAAAGTGTATGATCGCGGCCAATCTTAACTCCTTCTCCTGAAGTAAATGGAGTTCCTCTTTGTCTCACCAAAATACTTCCTGTCGTAACTTTCTGACCGTCAGAAACTTTAAGTCCAAGATATTTAGGTTCGGGCCTTACTCTTTGGGTTAACTTTCCGCCCTGTTTTTTGTGTGCCATATTACAAACAATATAATTTATATTTTCACGGATGTCAAGCGAATAGTAAGTTGCAGATTGCTATATTACTATATGGTTAAATTATCAGGAGATCTTTTCAACCAAAAGTCTCGTATATTTTGGTCTAAAACCGGTTTTCTTTCTGTAGCGCGACTTTGCTTTGTATTTAAAAACAGTTATTTTTTCACCTTTTTCTTCTTTAACAACCTTAAGTTTCAAATTTGAAGCCTTCAAGACAGGTTTCCCAATTGACACTTTATCATCTTCAACAAGAAGAAGCATATCAGCCTGAACCTTAGTATCTCCCAATTTAGCTACCAGGATTTCCTCGCCTTCAAGGACTTTATACTGAGTACCTTTTATTTTTAGTACGGCGTACTTTGTCATAATTATATCCTTCGTATTGTATAGTTAAAGCTTTCCAAAAACAAGCTAACTCTCAGCTTTAGCCTTTAACGAAATTACAACTGCAACTACGGTTCCCAGAAGGGAGGAACCCCCGGATGAGACAAAAGGTAAAGGAACACCCGTTATCGGCAAAAGTCCCATGTTCATCCCTATATGAATAAGGCTCTGTGTAAAAAGAATCAAAAATACTCCCGTAACATATGCCCGAGCGGTTGGATTTTTTGCATTTGCTACGATTTGAATAAGAATCCAAAAAACTATAAATAAACCAGTTATAATTAAACCTGCTCCCAAAAATCCGAGTTCTTCGGAAATTGCAGCAAAAATAAAGTCCGTATGCTTTTCAGGCAAAAACTCAAGTTGCGTTTGAACACCTTCACCTAATCCGCGACCTATAAATCTTCCCGACCCGACTGAAATCATAGACTGAATACTGTTATAACCGGAGCCTAGTGGGTCGCTCTCAGGATCAACAAACGAGCTTAACCTTTCTCTTTGATAGGGTGCAAGAATAAACCAAACGAGTGGCAAAATGGCGACAAAAATGAAAAGGCCCACTAAAAAGTATTTTTTCTCCAGGCTTGACGCCAAAAGAATGCCAAAAAATCCAACCGCAGTTAGAATTGCAACACCCAGGGATGGTTGAACTAAAATTAGACCGAAAGGAATCAAAAAACTGACAAAGAGCTTGATAAGCCTTGACAGGTTTACTTCTTTTTCGGTTAGATATTTTGCAAAAAAAAGAAGTAGGAAGGCCCTCATTACTTCTGACGGTTGTATCGTTACTACCCCCAAAGGAATCCAGCGAACCGCTCCCCTGGTCACCTGACCGATCAGAAGAGTTATTACAAGGAAAATCAATGTCAAAAAATACAGATGGGTTGAGAAAGCAAGATATATATCAAAATCGATTCTTATGAAAAAAAGAAAGAAAAAGACAGCCATACCAATATAAACAAAATATGAAGGGAAAATGCTGGGTTCAACCGAATGCAAGACAAAAGTACTAATAAGAATCAGGAGCGAAATCGAAACTATTAAAACTAGGTCCCAAATTTTTGATGCTGAAAAACTTACCATTAGCTAAAGCATTAATTGCTAACTTTAACTTCAAAATCTCCTTTACCAATGTCCCTTGTTAACGTAATATCCTTCACTCTTTGAATAAGATCTTTATTCAGAGGAAGCCAGGGACTTAAAACAGTAACTTTTTGAGTAAGGGTTATACCCATTTCTTTTCTTGTACCTTGAATTTTCCGAATTAATTCTCTTGTCTTTGCCTCTTCTTCAAGTTCCGGAGTAATCTTAGTATCTAGTTTTATTTTTAATTCCTTCCCTTTTTTCCAAATCACCTCTTTAACGTTCAGTTCATCTTCAATTAACTTTAGCATCCTTGCATCACATCTCTCATCAAAGTAGATTGTTATCGAGGCTAGCGGTTGTCTAACAGGCAACCTTGCTTCTTTCCTGGCCGAATGACCTTTTTCTACGACACTTCTAACCAAATGCATATATTTCATTAACTTTTTCACTTCCTTTTTTTCTCCGAGTAATCCTTGTAAATTCTTTACAAATTTTGCGTCCGGCCAGTCAATCAGGTGAACTGATATAGTCCCTAGCTTTACGAGATTTGTAAATATTATGTCCGCCAAAAAAGGAGTAAAGGGCGCTAAGATTTTAGTCAGGTTTACTAAAACAAAATGACAAACAATGTAAAAATCTTTTTTATCGGTCGCATCCGGTGCGCTTAATCCCACACGATTTCTTGAGCGTCTTATATACCAAAGAGACATATCTTGCACAAAGTCCTCAATAAATTGGCTTGCCGATCTTGCGTCATAATCTTCGAGAGATTTCGTTACCCCAAGGAGTGTTTCCTGCAAACGTGAGGTAACCCACACATCAAGCAAATTTCTTAGAATAATCGGTTGACCTGCTACAGGATGCCAATCATCGAGATTTGCATAAGTCACGAAGAAGTTATAGATATTCCAAAGAGTTAAATGGAATTTCCTCCTGGTCTCGTCCGCAATTTTGTAACCAAATAACAGATTATCAGAAGGATTTTGGCGAACGTACATCCAGCGCATAACGTCAACACCTATTTTCTCGGCGCCCTCATTAAATTCGATCGCGTTTCCCCAACTTTTATGCATAGGCCTGCCGTCTTAACGGTTTTAAATGGTTCCCTATTTTCTAAAACAGCGCTCATTGCGATTAAAGAATAAAACCAGTTTTTAAATTGTCCCGGAAAGCTTTCGGTTATAAAATCGGCCGGAAACCACTTTTGCCATTCCTCCTTATCCGACCAATATAAAGGATCACTTTTATTGTCTTTCGAGATTGTTGAAAAAGAGACAATCCCGGCATCAAGCCAGGGGTTCCCGACATCCGGTATCCTTTCAGTAATCTCACCGCACTTAGAACATTTAATTCTCACTTCGTCAACCCACGGCTTATGCGGAGTATGGCCCTCAAATTTTTCCCAGCCGTCAACCGCTTTTTCCTTCAGCTCTTCATAGCTACCAATAACTTCAAAATTGCCGCATTTTTTGCATTCCCAGATCGGTATAGCAAGACCCCAATATCTTTTCTTACTAATCAGCCAATCATGCATATTCTTTAGCCAATCTAACTCTCTTTTAAGACCAAAACCGGGTATCCAGCGAATTCTCTTTGTAACTTTCTTCATATCTTCACGAACTGGGTCAATAGCGATATACCATTCATCAACAACTCTCCAAACAAGCTCGGTTTTACAGCGCCAACAAGCGGGATATCTGTGTGTAATATTCGCTGTTTTTAAAAGAAACCTGCCTTCATCCTTACTTTTAAGAAAATCGATTATAATCTCGGGATGCCTTTTAGCATTTTTCCCGCTAAATTCTCCTAATTGATCGTAATAATTGGCTTCTTCATTAATTACATCAATTACCGATAAATTTTTCTCTTTTCCCAATTTATAATCTTCTTCTCCGGCGCCAGGGGCTACATGCAAGATTCCTGTTCCTTTCGTTGCAACAACCAAATCTTCCGCATCAATGACAGAGTGGAATGTATCAGGATTTTTATTGAGAGCATCTTTAACTCTTGGTAAATCGTCAAAAGGGCCCTCATATTTGAGGCCTACCAGATCTTTGCCAAGAATGTCTTCAGTACCTTTTTCGTGCACGAATCCCGCTTCAACAACATTTTTATTAAACCACTCGCGAGATTCCGCGTCAGCAATTTCATCGGGGTTAACCGTTAAAATCGTATCTTTATTATTAAGTTTCCAAACCCGATATTTAAACTTAGGGTTTATTGCCAGAGCAACATTCGCCGGAATTGTCCAGGGTGTTGTCGTCCATGCCAATAAACTAAAGTCGCGGTCTTTAACCGGAACCTTAAAAAAGACAGTCTCGTGTGTTAGCTCTCTATAATCTTCCGTCAGAATCTCGTGTTGAGAAATTGCGGTCCCGCAGCGGGGACACCATGGAACAGAATCGCGTCCCTTATAAATAAGTCCGCGGTCATTACATTTTTTCAAAAAGTGCCAAATCATATAGTTATTCTCTTCAGAAAGGGTGAAGTAGGAATTATCCCAATCCATGAAATACCCTAATCGTTTGGATTGTTCCGTCTGTATTTTTGCGTATTTATAAACTCTTTGTCTACAAAGTTCTACAAATTTGGCGATACTTGCCTTAACGTCACCCGGAACTAAATTTTCAATATCTTTTTTACTTTTTAAACCGAGCTCTTTTTCAACCTCAACCTCAACCCAAAGTCCCTGACAGTCAAAGCCATTCTGGAACCTTTGTTTGAACCCGCGCATATTGTAAAACCTCTGCCAAAGGTCCTTATAAGTACGCCCCCATGCATGATGTACTCCCATGGGATTATTTGCGGTAATAGGACCGTCCAAGAAGGAAAAGTTTTTCTTAGAATTCTCGTTCTTTTGAAGATACCTTTTGACAGTCCCCTCTTTATTCCATTTCTTGAGAAGCTCTTCCTCCAATTTTGGAAAATCTACATTCGGGGAAAGAGGTTCGAAAAAGGGCTTTGTTTTTGCCATATTGTGGCTAATTGTACAATAGCTTAAACACTTTTGGTAGAAACAAAGTCCCTTAATCTATACTCAATTTTATTCAGTGGTTTGTCCGTCAAAGTGTTCGGAATCCGCCTCAGCTTGAGCTTTTGTTGAATGGACTATCCCGTCTTTGTGATGAGCAGGAGAATAAATAGTATAAAGCTTTAAGTCTTCGGTACTTGAGGTATTGATTACATTATGTTTGGCCCCAGCCGGAACAACAACAGCAGAACCGTCTTCAACTTCGTACTCATTTCCGTCAATAATTACTTTACCTTCTCCTGTCTCTACACGAAAAAACTGATCTGTGTCTTCATGAATTTCTTCACCAATTTCCTCATTTGGTTTTAGACTCATCAAAACCAACTGACTAAACTTGGCCGTATAGAGAACCTTTCTAAAATTCCCGTTTTTCAAAGTAAGTTCTTCAATATTTCCCTTAAAACCTTTCATAGACTAATTCTATCCCTTTCCGGACATATTTCCAAGTTTTTTTCACAAATTTCGGTTACTCGTAACAACGAATGGTCTGTACAATAACTTCTTTGTGGGGTCAGATTTGTGCACTTTGAAGGAAAGAAAAATGCCCAGATAGAAGTGTTTTAAATTTGATTTGCTACGTAATAATCAATTAGTCTTCTGATCATTGCTTGATAAGATGCTCCCTGTTTCTTGGCACTGTCTTTAAAGAATTTGAGACTTTTTTCTGTAAGAGTAAGCGTTATTTTGGTTTTCTTTTCTTTTAAAACCAACTCTTCCGGGCTGGGTAGAAAATCATCGATTACCTTTGCCTCAACAGGCTCGTTAGAATATTTTATTTTCTTTTTCATATATTTTTCTGCCCCTTCTCCAATAATCTGCTCCGATTATCCGGATACGATTATCTCGATAGGTAAACCGGACAGTTATTACACCTCCTTTTACTTTACCGAAACAATAATACCGTTCTTCTTCTTTACTATGTGCTAAATCTTTTGCAATTACACGTCTTTCGTCTAGAAAAGCGTATTGGGCAGTTTCAAAGTCGACACCATGCTTCTTCAGATTCTTAGTATTTTTATCCTCATCCCACTCAAAAGTCGTATCTGTAAGGATATTACCATATTACCATACCTTTTGCCATATCAAACAACGGGGTCAATTTTGAAGAAAGTTGAATTTATTCTCTATCGCTTCTAATATTAAGGTTGTGAAGATATATAAAATTTTTTTAATTATAATATTTATCCTTACCTTATTAACTTTTTTAGTAACAACTATTTTATTAGTAAGAAAAAACTTGTGTCGAACGAGTTGCAAAAACAAATATCCCATATGTATAAAAGGGGCAGAACTGGGGTGTCCTCGAGGCGCTTGTCTGGCTAATTGTTACTTCATCTGCTTAACTTTGCCGGGAGATAAAGTTCCAACTTGTATATGATAATTAACTATTAATTTTTCCTTGGAGTGAAATTTGTAGAAGTTCTTTAGTATAACTCTTGGATTCCTTGAATATCACCAGAATTTAAATCCCGTTTTGAAGTCTCGCCTTCGGTTGAGTAACCATACATTGTTTCCAAGTTACACGACGTATCATAAAGATCGGCCATGCCGAAACTATGTCCGAGTTCATGAGTAGCAATATTTTGTACGTCCATCAGTGTCGGATCACCTAGTCCATCTCCCCAGGTCCATTCCGAAGAGTTGTTAAAAAGCATATCCCATTCGACCAATTCTCTGGTTTGAGGTGGACCGCCGAAATATCCCCAAACGTTGGTTACGGCAATGACAGCGTTATCAGGATATGAACCGAACGAAGCCGTATTTACTCCATCGAGATTGCCCTCGTTATAGCTTGCGCTCGCATCAACGTTTCCGTTTCCGAACACGTTTCCTGCATAATTCTCCCATTCACCAACTCCAGTGGTAACTGCATTCTCGACAAATGAGGAACTTAGACCGGAGTCTGTTGGGTTTACATAATACGGCTCCTGGATTTTCCATTTTGCACCTCTTGCCAAAAAACCGTAACACTTTACCGCTGTTGTGTTGTTCCCGCCTGCCCAAGGCGGTTTGGCAAACGCTTTCTTGTAATGAATAAAGGTAATCTTGGTTAATGGTCCGCGACCAACTTGTTCTTTTGGATTTTCAGCCCTAACACCGGTTGCGACATAAAAAAGAAGAATAAATGAAGTAAGGAGAGATGTTAATAAAACTAATTTACCTTTCATAACTGAAACTTTTATATAAAAAGTCATTATATAGAAATAAATCAACTAATGTCAAATTTGCTGGAAATCGGCTTAAAAAAACTTTAGGAAGAATGAAGCATTTTATGTGGGGTTAAATTTCTACTACAACCGATTATTAGGAATTATGGAACCAATTAAGATATAATACAGCTTAAGGTTACGAATCCATTCTGATAGGCACTAAATCGATACTTCAGGTATAGGTTTCACGGGCTTCTGGAACTTTTTTCGAAAATAGGAGAAGTTACTACGGCTGACGTTATTACCGACAAGTTTACGAATCAAGGAAAGGGGTTTGCTTTTGTTGAGTTTGCAGACGATGCAAATGCAGATAAAGCAATAAAAGAGTTAAACGGTACGGAGCTTGGCGGAAGAAAAATAGTTGTTAACGAAGCAAGACCGCGAGAAGAGAGATCTTCGGGCGGAAACGACAACAGAGGAGGAGGCGGTTCGAGACGCGATTAAATAACTTCACCAATAGTTTCAACAACTCTCATAATAGGGCGCGTGAAAGAAACGGCTGGGGGTTTTGTGGTCAAACTACAGTCCTGAATAATACTGAAGGATTTGGAGAGCATATTTAAATATGTGCTTGAATCTGAAGTTTTTTCTCAACTTTAGTAACCCGCTTTTCTAATTCATCATGTTCCTCCCAGGTCGGTGTGTCGTCTTCAAGAAAAGCAACACTCTTTCCAATCATATCAAGATGTTTGTTTACTTTCTTAAACCCTTCTTTCATTTCTGTAGTTAAACTATCAATTCTGCCGCTCAAGCTCTTGTCTACTTTCTTAATTTCCGAAAGCAACTCTTGCTTTATTGCACTCTGCCCGTTAACAATTACTCTAAACATTTTCTTAACGTCGTCCATAATCCCTATTAAACTATATGAAAGACTCACCGTCAACGCAAATTATTCCTAAATACTAGATACCAAAAGTAGGGTCAAATTTGAAGGATATTTCACGGATGAATAATCTCAATTGTTACAAATCTTAAGTCATTTTTCAAACAATTTCTCGTATTCAATACCGCACTTACCATTAACACAATAAGCATTTTTGGGAAAAGAGCTTCCAGGAGTACAAGCAATAAGACATTCTTCGGAGGGAGTAATAGGAAAATTATTATACAGCTCAGGGGAATCTTTATATTTCTTATTCACAACAACACTGGTCGGACACTGGCATGAATCATAACTGTAAATATAACAATCAAAATTGGACGAACAATAATTAAGTGGAGAATTCGTAAATTTCAGTTCCTTATTCTTAGGAACATAATTCATACTAAATAAAAAATACAGAAAAATTAAAATTGCTATAAATAAAATAAAAATAATAATATACGGCAATCTGCGTTTCATTAGTTAATCTTAACATAGAATATTCAAACGAAACTATCGTTTAATTTCTACGGTCGGGGGTCAAATTTGCAAAATCTTAATTCTATCCTTATAATACGAACAACTAATGACTTTAAGAATTGAAGCTCCTCTTACAAGAGAAGTAATCCAAAGATACCAACACGTTCAACCGGAAGACCCGAGAGATTCCGCAGAGCTAGCCAAGTTAGATGTAATTCAAGCCTTAACTCCCGAACCTTTCAGTGTAGATGAAGTTATAGGTGCAGTTGGTAATGCAACTAACCCCAATGCCGTATCGAGAGCCACTCGTGCCAGGTTACCCCATCGACCAATAGTATAAACTCATCCAGTTGAGCTATAATCGCCTTATTCTGGTGAAGCAATATGGGGTCAAATTTGAAGAATCACCTCGCCATCTTTATGATGGACTTTGTAACTTCCGGAATAGAAAGACAGCTGTCTTCATTGTCTATTGGTCCTGAGAAATGCTTCATATTATGCTTTATTATCGATATCGCTCCGAGTTTTTCTTTCAAAATATCAGCGTATTTAAGAGAAACGTATGGGTCGTCATCGGAATTTATTGCATAAAAACTATCAGATTTTTCTCTAATCTTTTCAAAATCAATCGTTTCAGTGAAAAAGTTTGTGAGTTCCTTATAACCCAAATCATCCGTAAATCCCGCCACAAAAACTACTCCTCCCACTTTCTTGCCCTCTTTTAAGCTTTCCAAATATCTCATTATGGTTATACAGCCTAAACTGTGCCCGACTAAAAAGAGATTTTTATCAGGAGTTTGAACTATATCTTTAAGCTTGGAAAGCCACCCAGAAAGTTTAGGATTTGCAGTTTCAGGCATCTCTGGAACTTCTACTTCAAAACCTTCCTCTTCTAACTCCTTTTTAGTTTGAGGATACCAACAATACTTAGGATACCCTTCCCAACAGTGAACAATTATTGCCCTCTTCATAGGCTAAAGTATATCACCCACAACATTCCATAACTACGATATACTCAATATTTAATACTAATAATGTGGGGTCAAATTTGGAGATAATACTACTCTTCTAAGTCTTTTTGTGCTCTGACTATTTCTTTGAAAAGGCCAACCAATTCTACTTTTTTATCGCCAAAGTCTCTGTTTTGCTTTTCGGCGTTCTCTATATCTAATCCTAAAAGATCGGTATTTGTATGAACATTTAACCTTTCTAAAATATTTAAAGTCGAGACAACCAAACCATATCCCTGAACGTACGGTGTTTCGAAAGTATGGTAAAGAGATTCCTGCCCGTACTCTTCAACCTCTTGTCGTACCGTTTCTTGCCTCATACGTCCTTTATACGACCTTGCAACACCATGATTCAAACCGTCTAAATACCTACCAAGGTTTTGACATGCCTCTTTATATATTTCTGCCAGTCCCTGATTTATGGACGATTTTGATTCCAACATTCTATGGCGATTATACTGCTTCAATAAATAAAAGTCGAAGAATCGTGATCCTGAGTAAAACCGAAGGACTATAGTCCTGAGCAGTTCGACAACGCTCACTGTTATAACTTGCCGAAGGATTTGAAGAAAATATTACTACTAATACGTTGTGAGTGGTGGGTTTTCGTTTCCAGATAGTTGCGGGGGAACAGCGGGTGGCGTCTCTGTTGTGAGCGATGCTGCGACAGGCGGATTTATAGGAGGAACGACTTCGGGTGGTCGCACAAGCTCGGCGTTGATTCTGCCTCCTGCGCCGATATACCCTCCCCTATCAACAATTGTGTTTTTAGGAATGCGGTGCTCTCCTACCCTTTCGTCGTTCATTGTAAAACTTTAAAACTTATTTCAGGGCTTGTCAACAAAACAGGGGTTGCGGAGTTTGTAGAAAAAAACGCTCTAAAAAATTGCAGGGTCAAATTT
Organism: Candidatus Woesebacteria bacterium GW2011_GWB1_39_12; assembly: GCA_000993405.1. GTDB lineage: Bacteria > Patescibacteriota > Microgenomatia > UBA8517 > UBA8517 > GWB1-39-12. Next base: position 55,900 of record LBWB01000012.1, on the reverse strand, counting down.
GAAGAAACTGGAGTTTATCGAAAAATGAATCTACAAGTGCTAAAATTGTATGATGAAAACTATAAAGGACTTGTACTCAATCATTTCAGTTTTAAAGAAGACCAAGCGCCAGGGTTGGATTTACAAAGGAATGGATTCGGATGATCTGGCCTCTCACATTTTTGGGGCAATGTGCATTGGTCTCTACTTGGCAAAACTTGAGAAGGTAAATTCAGAGAAAGTAGTCAAGATATTATTAGTTCACGATTGGGTGATGGCAAAAATGGATGACGTTATTCCCCCCTCCGGTAATTATGACAAGAAGCGATTAATGGAAGAGAAAGCAAAAAGGACTGTTTTCAACGAACTACCTTCCGTAATTAAAAAAGAATATATGAATTTATTCAATGAATTTAATTCTATGAAGACTAAAGAATCCCAAATTGCGAGGGAAGCCGATAAGCTTGAAACCTTACTTCAGGGAGAAGTATTTGAAGAAGAAACACAAGATACAAAAGTTTTGGATACTTTTTTTGAAAATTATAAACCTGTTTTTAAATCCAAAAACGGCAGCAAGATATTTAAGGAACTTGAGAAAAGAGATTTGAAAAGAGCAAAGAAAATTTAAAAATATTTCGGAGCTTGTCGAATGGATTATGGGCTTGCACTTAGTCACGTCTAAGTGTCGAATTTGGAGAAAAATCCTGATTTACTTACTTGTATCATACTTTGAAGGTGACATAAGAATGCCACATTAAGTCAAGTTCCTTTCAAAATGGCATTAAATTGTTAATCAAGGGGTAATATTGGGATATCTTGAGAATAAATCGCACGAATATATTCCGCTTTTTGTTGTGCAACATCGGCGATATCAGATCTTAATCCGATGGCGGCAAAATTTAGTGCGATTGTATACACTACTACTCTATGATTTAATTCTTCTTTGCTTACAGCGTCAAGAAATAAATCATTCAAGGAAATAAAATTTTCATCTGACAATCTACCCCTAAACTTTCCCGGTTCAATAGACCGTGACTGTTCCTGAAGTACACCTATAAAACGCTTCCCCGAAACATTATCTAATAATCGAAATTCAAAATCATATGCCTCTGCTTCAGAACGGTAAAATGAATTCTCATCCGGACCTTCTATCTGCATAATATCGTCATAAGCGTGTTTCAGTTCATGTGCGAGCAAGGTTCCCTTGAAGTCATCAGTTGATTCAAAGGATCTAACTCTCAATAAATTATTATCTTGGCTATATTCTGAAATTCCCGTAACTCTATTTGATTTAAATTCTCCACCTCTATCCACCACCACCCAGAAGTTACTATCTAAGTCCCCTTCTTCATCAGCATAAATAACATCGCCCTCTATATGGGCGTCCCGCTTCCTGTCTCTGTAAAAATCAAGTAATTTTTCTCCCTCTGAATCGCCTTCGACAACAGAATTTAATGCCTTCTCATATCCGGTAACAACCTCTTCATCACTTTCACTCTTTGTCAAATTTTCTACAATTTTATAAGCTGCACCACCGCCAATTACGGTTAGAGCTGCACCACCGGTTAAAACTCCGGCCCGTTTAAAAAATTGTCGTCTTGTAATTTTTTTAGCTTTATCTAATCTATCTTCTTCTTTGGATGTAAGATGCTCTTTTCTTCCAAGATGCGCGATTGTACTTCTGGCATTTACAATTTTTTTATCTTTTCCTCTCTCACTCATAATATGGGCTAGTATAATTTCGAATAACTCTGTAGTCAAATTTGCGAAGTCCTGAGCGAAGCCGAATGGATTATGAGATCAAATTTAAAGAGTTATTAAAAAGGAATGTCTTCTTGGTTATCTTTAACCTTTGTCGTACAAAGTCGATAATAACACCATTTGCAATTGTCAGAGTTTTCCGGCGGTTCAGGTCCATTCACCAATTTAGATACTTCAGAAATAAATGCAAAAAACCTATCCATGTCTTCCTCGATCTCAAACAATAGGGGCTTTGCCGTAAAGACTACTTTCTCGCCAGGAAAAGATATCTCTTCAGGATTAATTGCGATAACTCCCATTTTGCTCACCTTTTTCGCCTCACCAAACGCCGGATTTTCCAGGGCAAATTTGTAAGCATGCAATTGCGGAAAGAACTTTTGGATTTTGTCTTCTGTAGGATCAGTAATTTTAAAATCTATGACTGAATAAGTTCCGTCGTCAAGGCGTGAGGCAATATCAAATCTTCCTCCTATAAAGCAATCGTTGGTTGGAGGAATTGTTTTGGATTTCAAAAAACCTTCTTTAACCTCGATTTTACCTGCGGGAAGTTTGGAATTAATTTCCCGTAAATCCATGCCGATAATTGTGTTTTGCAAAAGAGTATTCATCTTCGTAAATACCCCCGGCATACCAATCGAGGGGAGCTCTTTAATTACCCCCCGAACTTTTTGGTAATAGCAATGCTTACAGTCCTCATACAAATACTTAAAGTCGGAAGGAGATAGTTTATACATTTGCAATAATTATATCTCAAACCCAAACAAAAATCGAAGAATTATGATTCTGAGTAAAACCGAAGGACTATGTCCTGAGCAGTTCGACAACGCTCACTGTTATAACTTGTCGAATGGACTATAGTCCTGAGCGAAGCCGAATGGATTATGGGGTCAAATTGGAAGGATATATCAAGGTGTAAACTTATTTCACTTCTAAGGCGCAATTTATTAATTAATAATTATCTTAAAACTAATCGGCAATTAAAAGCGAAGCCGGCAATATTTTATAGTACTTCAATAAATAAAAGACTAAAGTATTTACCGTCAGGAATAATATCAAAATAAAAATCATATACATTACTCTCTTTTTAGCATCAAACTTTTCAACAAATTTTGTATAAAAAACTGACATTAAAACGGGAAGAATAATAAAAGTGACAAAAGACTGGAAATTTTGCCAAAGCCAATAGTTATAAACGACCCGATCAGATTTATACCAAAAAAGAAATGAAAAGCTCATAATCGAAGTTATATTTATTAGAGGAGGTAAAAATGATAAACCGGTATAACATTTAAATTTATTAACCCCCCTATAGGATCCATCTATACATTCCGGAAACGGAGCAATTAAAAAAGTTAGCAAAAAAAATAAAAAGAAGTTTTTAAAATACTTCACACTACCAGTATAGAACATGCACTACTTTCTTATCAATAATTTGGGGTCAAACTATAGTCCTGAGCAGTTCGACAACGCTCACTGTTATAACATGCCGAAGGATTTGAAGAAAATATTACTACTAATACGTTGTAGGTGGTGGGTTTTCGGTTCCAGTTGATTGCGGGGAAACTGCGGGTGGAATCTCTGTTGTGGGCGATGCTGCAACAGGTGGCCGCACAAGCTCGGCGTTGATTCTGCCTCCTGGGCCGATATACCCTCCCCTATCAACAATTGTGTTTTGAGGGATGCGGTGCTCTCTTACCCTTTCGTCGTTCATGGTAAAACTTTAAAACTTATTTCAGGGCTTGTCAACAAAACAGGGGTTGCGGAGTCTGTAGAAAAAAACGCTCTAAAAAATTGTGGGGTCAAATTTGCCTTTCCTGAGACATTTCAGTCCAACCCTATGTTGTTTAATTTTCTTTAATATACAAGTGCTACGAACTACACAATATCTCTAATATTGGGGACTAACCCTAAAACGTAAGCTACCAAAGAGAGAATTAAAAGAGCAGCCATTCCAAAAAAAACATACTTAACCCTTTTCTTGACTATCTTTATAACACTTTTATCTTTTATCGACCTAATTAACCAATAAATCATCAAAAATAAGTTAAAAATAACCCAAACTATAAAAAGTAGATATGCTATTTTTATAAAAGCTATTAGATAAAAAAACCAAAGTGGAATATCAAAGTTAGGATCATCTATTATCATATTTAACCTTAATCTAATATTGAGGTTCAAAAGTAACAAAGTCAAGAAACCGCAGTTTGATACAAAAAAATAACCGTGGGGTCAAACTATAGTCCTGAGCAGTTCGACTACACTCACTGTTATAATTTATCGAAGGATTTGGAGATTCTTATTTAATATCCTGCCACATATAATAATATCTGCTCTTAGATTTTTTAAAGCCTCTTTTGCTGTAATAGGCTAACAATTTAGAATTGTCTGCATCAGCATATAAACCCACTTCATTTACCCCATTTTTTCTTGCAATATCAACTGCAGAATTAATTAACTGTGTTGCTATTCCCTGATTACGATAATCTTTATCTACAGCCAAACGGAAAAGATATTGAAGTTTTGACCCGTAATTAATGATACATACATTTCCAACAATTACACCATCTTTTACCGCAACAAGTATTGATTCAGGATTGGCTTTAATCTTACCTGATAAATTTTCTTCCGAATCCCAAACTCCATCAAAAAGACTGGCTTCTTCTAAAATTTCTTTGACTTTCGTGTAATCACTAATTTTATAATTCCTAATCTTAACCATAACTAATTATATATTTTAAAATAGAAAAAGATGGGGTCAAGTTTGGAGAAAATATTTAAACAGGTGCTTGAATTTGAAGTTTTCTTTCTACTTTAGAAACGCGTTTTTCTAATTTATCATGTTCTTCTCTAGTCGGTGTATCATCCTCAAGAAAGGCGACTGATTTCCCTATTAAATCTAAACGTTTGTTTACTTTCTTAAACCCGTCTTTCATTTCTGTAGTTAAACTATCAATTCTGCCGCTCAAGCTCTTGTCTACTTTCTTAATTTCCGAAAGCAACTCTTGCTTTATTACACTCTGCCCGTTAACAATTACTCTAAACATTTTCTTAACGTCGTCCATAATCCCTATTAAACTATATGAAAGACTCACTGTCAACGCAAATTATTCCTAAATACTAAATACGAGACACCAAAAGAGTGGGGTCAAATTTGCTTGTCCTTCGAAGTCTTGATGAAGGAGGAAAGAAAAATCCCGAGGCGTCAATTCATCCCGCCCGGGAGATGTCATTAATTTATAAATTTCTCAATTTTTATCATCCAATTAGTTTTCATTTAAGAATATCATTTGCATTAACATAGATTCTTGAATGTGTTTGTGCAAATCTAATTTTTTCTTCCAGAAGACTAACTAATGATATACGTTCCTCGAGAACGGCGATTATATCGACGGCATCAAATAAAATTAGTTGAGCCTTTTTGTTGTAAGTTATTCTATTTAATGCATCTTCAGAGTATCCATTTATAGAAAAAAACACACCCCTAGGATACAAAGAATTGCTCTCTATTTTGTAAGCAAAAGCATAAAGATCATTGACTGCACTTTCTTTATCCTGCCATTTCGACTCAAATATATAGTTATCTCCATCGTGTTTAAAGGAACCATCTATTTGCTCCCCTTTTAGTTTAAATGGTTTGAAAACGTCAAAGCCGAAAAAACTAAACATTTTATTTAGTAAATCTTCTAACTCGTAACCTCGTTTTTGCGTCTGATCGCTATCCTGACACATTCGATAAAATTTATCTCTTAAATCAGTTATTAGCTGAGACCTAGCTTTTATTTTTTCGTATTCTTGTTCTTTCTCGCGTAATTTCAGTCTCTCCTCTTCTATTTTTGTTTTCTTACCTAAAAGCTTGTTCAATTGCCCAATCCTACTTTTTGCATAACCTGCATCTAGACTGCCATTCCGAAACCAATAAGAGTCAAAATCGTCCCAATCAATAATTTGTCTCATCAAACTATGATACTGAGCTGTTCCATTGTCTAACCTCTGTTCGAGGTTGCCAAAATAAGTGTCAACAATTCGGGACTTTGTCATTAATTCTCCTATATTAATCAAATCAGAAGATGTGGAACCGCAACTTTTTAAAAATTGAATCAAATCGTTCTTTCGGTAAAATAAACTCAAAAGACAATCTTTAACGCTGTTCTTTGTGTCTTGCGTAATTTTACTAACATATATCTTCTCGCTCATAAACTTCCTTTAGTCCACCAGTCTGGATTTTTAATTTGTATAAATCCTTGTTCCCTAGATTCAAACTCGAAAGTATATTCCTTTAAATTCTTTATTAGCTTTTGGTTTATAAAATACTTGATTTTTGACAATGCTAGATTTTCTAGATCTTGCGATTTAACATCTGGCTCTGCAAAAAGTTTCAGACCCGCAACTGCAAAAGCAAAACCTGCAACTACCAAATTATTACTTACTACAAATTTAGCTATGGAACCAAACCTATCTGGAAACATTTCAAAACCTGGACTGTAGTGAGTTATTTTAAATCCCTTGTATTCTATTGTTCCGTAACTTCCTAGAATTCTCATAACATCTCCATATCGATATCTCCTATCTCCTCTCTCGTTGACTTTAATTGCTGATAACTTGTCCTCTCTGTCCCAACGTCTTAAAGTTTCAGGGTGGACTCCTAATAGTTCAGAAACCTCCTGTAGCGAAAGTAACGAGTTTAAATCCTTTATCATATTAAACAAAGTTATATACCCAGCTATGGAATTTGTCAATATGAAGCTAAATAAATGAAGTCAACTTTTCTCCACAATTTCAATTTCTTTAGCCGTGAGGTTGTAGAGTTTGTAAACTTCTTCATCAATTTTATTATCAGTTTTCTCGATTTCTGATTTTATATAATTCCATTTTTCTGAGTTTTCTTGTACTTTTAACAACTTATTGTTGAGATGTAACATAACCCGTGCTTTACTAGCCAAAGACCTCTTTGGGTTAACACCAACAACTGGAAAAGGTAGTTTTTTCAGACCCTTTAGCCTGATTTGTGGTTGTTTTTTATTACCCATTAAAATTACATTTTCCTCTTTAGCATATAAGGTCATTGGTTTAGAATTTAGAATTGCCAGAATGAAATGAGTATCGTGCTTCTGGAAAGGTCTTATCATAAAGGCAGAATACTCTGAAATTTGCCTTGGCTGACCTACAGTTGCAACAATCGATGAAGAAGATTGTCTGACAAAAATTTTTTCCTTGTTTATAAATGGTTTTGCTTTCGTAACTGCAATGTTACATTTTTTTACGTTTCTATTTATTTTAGACGCTAATTTTTCATCCAAATTCAGGTAATTCTTTGTTTTGGGTGGACAATATTGAAAGAAATCTTTTGGATTCAGCGATATATTTTCAAAATGTTTCTCCGATTTTTTAGATTCAGAATAAAACAATTTTTCAATGTTTTGTCCGTCATATGCCCTTGTTCCACCTATTCCGATCTGTACACCCGTCGAAACCAGCGCCAATTCCTTAAGTGGTAATATACCAACTTTATAAAGATTAATTTTCTTTGGATTTAGATTCACCACATCCTCTTTGAACTTTTCAGAAAGAACTTTGATTTTGGAGTTCGTAAAGTTTCCGACATTTCCATCAAAACTTAATACTTCAAAAGGAAGCTCTGACTTAGATTTTTTAACAAACAGAAGATTTTGATCGCTAGCCACTTCGTTAAAAGCAGAAAACTTTTGTGAAATTTTAACTACGAACTTCTTTTCCACTAACCATGACCTAAGTGCCCTGAAAGGTTTTTCCAAAAAGTTTGCATCTATCACAAAACCCAAGTTCCCATGAGCTCTCAGTATCTGCAGAGACCTTTCAATAAAAAACATAACGGTATTTAGTCTTCTGTCAGAATATATTTGAGTTAACTCATATTTGTCTGTAAGAAACTGTACATCTTGTATATATTGGTCTAAGTGGGATTCCCTCGAATAAAAACTTATATATGGCGGATTTCCTATAATTACGTCAAAACCACCTTGTTTGAATACTTCCGGAAATTCTTCTTGCCAATTGAATGGTTTTTTATCTCTGAAGTTTTCTCCAAAATATCTTTTAAGCTCTTCATCTGTTCCTGAAATAAGAGAATTGCCGTTTTTAATGTTTTTATCAAGTAAAGGAAGTTTTATTTTTTCTTCAAGAATATTAAGTAAAAGATTTAACCTGGCTATTTCAACTGCCTGTGGATCAAGGTCAACACCATAAATATTGTCTAACAGGATGGCTAATTTAGTATATGTCCCTCCTCGATTGCCAAATTCTTCATATTTTTTGTAAATTAAATCCATCGCTTTAATTAAAAAGGAGCCTGAACCACAAGCGGGATCTAAAACCTTAATCTTCTTTAACTCTGCTACTGAATTACATTTGTCCAGAACCGGTTTAAGTGCATTTTTAACAATATAGTCAACAATATAATCTGGAGTATAGTAGATTCCGTGTTCTTTTCTCTTTTTAGCGTCTTTACTGAGAGTGAGTCCTTTTTTGGATTTTGAAAGTCTATAGCCTAGATAATTTTCATAAACGCTTCCTAAAACATCCGAGGGAATAGCTTTGAAGTCATATTCGTAATAGCCCGGCTTTCCTTGGAGAATTTTTACAACTTGTTCAGTTATATTGCTCCAATCTTCCCAATCTTCCAATGGGTGTTTAGTGAAAAGGTTCGAATTGTAAGTTTCATCTAGCTCTCTAAACTTTGAAACCATCGACTTATAAAGAGGAATTTCGTTTGGGTTTTTGCTATTTTTCCACGCACGAATAAGAGGAATTAATGTTGGTGGCTCTATTCCCCGATCTTCTGCAACTCTTATAAATATAAGTCTATCCAGTAATTTCTGAACACCCTCGTCTAACAATTCACTATCTATCCCAGGATTCATTTTTCCAAGCTTGTCGGTTAAGATATCTCTGCACAAGGTTAAATCTTTATATAGTGATATTCCTACCGAAACTCTTTGAATTTTTTTACCGACTTTTTCAGCTTCTTTATCAATTAAATTTTCTTCGAAAGCACCTTTGGAGAGTAACCAAAGCTGATCAAACCTTTCAACATATTGGTTTGAAAGTATTTCAAAATAAAGCTTGTCCGTAAGTTTTCTATCGATAATTTGAGCGTTGAAAACTTTCAAGCCCTCGAAATCTGTCAAAATTGCCCAGGTTGCGCCCTTATTCCAAGAATATTTGATGGCTTGATTAGCAAATTCTTCCCTATTAAGATCAGTTCGTAAAGATTTTGCCTCAAGATAAAATTTGAGTCTGCCCTTAAAATAAAAACCAAAATCAACTCGTCCTCCCGACTGTGATTCTTCTGCACTAACCTCGTTTTTATCAAAAATATTCCAGCCTAAAGCTTGAAATAATGGAAGTATAAAGTCTTTTTTTGTTTCTTCCTCTGTATATTTAGAAATTGAACGAGAAAGTTTTGCTTTCTCATATTTATCGACCAACTCTTGGATTTTTTGTTTGGTTTCCTCTTTGCTCATTCTGTCCGTATTTTATCCGATTTTCGGGCATAAAGCGAATGCGGGTGAGCCTAGTTTTGCCTTTGACTCGAGTTGCGGGGGTTGGTATAATATATTTAATCACGATGAGAGGGCACGCCTAAGGTTCGTCCGAAGGATAATCCCTCTCTTTTTTTTACTTCTTTCTTTCAACCTTCGCCCTAAAATCCCTAACGTATACAACATATTTTCTAAACTTTCTTAGTAAACTTGAAAAACTTGCTTTGTTTGGAACAATAACCTTCTCAAGTTTTCTTTTCTTATCCAAATATTCAATAATACAGTAGAAATCTCCATCACCACTTACAATAATAGCTTTGTCGTATCTAGGGAACTCAATCATGGTATGGAGCACAAGTTCTGCATCAACGTTTCCCTTTGTTTTAACTTTAGGCCTTTTCGATTCCAAAACAGGTTTATAAATTAACTTATAACCTGCTTTATCAAGAAAATCATAAAGTTTTCTATTTTTTGGTATATAACCGATAAAAAGATAGGCTTTCTGTACATGATATTTGTCTTTGAGATAAATTCGGAAGCGTGCAAAATCCAGCCTCCAGCCTTGCGATTGAACTCCCAAATTGAGGTTTTGGCTGTCGATGAAAGCATAAATAATATTTCTTGAAGTTCTTTTGGACAGTTTTTTCATTATGCCTGTATTTTACAATAGATTTAAGAAGGAAATTAGAGCTTTTGAGTTAGTTGAATCTGTTTGAAAGTTGAATAAATCCGAAGTTTGATAGATCAAACCAGAAAGATGGTCCAATTTTGCCGTCTTTGTAATTTGTATTAACTACAATCAAACTGTAGCCGCCCCAACCGGTTACGTCCGTAATCACAAATTCGTCATATTTTTCGTAAAAAAGACTAGTTATCTCGACTAACTTTTCTTCACCTCTTATATTTTTTCCATCGGTTCTTAATACAATATACTGCGGCCTTTCGGGATCGTCAATTTTGAGAAAAATGTATTTATTGTCGGGAGAAAAGGTGTTATAAGGAATCAAAACCTGATAAGAGGGATTTGATTCATGCAAGTAGATTTCAACACTTTCTTTAGCCGCATCTAACGAAATAAAAAATGTTTGGCTAAGTGTCCCGTCTAATTTTCTTAAAGCCTTCATTGTAAGCGTAGCTTTCTCATTAGGTGCAAGAACATCGACTGAAGTTTGTCTTTCTTCTTCAGGCATGACGCTTGAGGCAAAGCTTTCGGGTTGTGGAGTACCTTCTTTTATCCTTAAAGAACCAAAAAATACTAAACCCGCCAAAAGAAAGGTTCCTGTTAGTATAAAAGTTAAAAATAATTTACTACGGCGCTTCTCCATAGATAGTTATCAGCGTACCCGGCGAATCTTTGCTAGCAGGCTTTGACTCGTTCTCAGAAGTATATGGTTCGGCCCAATAATATAGCTTTCTGGCATCAGTAATTCGCAAGTTTACACAACCATGGCTCATTGCGTGGCCGAAATTATTATGCCAGTAGGTCCCGTGTAACGCGAAACCGCGTGAAGAGGCAACTTGGGAATTTGAAAAAAACATAATATATAGTACGTTAGGCAAATAATAATAATCGGCACCCTTCCCGCCCGACATTTTCGCTGCACGAATCTTTGTCCAAATCCTAAAATCCCCTGTGGGTGTGGGAGCCCATTTACCTGTGGATACTTTTGTTTCCATAAAAAGAGTGTCTCCCTCGTATGCTTTTAACGTTTGCGTGGTTAAATCAACATAAATATGCTTATCACCCATTGAGCTTTCACTTCCCAAGACATGCGGTTCCGTTGACTTTTGGGCAAGATCAATGTCCGGCGGATCAATTACTTTGCCATTGAAAATTGCCTGTTCATCGTTATTAACAGAAACTATAAAACTTTCCTTACAGCTTAAGGTATTAGCACAACGATTGTTTTCAAAGGACTTTTTCAATACAAACCCGCCCAGGCTAATTACTGCGATAAAAATCCCGATAAAAAGAAATTTATTGAGTTTTTTGCGAGTCATTCCTCAGACTAGCAAAAATTCCTGAAGATTTGAAGGTACCAATATTTTACTCCAACCTTGAATCTAAAGCGAATTTTGCGAGAAGACGCTTTTTGCACATAAATTTGTGTTTCCTTGCTATAATAGTATTAGATGAACCTTACAGATCGCGGAAAAGTATTCTTCGTCATTTCTCTCCTTTCTCTAGTTTTTTCGTACCTAATTATTACACTTAACTATTTTCCTCATCTGGGTTTCACAGTATCTCTTGTACTATTTTCACTTCTTTCTTACAAATTCAAGAAAGATAAAAGTAAAGAAACTAAGCTATATCTAACATTTACTCTTGTGTTTTCACTACTTCTTTCTGTAAGAAGTGAAGGAGCTATTACTTTTTTAAACTTAGTGGCAGCACTTTTCTTCGGCTCGCTAATGCTTGTTTCTAATGATAAGGAAAAAAAGGGTTTTATAGACTATATCTATGCACAACTTCTCTTTATTATAAAAAGTGTTTTCGCCAGAAATGATTATTACCTTGAATTTAAAGAAAAAAAGACAAGCTTCAATACGGTCAAGGCAACTGAAATAGTTTTTGGCATCCTGATAACGATTTTTTTGTTGGTAATTATTTTGCCTCTCCTGTCGTCAACCAATCCGTTTTTTCTAAGACTTATTGAAAATGTTTGGAATTTTCTCAGCCTTGAAAATCTGTTTAAAAACATCGTTCTGGAAAGCGTTTTTATTTGGTCGTTAAGACTTGTATTTTTTCTTATCTTTATTTTTATCATTCCCAAAATCATAACTTTAATCAATAAAAGTAATAACTATACCCTTCCTTCTTTTTTCAAAATTGATGCGCTACCTCTCCATATTCCCAAATTGGTTTTGGCCATCATCCTTTTTGTATTTTTTATCACTCAGCTTCAGTTTTATTTTGCCAGCGATGAAATTCTGAAAAGCATGGGCATCAGCTATTCCCAGCATACAAGAGAAGTGTTTGGTCAGCTGTCGCTGGTCGCGGGCATAGTTTTAGTTTTGATATATAACGACAAGGGTAAAAGTACATTAGGTACGATTTTGACTTACATTCTTGGGGTGCAAGGCATCTTTCTAACCTTGATGGCTTATAAAAGCGTCTTCGAATATATAAACGCTTGGGGGCTGAGTTATAAAAGACTTTACGGCCTGACTTTTGCGACATGGGTAACCGGTATATTTTTTCACTTTTTTAGAAACTACCGGCAGAATAAGGGAGTCGCTATGTTTGTCAAAAAAACCATTATTTTTTCAGGGGTAATACTGTTTCTTGTTAACGTCCTTAATTTTGACTACCTCATCTACCACTTTCAAAAAGCAAAAACCGGCCAGGGAGTTGATTATACCTTTCTTTCAACTCTATCACCCGATTCGCTTTCTTATCACGATCAGTTCTTGAATCTTAAAGAAGTAACTGAGAAAGGTGATTATTCGCTTGAGGTTTACAATAATATAAACCCGCTTATCATACTTTATAAAATAGAGAGCCTTCAGCGCAAATATTCAAAATTTGATTTTCGCACGGTAACTTTTTTAGACTACCTGCAATATAAACAAATCAAATCGGTAGACACAGGTAAGTTGAGAGCATATTACGAAAACAAATTCCGTTTTCCAAATAATTAAGCCTTTGGAGTTACTTTTTACTTTTTCTGACTTTGAAAAACTTTATTAAAACGGCCGCAACTGATCCGATAATCACAACCGCTTCCAAAATCTTCATTAACCCCGAAGTTTGTCTTTTAACTTTTTTCTTGCTTTTCACCTTTCTCGCCATATCTATACATCTAGAATAGTCATTTAAAGTATTACAAGTCAAGGCCGTAAAATAATCCAAGAAATACTTTTTATATTTTCTCGTTTATATAGTTTTGCTTGACAAATAGGGTCCCAATCTTTATTATCATCCCATATTTGATAACTATGTTGGAATTTCTATTAGCATTAATCCTGACCATTTTTTCCGTACAGGCCGTTTCCGCTCCCGGTGATGTTAGTGAAAAAATAATTGCTCAGCTCGAAGAAAATCTACCCGAAGTCATTCTTTCGGTTACGCCTCCTGCAAATCCTACTCAAGTCGCCCAATCCGAGGGTGAATCCCAATCGGAAAATCCGCAACAGGAAGAAGGGGAAAATCCCGATCCGGATACAAGTAAACAAGATGCTTATAATACCAGAAGCGAAAAACCGGTGGGTAATGTTGCGGGAATTGCCATCGAAAATTCACCAGCCATCATTGCCTGTTCTGATTATCCAAGTTTATGCTTAACGCCTACTCCAAGACCAACACTTACTCCTACTCCAACCCCTGCGCCTGAACCGACAGCTCCTCCAATAATCATAGATCCACCCAAACCAGTTCCCCCAATATGTATTCATTCACAAACCCCCTGTCCGCAAATTTATTGCCTGGATCAACCCGTATCAATCTCTGACCCTTGTTCCTGCAGTTGTGGATCTCTTACAAATTGAAGTAAGTGAAGCCTCCCCGCACAGAGGCTTGGGGCTTCTTTCACAAAGATAGTCGCCTTCGGCGACAGGCTTCTAGCCTAGGTTCATTCATCCCCGAGCGCGGAGGCTCGGGGAATTCTGAATCTAGTCTTAAGTTATTTTTCTCAAAAAAGCGGGGATTTCGAATTTCTCCCCAAACACATCCTGGTCTCCCCTACCCGACATCGGTTCTTCATCTTCCTCGTCTTTTATTCTTTCCTCCTCTTCCTCCTGTTTCTGAATTTGAATCGGTTCGCTAACAACCCCTTGAATAGGTGGTGTAACGCCGGGTTGTGCAAAGCCGGCAATCCTTGCTCTCGTCTCGTCAAAACCGGTTGCAACAACCGTAATTCTTATCTGATCCGCCAATTCATCCCTAATGACGGCGCCAAAGATTATATTGGCATCGGCATCAGTGGACGCAGAGATAATCCGAGCGGCTTCATCAACCTCAAACATTGTTAAGTCGCGTCCTCCGGTAATATTGAAGAGAACTCCTGTTGCGCCCTCAATTGACAAATCAAGGAGTGGAGATGATATTGCGGCCCGTGCTGCCATCTGAGCTCTGTTCTCTCCGACGCCTGTTCCTATTCCGAGAAGCGCAGTTCCAGCGTCTTTCATTACGGTTTTTATATCTGCAAAATCGACGTTTATGAGTCCCGGGGTCGTTATGATATCGGCAATGCCTGATACTGCCTGCCCAAGAACAGAATCAGCAACTTTAAAAGCCTCCAGAAGAGTCATTTTCCGGTCAATTACGTCCATCAGCCTTTGGTTTGGAATGACTATCAGAGTATCTACCTGCTCTCTTAACTTTTCAATTCCGTCGTCAGCAACAACCGAACGCCTTGTTCCTTCAAAGTGAAAAGGCTTGGTTACAATTGCAACCGTCAGAGCACCAGTCTCTTTGGCGATTTGTGCAACCACCGGCGAAGCACCTGTCCCGGTACCACCACCCATACCCGAAGTTATAAATACCATGTCGCTATCAATCAATAAATCCTTTATTTTTTCTTTCGATTCTTCAGCAGCCTGAAAACCGATATCAGGATCTCCTCCGGAGCCTAAGCCTTTTGTTAATTTTTCTCCAATTTGAAGTTTCGTGGGAGCTTTATTGGCAAGAAGTACCTGAGCGTCGGTATTGACCGCAATAAATTCAACGCCGAGTATCTCGTTCGAATCAATCATTGAGCCTACGGCATTACTACCCCCGCCACCTATTCCAATAACCTTAATTTTTGCAATTCTTGCCGAATCCGGCTTAACAAGTGCCATATATTTTGTCTGATGATTCTACTACTTGAAAATCCTGAAAACAAGGCATTCTAGCACAAAACAACACTATTTTAGTGGGTAGTATTCCTTATTCAGGGCAGAAGATCCTTTATTGTTGCTAAGAGTTTGCCAATCAGGCCTTTTGAAGGCAGTTTAATCTTCTTCGAAAAAGATGTCAATGATTCGCCCTCCGCTAATTTTGCAGAATGAAGCACTAATCCAATCGGAACAGCAAAGGCAGGGTTCATAACATCATCTATCAGACCTCCTATACCCCTGGGAACTCCAATTCGGATAGGAAGGGAAAGCATTCTCTTTGCGGCTTCCACAGCTCCTACTGTTTCGGCACCTCCGCCAGTAAGAATTGCCCCGGCAGGAACTCTTGCAGACAAACCTTCTCTATCAAGCGCTATCTTGACCATCGAAAAAATCTCGTTTAAACGGGGTTTTATTATTCCTTCGGTCAAAGTTTTTTTGGAAACTCTCTTAATTTCACCGATACCCAGAGACTCCAGGTCAAACTCATCGGAAACACTTTGGTCTTTTGCTTTCTTGTTTTTTTTATCGTCTATCGAGAGAGCAAGTTTTATTTTTTCAGCACTTTCCAGCGAAACCCGTAAACCTATCGCCAAATCATTACTGACATTTTTGGCGCCTATTGGAAGAACGCCGGAGTAGCTTAGAGCCCCGTCAACAAAGACAGCAATCGATGTTGTCCCACCGCCAACGTCGATTAGCACACATCCCAGTTCTTTCTCCGTCTTTGTCAAAACCGATTCGGCAGCAGCAAGTCCGCTATAGATAAGTTCGTTGACTTTAATACCCACCTCGCCAACGGCTTTTTTTAAATTTTTAACCGCTGCACCTGAGGCGGTGATGAGGTGTGTTTGAACTTCAAGTCTTACTCCGCTCATTCCGACGGGGTCTCTTACGCCCTCCTCACCATCAACGATAAATTCTCTCGGTAAAACGTGTATCAGCTCTCTTGAAGAAGGAAGCGATACTGCACTTGCAGCTTCAATTACCCTGTCCACATCGTCGTAGTTTATTTCTCCGCCCGGATCCGAAACCGCAACTATCCCTTGGGAATTCTGCGAGGCCATGTGTGCTCCCCCCAATGCAATATACGCGTTATCAAGGTTATACCCCGCCATTCTCTCAGCAGCTTCAACACTGGCAATAGTCGCTTCGACCGCTTCTTCTATATCTACAATTTGCCCTTTCTTAATGCCTCTACTTTCAACTGAAGAAACCCCAACGAGATTAACCGCTTTCTCACCTGTCACCTCATCAAAGTTAACCTGCGCAATTATTGTCGCTATTTTTGAAGATCCAAGTTCAATTCCGGAAACTATTTTGGTTTTTGTCATATTACTTAATTACGGGGTTTTTAAATCTCAAATCTACCACCTTTTTGGAAACATCCGGAAAACTCGTTTCCGAACCAGACTTTTTAAGCTCGTTTGTAATCAGAACGAAAGATCCCAAAAGTAAATCCCTATCCCCTTCAACTGGAAATATTACAGTGGGACCACCATCTACTTCAATGACCAATTTCTCACCCTCCATGAAAGAACTCGTCAATTTAATATCATTTGTCAATTCCAAAACGATATTTAATGAAAATAAAATATTTGGACTAACCTTTTTACCTATGTCCGGCGGGTTTTCCTCAATGATTAATCGCGGCAGGCTAGATACCTGAGCAACTTCTAAAACATCGCCCTCTTCCGAAACCAAAGAAATTAATTTTTCGTCTTTTTTTGCTATGGCAAACTTTGGCTTCTGTAGAAGGAGTTTAACCTCAATTCTTGGAGGAAGTTTAAAGGAAATTGAGTACTGCCTGACCAAAATGTTATCTTCAAGGTAAGCTTTAATATTTCTTTTGGAAGCGTAATAACTTTTCCCTTTTTCTTTTGAAAGCTCCTTTTGGATTATTTCGCTACACTCCCCATACTGACTTAAACAAACGACTTCTCTGATCTTAATTATCCTTGGTAAACTGAGAACAAACCCTACAGCTAAAAATAGTATTAACAGTAAAAGAAATTTCTTTATCATTTTTTGCCAACAAATTCTTCGATAAGCGCGACCAGCTTCTTAGCCGCATCTTTATCCGGGCTCTCCTTTCCGCTTACGCTTTGTAAAATTTTATTCCAATTGGCCGTTATGTATCTTATCTGGGCAACCAAATTTTCAGGCGTCAACGCGTCCTGATTTAAAATTCTCGCAATCCCGAATTCTTCGGCAAAAAGTGCATTTCTTTTCTGCTCGTCAAGATAAGAAATTGGAAGCGGTATAAGGATTGAGAGTTTCTTGGCAGCAATAATTTTAGAAACAGTATTCGCACCAGCCCTGGAAATTACAATATCAGAAAACTTAAAAAGGTCGTTAAACTTTTTTGGACTGACTAAGCCGTAAACTTTGTACCTCTTTTTTAGGTCACGGACCAGTCTTTCCCTAATACCAATGAATTTCTTTTCATTTTTAATGCCGGTTAAATGAACTAGGCAAAAATCTTTAAGAATAATCGTGAGTGCATCTTCAATTACCTTATTAATGGCAAGGGAACCCGACTGACCACCGGTTACAAAAATGGTCGGAATTTTACTTAAAAATCTGCGGGGCTTCGTCGTAAAAACGGTGCTCGGAGTCGGATTACCTGTTAGTGTGGTTTTATTTTTGGGAAAATAATCATAACTTGACTCTCTTGATATAGCAATTTTTTTGGCAAAGAACGCAGAATATTTATTAGCTCTGCCGACTACGGAGGTTTGTTCATGAATTATTACCGGTATTCCCAACAAATAACCTATGACAACAACCGGGAATGCGGCAAATCCACCAAAAGATAATATTAAATCAGGTTTAATTCCGGTAAGGAGAATAAATGCATGAATAAAACCTAGCGGTATCTTCAGTATCGAAGGCAGCGTATGAATTGTTAATTTTCTCTGAATTCGCCCGGCCGTAATCCCGTACGTCTTAATGTGATATTTCGGGAAATAAATCGAAGAGAGTGAAGGTACTTTTTCTCCTTCGAGCGAACTTCTGAATCCAACCCAACTTATATCCCAGCTCTTATTTTGTCTTCTTATTTCCTCGATAACAACAAAGGCTGTAGAACCGGCATGACCACCACTAAGTACAATTTTTACTTTTTCATTTTTCTTTACCATAGCGAGAAATATTTAAAAGTATACCGCAGGCAATGAGAATTGTTACCAAAGAGCTCCCTCCGTATGAAAAAAACGGCAAAGGTATTCCCGTCAGGGGAACGAGTGCAAGCATTGAGGAAATATTTAAAAAAGTCTGGCCGCCTATCCAGGAAACGATGCCTATGGCAAGTATTTGAGAAAATCTATCGGGTGCACGCCTGGCAATCTTAAGTCCTCTAATTATAAAATAGATAAAAACCAAGATCAAAAGTGCTGCACCAAGAAAACCTACTTCTTCCGAAATTACCGCAAATATGGAATCAGTCGCTGTTTCTGGTAAAAAAAGGTATTTTTGCCTTGAATGACCTAATCCAACGCCAAACAAACCTCCCGACCCCAGTGCAAGTAAGATTTGTCTAATGTGATAGGATTTATCCAAGGGATCTCTTGTTTCATAAAAAAAAGTAAGAAGCCGTTCTCTCCTGTAGTCCGAAAAAATAATTAAAACTATTCCGAGAATCAGCCCCCCGGCGAGAGTCAACGCAAAAAAGGCTAAAGGTATTCCACTGACAAAAATCTGTACCATTGCCATACCTACTACAACTATTGTCGTGCCCAAATCCGGTTGAAGCATGATAAGAAAAGAAGAAAGAATAATCGGCAAAAGATAGGCAAAGAGCTTTTTATCTCGCGTCGCGAGTTTGGCAATATAGACGGCAAGAGTTAACTTTATAAATTCGGAAGGTTGAAAAGTTAGAGGACCTAAAATAACCCACCTTCTTGCTCCCAAAAATTTTGCTCCGATATTTGGTACAAAAACTAATAAAAGTCCAAAGAGACTTGCAAAAAAAAGTAGGCTTGCAATTTTTTCCCAGAATTTATAATTTACTTTACTGATAACAAAAAGTGAGACTACGCCGAAAAATGCCCAGACGAGCTGCTGCTTTATGAAAAAAAATTTATCGGAGAAACTCCTTTGAGCAAGTGGGGCCGAAGCGTCAGTCAAAGCAATCAACCCAACCAACGTCAAAAGAAGAGTCAGAACTAGAAATTTCTTATCAAAAGTAACCTTATCTTTTTGCGCTTTATATTTTTGCACATTTATGACATTTCAAATTGTAGCTAGCCATAGACCAAATATGGCAAGCATAAGTCCGGCCAGCCATGCACGCATTACAATCTTAGGTTCTTCCCAACCAATTGCAAGAAATGTGTTATGAAGAGGAGCTAAAGGCAGAATAGGTTTTTTGAGAATTTTCCAACCGACGATTTGCAAAAAAGATGAAGAAGCTTCAAGTACAAAAAGGCCGCCGATAATGACAAGAGCTGCAATACTTCCCGTAACCAAACCAATAACAGCAAGCATTGCTCCGAAAGAAAGTGCCCCCACGTCTCCGAGATGAATTCTTGCCGGCCAGATATTAAAATAGCCAAACGCCAGAAGTGATCCCAACCAAAGAGTAATAAAAAGTGAAAGTGGTGTATCAAGACTTCCTGCCGCAATTGCTCCGAAAGCAACTAAACAGATAACCAGAAGGCCACTTGCCAAACCGTCGAGCCCATCAGTTATGTTAAATGCGTTTGAAAAAGCAACGACTACAAAAGCCGCAAAAGGAATATACCAATAACCCAAATATAAAGTCTTTTCAAAAAGTGGAATGTGAACAATTTCTATTCCTAATTTCTTAAATAAAACAAAACCTATAATAAATCCTAAAATCCACTGCAATACAAATTTATGTCTTCTGGTAAGTCCAAACCATTGGCCCAAAAACCCAGGCTTTGGTTTAACCAATATTTTAATAAGGTCGTCATACAATCCCAGTAAGCCGAAGGATAAAAATGCAAAATATATTACGAAAAGTTCTGTTGTGAAATCATAAGAGCTTCTGATGTAGACGCCCATTCTCGATGCAAATGGGAAAAGAAATGTAAAAAGGACAGTTACTACTAAGATTATTAAAATTCCTCCACCAACCGGAGTTCCGGCTTTTATATCGTGCAATTTATCAAAAAGAGGAACTTTGCCGGATTTTGGAGCCTCCTTTCTCCTGGTAAACCTTAAACGATATAACAAATCTATAAAAGGAACTACCAAAAGACTTGTGACGGAAAAAGAGAAAAGTAGGAGACCCAAAGCCAAGGGCAGAATATTCGGCATATTCATATAGTAGATGTATTATAATAATATAGCTGAGTTTTCACAATCGCCTTACAACTCTTCTTACTGTTTCAAAAATAAATGTTAACCAATAAAAAGGGCTAATCGCTAAATCTTGTGCGTGTACCCAATCAACTTTTTCTCCCCCAAAGCCTTTTTTGAATATTGTAACTCCCGAGAAACGGTGTTTTGGATCATCCGTTGGTGCAATTCCCCAAAAATCATAATATTTATATCCCAGCTCTTTGGCTTTTCTTATAATCTGCCATTGTGTAAAGTATGATGCGTTTGTTTCCCTTGCTACATTCGCTGAACCGCTATGATGATAAAATGCCTTTTCGCCGTAAAATATTACAATCGCTGCAACTAGAGGTTTTCCGTTTTTCTCGCAGACAAAAAGTAAGGACTGATCGTTTTTTCCGAAAGTTTCAAGTTGTGCCTCAAATAGTCGTGGTGTAAAGCCAACAAATCTATGTCTCTTTACGGTTTCTTTTTGAAGATCAAAAAGAATTTGGGTATCTTTAGGGTTTGTTGAAATTCTGATTTTGTATCCTTCGTTCAAACTCTTTTTTATCAAATATCTAGTAGTCTTTCTCATATTTTTTAGGATTTCCTCTTCATCCTTCGAAACGTCCAAAATAAGAGTATGTTCGCCGTGCAGGTGCATTGGAGCCGAAAAGAGTCCAAGTTCAGAAAAAGAGAGTCTTAATTTTTCGGAATCAATAACATCAGGTCTAATCCTTATAAACCAAATATTTTCTTTTCGTGCAATTTCTTTGATAGAATCAATCGTAAATTTCAAAAGTCTTTTATTTTCATAGTCTATAACCGGCCCTCCAGGAATAAGATAGTGTTGACCCCTTTTTGCAGGTTGATGTATAAGTTGGACTGCTCCGACTAATTTACTTCCATCGTAAATTCCAAATCTTTTAACTTTGAACCCAACCAATCTATTGGCTTCCCCCCAATTCCAAGATTGCAAAAATGTTCCTGGATTTTGAGAAAGTAAAAAACTTTCCCATACGGACTTATCCGATATCTCTCTTAATGCTAATTTAGACATGATTCAATTAAATGAACTACTTTCTCTGCATCTTTTTTACTTAAAGACGGATATGTTGGAAGATTTAATATTTTACCAACAAGTTTTTGGGCGTTAGGACAGCTTCCCCTCTCATAACCAACCATAGACAAATTCTTAACAGGAACAACGATATCTTTGTACCAATCACCCACAAGCACTCCGTTTTTCTTCAGACATTCGAAAATTTTCATCGCTTTTTCACTTATGATAGGAAATCTTACCCAAACGGCTCCTTCCCTTTTATTCGGTAATTTGATATTAGGGACTTTAAGTTTTTTAAAATAAAAATTGGCAATTTCCTTTCTATGATTATTGAACTTATCGAGCTTGTAGAGTTGGTTCAAGGCTAAAATTGAAAGTGCACCCGGAAGTTTTGTGGGAAAAACCTTAGGCTGCTTTCCAATTTCTTCTTGTCTATAAACAGACTTTGAAAGAAGCCCAAATTTTTGAAAAAGAAAAAGCATCATTTTACCAAAAGTTGTTTTACCAAGGCCAAAGTTGTAAAGCGGTAAAATTATACTGAAAAGAATTGGGTGTAAAAGCTGCTGAATGACCCACCGTGCACCGGGATAATTGAGTTTATCTCTTTCCTCCAACAACTTCTTACATAATTTTTTATCTTTGCAAAGAATAAACCCGCCAAAAATACTCGAAATTACTTTGTCGCGCCCGAAACTAAAAAAGGACACATCTCCGATAGTACCAAGTAATTTATTGTTAAACTTTCCGCCTAAGGATAAAGCACAATCTTCAATTAAAGTAATCTTTCTTCCTTGAGTAAATTTTTTAATCTTATCTAAGTCTGCCGGAATTCCAAAAGAATGTTGAACAATAATTGCCCTCGTATTTTCACTGAGCTTTTCACTAAGATCTTTTGGCTCCAGATTAAAAGAATTATCGACGTCGATATAGACAGGTTTAGCTTTCAACCAAAGTATTGAGTTTGGAACTGCTACACAAGTAAGAGCTTGAAGACAAACTTCATCCCCTTGACCAATGCCAAGCGTTTTTAAAATAAGGTATAACGCGCTTCGACCACTATTGACTGCAATGGCTTTATAATCCGATCCGAAAATTTTAGAAAGCTGTTTCTCTAGATCCTCTGTTTTCCTAAAATTAAACCATTGGATCGGAGAAAATAGTAATTTTAAAGCCAAAATTACATCATCTTTTTCACTATTTGGTGATAGTGAAATTGCAATAGGTCTTTTCATTTTTGTTTTTGTATCACCTCAAGTATTATGGTCGGTAAGCGACCTTCCAGTAAAATAACGGATTTCTCAGAAGTAATTATTTTTGCAATCTCAGAATCTAAAGACCTATCATTACCTAATATAAGTCTATTTGACTTATCTCCCAAACCTGACTTTATACTCTCGTAAAAATCGGAGTTAGTAAGAATTATTTTATCAATATTTTCAGACATAATATTTCCAATACGTTCATGAACCGACTCACTTGTAACCCCCAATTCTATAATACCGCTTGTAATAACGACTTTCTTTTTGTCTTTAAAATAAGACAAATATTTTAGGGCTGATTCGAAAGCCAAAGGAGTCGAGTTATGAGTGTCGTCAATGATTATACTACCTGATTTTAACTTATAAACATCCATCGTATTTTCAGGAACGGCAATACTTTTGCACCCTTTCTCAATATCTTTCCAGGAAACTCCCAAAAATTTTGCGACTAAAACTGCGCAGGTCAAGTTTTCTAGAAAGTGCAAACCAGGGAGGTTAGCTGATAGTTTTTTCTGTTCCTCTCCGAGAGCGACTTTGAAAGAAATTTTTTCGCGATTAACCGACAGCACTTCCGAAAAAATATCGGTATTTATATCTTCTTTATTACCTTTATTTTTTACATAATATCCCAAGACCTCTAATTTTGTCGGTAGTTTTGTAGCCCAGCCGGCAAGTTCTCTACAATACTTATTGGAATAATTAAATATTGCAACTCCTCCTTTAGGCAGGCTCTCGATTAATTCAAACTTTGCTTTCTTAATATTTTCTAAACTTCCAAATAAAGAAAGATGTTGTTCCTCTATGCCTGTTATTATTCCTATTGTAGGACGAACTATCCCTGCAAGCTTTTTAATTTCGCCAGCTTTATATGCACCCATTTCTACCACAAAAAATTTGGTTCCTTTTACAACATTTTTGAAAGTTTTCCTTGCAATTCCAAACTCCGTATTCTCACTTCCTTCCGTTTTGGCGGTGGTATATTTCTGCGATAAAAGATGGGCTACAAATTCTTTGGTCGTTGTTTTACCATAACTACCGGTAATTCCAACTACTGTTGGGTTTACTAAAGATAAAACCTTCTTAGCTTTTTCAATCTCTTTTCTTTTGATTTTATTTACGATAGGAATGGTCCACAATATTCCAACATAAGGAGTAATAAGCAGCAACATTTCGCCAAATAAAAGTGAACCTAAAACTTTTCGAGGATCTAGTAAGACAAAAATTGTTATCACCATAGCGAAGAAACTTGTCACAAAAATTTTTTCGACTCTTTCTGTTACAACCGGTATTCTTACACGCCTAAGAAACACGTTTCTTAAAAAAAGGATGTCTTGAAATGCAAAAATGAAGAAGGGGATGGGGAGATAAAATACTCCTAAAATCAACGCCAAGAATTTAAGGCAAATTGAGTATAAACCTAATTTCTCTCTGCCATAGGACGTTTTGAGAAATACCCAAAATCTGTCAAATCTATATTCTTTAATTTGCCACCAATATGTCCAGGTTAAGATTTGATACACTGCCTGAGGCAGCCACAAAAGAATGATTATCAAATAGATAATTATTATTGTTGTAAAGTCGACCATAAATTAATTTCCTTAGCTAATTCTTTTGGTTTTTCGTAAGGAAGTCTGTGTCCTTGGTTTTTATATGTAACTAGCTTACTTTCCGGAAGAACAGATTTTATAAAATAGGCGTCTTTAACTGGCGTCATTTTGTCTTCTTCTCCCCACAAAATTAGGGTAGGAACTTTTATTTTGGGTAACAATGGTTTTAAATCTTCCGCAATCACCTTTTTGAAAACATCTTTCATAACCCCTTGGGTTTTTTCATAATCATGTTCGCGGGCAGCTTTATACAGAAGTTTTCGAAAACCTTGGGCTAACTGTGGAGTAATAAGAAGCACTTTCCCTGTTTTTGCTAGCATACTAAAAACCAATCGTTTAAGAGTCTTGCTGCGAGAAATACCCCGAGAAGCACAAAGAATAAGCGCTTCAAGATTCCCAGGAGAACTCACTGCAAGCTTAATGGCTATTCCACCGCCGAATGAATGACCAAATACATAATATGTGCTATTTCCGAAATTTCTTCTTATTTCTTCGTACACATAATCAGAAAATTCTTTTATCCCCCACACATCTTTTGGTGCAGGTTTCTCAAAACCTGCAAGTTTGGGTAGCAAAACTTGCCACCCCAATTTTTCGAGTTCTTTTTTCAAAGGTTCAAGTTTTTTCGTTTCCGCACCCCAGCCATGCAAGAGAACAATTCTTTTTCCTGACATTAGTTAATTTTACCATCAAAATAGCTATATTTTGTAAATTTGCTTCATTTCCTATACAATTCAAAAATCTTGTATGAAAAAGCAGGAACCTATTTACTACTTAAACGGCAAGTTTGTTGCCAAAAGCAAAGCAAAAATAAGTTTATGGGATTTAGGATTTCTCCGAGGTTATGGTGTTTTTGACTATATAGTAACCTATAAAGGTGGAAAGCCGTTTTTACTCAAAAAACATCTGAAAAGACTCAATAATTCAGCGAAAATTATTGGATTGAAAATACCATGGAGCTCGAATACATTAGAAAAATTAATTGTCAAAACTCTATTTAAAAATAAAAACGGAAAAGAAAAAATTATCAGAATTATTGTAACCGGCGGGGAAACTATGGATGGAATTAGTTTGGGTTCCAAGCCGACTCTTGCGATTATGGTTTATGACAGAAAACGTTACCCCGCGTCATTATACAAAAGAGGCGTCAACGTAATAACTTTCAATTATAATCGTGAGTCTCCTCAGGCAAAAAGTCTTAATTATATTCAAGCAGTAAAGGCGATGAATATTGCGAAAAAGAAAAAGGCAGCTGAAGCAGTATACGTCTATAAGAATCTTGATAAGGTATATGAGGGAACACAAAGTAGCTTGTTTATAATCAAAAAGGGGACTATTTTTACACCCGACGGCGAAACACTTCCAGGCATCACCCGCGAACTAATCAATAATATCTGTAAAAAGTTCTACCCAACATTTATGAAAGAGGTTAAAATTG
Organism: Candidatus Woesebacteria bacterium GW2011_GWB1_39_12; assembly: GCA_000993405.1. GTDB lineage: Bacteria > Patescibacteriota > Microgenomatia > UBA8517 > UBA8517 > GWB1-39-12. The sequence continues at coordinate 30,173 of LBWB01000012.1, read as the reverse complement.
ATGAGCTTTTTAATGCCGATGAAGTTTTTCTTTCAGCCAGTAACAAAGAGATCCTTCCGGTTGTAAAGGTTGACAATAAAGTTATCGGGAATGGTAAACCGGGTGATATTACAAAGCAAATAATGAGCGAGTTTAGAAAGTTTGTAGAAAGCGGACGTTGGTAAATCTCTTCTGTACCTTTGTGCACCTTAGAGGTGAAACAGATTCACACCTTGGAGATTATAACACCTTAACGGCTTCTTTAAACTGATTTCCTCTGTCTTTATAATCTTTAAACATGTCAAATGAGGCTGCGGCGGGGGATAATAACACTATTCCACCCTTGGGAGTTACTTTAACCGCTTCTTCTATTATCTTTTTTGTTTTTGGATAACCAAGCTCGGTTATGTTTTGTTTGTAACCAGATTTTTGAAGTGATCTTTTTATTTTTTTAGAAATATCACCTATTATAATACTATTCAGAACAGTTGATTTTGTAATTTCTCTTGCCATCTCGTCATAATTTAAACCCTTATCAGATCCACCCAAGATAAGGGTAATCGGCTCTGAAAATGATTTAATTGCTGCAATGGTGGTCTGGGGGTTTGTGGAAAACGAGTCATTATAAAACTTAACACCGCCAACTTCTCCAACAAGTTCAAGTCTATGTTCCAATCCTTTGAAGGAAAATACAGTTTCTTTAATTGAATCTATGCTTGCTCCTACAAGGTAGGATGCACAAACTGCCGCACACACATTTTCCCAATTATGTCGGCCTTTAAGCAACAATTTCTCTGCTCTTCCAATCTCTATCTTCTTGTTTCTAACTTCAAGTAATATTCTTCCATCCTTAACATACGATCCGTTTACTTTTTGTGCATTACTAAAATAGAATACCTTTCCTCGTGTCAACTTCAAAAAACCTCTAACGTCTTCATAATCGTATGCTAGCACTGCAATATCATTGGATTTTTGATGACGAATAATCTGTGTCTTAGCCTCAAGATACTCTTCTCTATCCTTATGCCAGTCTAGATGATCTGTGGTTATATTTAAAACAACTGCGATGTGCGGGCTTTTGTGTAAGTCTGTAAGTTGAGTGGAAGATAATTCTAATACAACCCAGCTAGTTGATTTCAATCGCGGTAATATATATTAGAAATTAAGGTGCTTGTTGTCCCCTTACCTTTAGTACCTGTAACGCCGATTATCTTTGATGGTGATAAATCAAAAAAAAGTTTGATTTCGCTCGATATCTCAACACCAACTTCCTCTGCTTCCAAAATTTGGAGCAGATTCCGCTTTACTCCTTGGGAACGGAAAATGATATCAAACTCCTTAAACCCCCGAGACAAGTACTTTTCTCCACAAACTGTTTTTATTTTACTTTTGTCAATGCCCTTGAAGTCCAACTCGCTTTCCTTTTTCCTATCAAATATTGTTATCTGGGCATCCTTATCTTGTAAAAATCTTACAACGCTTGAGCCTTCTATTCCTAGACCAATAACTGCTACCTTCTTGTCTTTGAAATCTTTCGTAATCACAATCACTTGGGGGAAAATAATTTCTTACTGTCTTTGTAAATAGTTCTTATTTCGTATAATCTTTTTTTACGGAGTTCGAGTTGTCTTGGGTGTCTGAACTCTTTAATTTCATCTTCACTAAACCCAAGTAAGAAAATTTCCGGCACCAACTCTATCCCCAATTCCTTCTTGGCTTTATTGTAAATAGTCTTCATTACTTCAAGATAATTTTTGGCAGTCGCTTTGCCCTCATTGACAATAAAGTTATGGTGGTCTTTGGAAATAGCTGCATCTCCAATTTTAAAACCTGTCATTTTCAAAAGGTGCTCAATTACAAAACCTGCACTGGTTGTCGGAATTCCCAATTTTTCTTTTTGTTCCTGAGTTAAATTATGAAAAGCACAACCGGGAGCGTTTCGGGGTTGCAAGCTTTTTCTTTTAGCCCATTCAAAGCGGACATATTTAGCTTTATCAACGTCCCCCTTGAAAAGCAAAAAAGTGGCGTCAAGTATTATTTCACCGGTATCCTGAAAACGACTTTTATCGTAATCTACTCCAAGATCCTCAATTCTTAATGTGTTACTGCCTCCTTGTAAATCAAGAACGGTAACGCTATCCAATACTTCACTCATAAAGTGAGTCCCACCATGGATGTTATTAAAAATAGCTCCCCCAATTGTTCCCGGAATTCCGGCGTACCATTGCAATCCCGTTATACCTTTGTCCAAAAGAAAGTCGATTGCTTTTGGAAGGTTAACGCCGCTATCCATTTGAACCCGGACCCGGGATTTCTCGCTTTCATCATAGTCCAGATCCTTAAATTCATATTTAAAGGTTCCTTGCTTTTTGTCAGACTCCCAGCGATATATTGGCTTTTTTATTTTTTTTAGATTAATTCCCTCCTTGTCTTCATCCAAAATTTCGATCTTATCCGAACGATCAATTAGGACTAGTCCCTTGATTCCATTGTCCGAAATTAATACATTGCTTCCATCTCCAAGTATGGTTATTGGAATCTCAAGCTTCCTAGCTTCAACAACTGCCTTTTTAAAATCATCCGTCGTTTCCGCTTCGTAAAAAATATCCGAAGTCCCACCGATTTTTAAGAAGGTGTGGCCAGAAAGAGGTTCACCCAACCGGGCTTTCTTACCTAATATGTCCCTAAGTTTATTAATATCACCCACTAGGTATATTATCTCATATCAATTCATAAAATGTCATGCTCAAGAAAAGTTATATACTTACATTGTGAAAAATATCTTGATAAAAGGACCTTCGAAGCTAAGTGGAAAGGTGAAAGCTCAAGGGGCCAAAAATTCCGCGATGAAGCATATTTTTATACCGCTTATAACAAACGATACCTTCGTTCTTGAAAATATCCCTAGGATAGGAAGCACTGAAAAGCACACCGATATATTAAAAATGCAAGGCGCTAAATTAGAGTGGTCGGGCAGAAATACATTAATAATAAATACGAAAAATGTTATAAAACCCCAAACAGTTCCAAAAGAACTTTTATATTTCACAAGTGATGCCAATAAAGTAATACCAATCCTTGCTTCCAAATTTGGAAAATGTTTGGTCGAAATCGACCCGGAGAGATCTGATCGGGGCGGAGATCAAATAGGTTCAAGGCGATTTAATGAAATCATTCCAACATTAAAGGAATTTGGAATCGGAGCAAAGTATAAAAACTCCCGATTGATTGAATTTTATCTTAATTCCAAAAGACCTTTCAAATACAAATCTCCTGTTTCTTCTTTCACAATCAGCGTCCTCGCACTTTTCAGTGCGCTATTTAAGAAAGGTAAAAGTCAAATCTCAAATTTTACATTAATTCCCGAATTTGATGATATTGTTGAATTCCTAATTGCTGCAGGCGCGAAAATAACAAAAGCAGAAAAGCTCTTACAAGTATTCGGCCCGGTTCAAATAAAAGGCATTACTTACAAAAATATGTATGACCCACACGACCTTGTAACTTGGATCTCTGCAGCGCTAACAACAAATTCTAAATTAACAATTGAAGGAATTGAATATGAAAAAATGAAATTACAAACTCTTGAGAGAACCTTTGATAAAATGAATATAGGTATGGATTTGCACAAATTCACAGCTAGACTTAATCCACAGCTAACGAGCATCAAACCTTTAAACATTTACGCCGGACAATATCCATTATTTACTTCCGAATGGCAAGTCCTTATTTCACCCTTATTGACCCAAATTCAAGGAAAATCGGAGGTTATCGAAACAATATTCGCCAACAGAATGCAGCATTGGAATGAAATGGCAAAAATGGGTGTCAAGTTTGAATTTTTCAAAGATCCTAAATATCCTGAGGTAGATGATAATCCGCGTGCTGTGAAAGTTACCGGTCCTCAAAAACTCTACGGCGCTAAAGTTGATGCGCGAGACGTTCGAACTGGTGCCGCACTCGTTATTGCAGGATTAGCTGCAAAAGGAAAAACCGAAATCACAAATACAGAACACATTGAAAGAGGTTATGAGAATTTAGTAGAAAGACTAAAATCCTTGGGCGCAAATATTAACTATCTTTGAATAGCTGATTATATATATGGAATATATCGCCCGCTCCCAACGTCAGGACAATGTCACCTTTTTTAACATTTTTGTTCATCCACTCTAAAGTTCTTTTATGACTTCCAAGATAGTAAACTTCAGGATTGTTTTTTCTAGTTTCCTTTGCAAGTAGTTCAGATGAGACAGAAGAATCTTTTGATTCTCGGGCAGAAGAGTAGATATCCATAAAACCAACTATGTCTGCGTCATCAAAGGCTTCTGAAAATTCCTTAAACAAAGCCTTTGTTCTCGAATAGGTATGGGGTTGAAAAATAGACACAATTCTTTTTTTAGGAAACCATTCCCTAGCTGCCATCAGTACAGACTTAATTTCTTTTGGATGATGTGCGTAATCATCATAAAACAAAGCATTTTTATAAATACCCATTTTTTCAAATCTCCTCCTACACCCCAAGTAAGATGATAACCCTTTCCTTAAACCTAACTCATTTATGCCTAAATAGTTTCCAACTATGAATGCGGCTGTTGCATTTTGTACATTGAATCTACCGGGAATTTCCAATTCTAAATTGTCATAAGTTCTGTTTTCTTTCTTGGAATATAAAGAGAAAAATGTTTTCTCATCTTTAAATTTAATGTCCTTTATTTGCCAGTCAGCCTCTTTATTAAAACCATAAGTTATCACCGGTTTTCTTAACCCTTTGATTGTGTCGGAAACGTTGGAATTATCAATGCAGGCGATAAGCAAGCCACCATCCGGGAGTTTCTCAAATAATTCTCTAAACGTTTTTTTTGTTTCTTTGAACGAGGAGTAAATGTCCGGATGGTCGTATTCAATATTTGTAACAACGAGGACTTTAGGATCGAGAAGCATAAATTTCGGCGTATTATCTACTCCCGGAGAAACTACATAGTCATCAGCCTCACAAACGTAGTTTTTCCCCTTCTTGTCAAATCTTCCTGAAACACCGATGGGATAAATATTACCAACACCTATTGCAAAGGAAGGATGTAGCCCCGCTTCATTCAATAAAACTGTTATCATTGATGCCGTAGTTGTTTTACCTCCCACTCCGCAAACTCCAATAACTTCCTTCGTATTTGCAAGTTCGGCTAAAAACTCTGCAAAAGTTGTTATTTGAATACCTAGATTTTTTGCCCTTTGAACCTCGGGGTTTAAAAGTCCACCATGGGCTGCAGTTGTAACAACTAAATCTGGCCTAGGGTTTAAATTTTTTTCTCCAAATCCAATCTTCCATTCTATACTATTTTCTTTAAGAACTTCGTCTGTTACAAAAATCTCATCAACATCACTTCCCGTTACTTTAATTCCCAAGTCACGCAAGCATAATGCCAATGCAGTCATTCCGACACCTTTTACGCCGGTAAAATGAATGTGTTTTAATTTTGTTATATCCATTGATCTATCTTGCAGGGTCGTACCCTTCAATTTGATCGAGTTATTTCTTTAACATCGCCCTTTAAAGCTAACTTTACAGCTTCTTCGTCGGACCAGTCGTATTCGACACCGTTATAAGCCATGCTTTTTTCGTGCCCTTTGCCGCAAATAACAATCGTATCGCCTTTTCGGGCAAGTTTTTGTAAGGCAAAAGATATTGCCTCACCGCGTTCAGGAATTCTGAAAAATACGTGGCCTTTTTTTAAATTTTCCACTATCCGAGGAGTCCATTCGGCCACCTCGGAGGTGTATTTAACTCCTTTAGCTTTCGACCTCTTTGCGCCAATAACCATTTGGCCGATAATCTTTTCCAATTCCTCGCTTCTTGGATCCTCAGCAGTAAAAATCGAAATATCTGCAATGGTAGACGAAATTTCCCCCATTATCGGCCTTTTTACTTTATCTCGTTCTCCGGCACAACCGAATATAGTTATTAGTTTTCCTTTTTTTTCTCTTAGGTCTATACGCTTTTTTAAAAGACTCAATACCTGTTCTAAAGAATTCGGCGTATGTGCAAAGTCTATGTAAATTTCAAATCCTTTGTTATTCTCTATCTTCTCCAAACGACCTTTTGGTGCTTTAAATAATTGAAGTGCCTTTTTAATCGAATCTACTTCTATACCATATTCTAAACCAACAGCAATGGCAGCAAGGCTATTGGAAACATTATATTCTCCAGGCAGCTTAGTCTGAACACTAAATGAATTTACACCGCTGATTACTTCGAAAATGGTATTACCACCTTCCTCTCGAATATTTTGTGCACAAAAATCAGAGGATCTATCTTTTAGACTATAAAAAATATTTCGCACGGTAGTTGCTTTTAAGATATAGTCGGAAGATTCATCGTCTTTATTGAGAACGATAAAATTCTTTGCTGACTGAAAAAGCTTCGTTTTTGTGTCTCGGTATTCTTCAAAATTTTTATGGTAATCAAGGTGTTCGTGGGTAATATTGGTAAGAACAGCGGAATCAAAATTGACTCCTGAAACTCTTTCCTGATCAAGTCCATGAGAAGTAACTTCAACTACAGCAAATTCACAGCCTGCTTTTGTCATATCTACAAGGAACAACTGCAAAGTCATCGGATCAGGATTAGTGACATGTAACCCAGTATCGACCTCTTTACTACCTATTTTCGCGGCAACCGTGCTTACTAATCCCACTTTCTTGCCGGCTGTTGCCAAAATATGATAGATCAAGAAAGCCGTGGTTGTTTTTCCGTCGGTTCCCGTTACTCCAATAACTTTTAGTTTTTCTGAAGGGTCTCCGTAAAATTTAGAAGCCAAATGGCCTAATGCCTTTCGGGAGCTTTCAACTTTTACGTAAGTTACCCTTCTTGGAATTTTAACTTTTGTTTTATCAATTTCTCCAACAATTACCGAGGCCCCATTTTCGATCGCTTGAGGAATAAATTTATGGCCGTCTACTGTTAGCCCCCTTACGGCAACAAACAAATTTCTCTTTTTAACTTGTCTTGAATCCTCAGTTATTGAAGCTATGTTAACATCTCTATTTCCATAAATTTTGTAGTCGAGTAAACCTTCAAGAAGTCGGGTAAGATTCATTATTTTAATTGTGCCCAAATTATTTTATTTCTTCAATCTTTGCTCCCAAGCGACGAAGATTCTCAGCAAAGTCAGGGTGCCCACGATACAAAGAATCGGCATTTAGTATCACTGTCTCTCCTTCTGAAATCATGGCTGCCATGACCATGGCAACCGTTGCGCGAATTATAAAAGGAGCTTCTAGGGTGTCGCCTTTTAACTTATTTCCGGCTAAAACAATAATTCTGTGAGGATCGCACATTACAATATTTGCACCAAGCTTGGCTAGTTCCGATGTCCAGAAAAGTCCCGCCTCGTACATCCAGTTGTGAAAAAGAACCTGGCCGTCTTTTGCAGCCAATGATATGGCAATAAAAAGGGGTAACATGTCAACAGGAAGGCCTGGCCAGGGCTGAGCTTTAATTGTCAAAAGATTTCTTTCCTCCTCGCACGTCAACCGTATTTTCTGATTTTTCGCAACGATTGCGGTATCCCCCTCATAATTAATCTCTATGCCAAAATTTCGGAAAATTTCGTTTACTTTGACAAAAAGATCGGCTTGGGCGTGGTAAACTTTCATCCCACCGCCGGTTATCGCACCCATCGCCAAAAATGTGGCTATTTCATAATGATCACTAAAAAGGCTATGTTCGTGGGAAGACAGATATTTACCTCCATTAATGGTCAGAATTGATGAACCAACGCCCTCTATACTGGCACCGGCTCCGTTAAGAAAGTTACACAAGTCCTGTACCTGTGGTTCTGATGCAGCGCCCACAATTTTAGTTATGCCGTTAATGGATGTTGCCAGCATTACTGCATTTTCAGTAGCTGTTGGACTCATCTCGGTCAGCCAAAATTCACTCGCATGAGCACTCTTCGCATCCATCTTAATTCCCTTCTCGTTATCGCTAATTTCGACTCCCATGGCGCGAAAGGCATTGTAGTGAGGAGAAAGAGTCCTAAATCCCAGAGTACATCCTCCGGGTAGTCCTCCAAAATCAACTTTTCCGAAACGAGCAAGCATCGGTCCCCACAAAAGCGAAGTTCCTCTCATTGTATTCCAATCTTCCCTTTCTACTTGATTAAACGATAACTTGGAATTATCAATTTTCATCTCGCGCTTACTTCTATCCCAGGTAATTTTGCTTCCAAGTTTGGTCATTATATTCATAAGTTTTGTGACATCAGTTATTTCGGGAACATTTTTTAGGACAACCGGTTTGTCAAAAAGAAGAGTAGAAGGAAGAAGGGCGACTGCGGAATTTTTGCTTCCGGATGGAGTAATTTCTCCAGTGAGAACCTGTTTTCCCTTGACTTTTATATTCATACTCGCACTATATTCTACCACTAATACGCTAGTTTTCAGGTTGAATTCCGAAATAGACAAACAGATCACTCGCAATTTCATACCAAAGAGGAGCCGCTGTTTCAGACGCCCAAGGTGACGATTTCGGTTCTCTCAAACTTATAAGCATCACAAATTTTGGATCATCATAAGGGGCAAAGCCAACATATGAGGCAATGGTCTTCTCTTCGTCATAATGTCCCTCAATCGGAATTTGAGCTGTTCCTGTTTTTCCTGCTACTTTAAATCCCCTTTTATATGTCCATTTCGCTTCACCATTTTTTGCTGCCTCAACCATCATTCCCGTGATTTCACCTGCAGCTTTTTCGGAAATCACCCGTTTTCCAATTACCGGCTTTATATCCTCTTCCCAAGCATCCTGTCTAATTTTGTCAACAACCTGTGGTGAAACCTTTAATCCTTTATTCGCAATTACCGAAACTGCTGTAATCATTTGAATCGGCGTTACTGCTACTCCTTGACCAAAGGCGGAAGTTGCTAAGTCGATTAAACCCCATTTACCCTTATCTCTTAAGCCCGGATTGGCTTCTCCCTGAAGATCTATACCAGTTCCCTCTCCTATCCCAAAACCAGAAAGGTAGTCATACAACTTATCGCTTCCAAGTTTTTGAGCAACGTATACCATGCCCACATTATCCGAGTGAACAATAACATCAACCATTGAAGTATTAGGGTAATAAACCTGATTCCAAGTTTCGATAACGTATTTGTCTATATTTACAGGGCCGCTACACTTATCACACTGTGTTTCCGGTTTCACAACTCCCGCGTCAAGTGCTGATGCCATCACCAAAACCTTAAAAATGGACCCGGGTTCAAAAGTTTGCGAAATCGCCGGATTTGTAAAAAATTCATTGCCGAAATCCCAGTATTTTGCAGGGTCGTAAGAAGGATACGAACTAATTGCCAGAATAGCACCGTTTTCCGGGTTAACTACAATTCCAATACCGCTTTCTGCTTGGTATTTATCAAGACCATTCTGAAGTTCTCTATCCAGAGTAATCTGAATAAACTTGTCTATGTGAGTCAACAAACTTACTCCTTTGATAGCACTTGATTCACGGGCGGTTTCAATAAGGATTGGAAGACCACCCGCATCTTTTTCCTGAAGAGAATATCCGGGTCTTCCTGATAATGTAACGTCGTAAAAACCCTCTAATCCGAAGTAACCGACGTCGCTACCTTCCTTGTCCTTGCCAACAAATCCCAGAAGATGTGCTGCCGTAGAGGCTTCCGGATATACGCGCTTTTCTTCTTTCTCAAATCCGATTCCTTCGAGGCCTAAACTTTCTATTTTTTCTTTTATATCTCTTTCAACTTTATGCTTTAGAGGCACCCAAATAAGATCCTCTTTAGCCAAAAGCAGAGTAAGCCTATCAATCTCGATTAAAATTTCCTTTTTATCGTCCGGGTTCTCTATAAAAAAAGGTGCAAGTTTTTCGGAAAGTTTTTTCGGTTCTAATTTAATATCGGAGGGATTGGCAAAAACAAGATAGGCCTCGCTACTTGCGGCAAGCCAACTGCCGTCCGTTGCTAGGATATCTCCTCTTGTAGCCTCAAAGAGTGATTGGCTTTGGTGTTGACTGCGCGCCTGTATTGAAAGCTCCTTTCCTTTTAAAATTTGCCAGTAAAAAAGCTTTCCAAGAAGGGTCAAAAAGGCGATTAAAAACAAGAAAAATATTATTTTTAGCCGAATAACCATTTGTCATCGTAAGACTTGTGCAAACGATTCTCCAATTTTTATGTAAAGCGTCTCACTGCTTTTTGAATAACCTAGGGCCTCGACTTTCTCGTTAAGGGAAAGAAGTGAAGTAGATCTGACCAAATCGTCTCCCAGCTTTCTGTTTTCATCAAGAAGTTCATTAGATTGGGCTTCTAAATCAGAAAATTCAGCACCAAAAGTTCCCTGCTGAACGCTGAACAATACTTGCATGAATAGAAATAAACCCAGCAAGAACAATAGAGATCTAGCTCCGAGTCTTATTCTTTTTTGATTGTTTTTTATTTTGAAATAATTTCTTTTCATTTTTTTTGTAAAATTCTCATTTTTGCGCTTCTTGCTCTCGGGTTTGTTGCAATCTCTTTTTTTTCTGGAAAGATAGGCTTTTTAGTTATAATCAAACCCCGTTCTGAATCCTGAGATTCTTTAAAAAAGTTTTTTACCAGTCCGTCTTCTCCTGAATGAAAACTAATTACGACAAGTCTTCCGCCTGCTTTAAGTAGTTCCAAAGCTTGGGGAAGTGCTTGTCTTAAATTATCAAGCTCGCTGTTGACGGCAATCCTAAGCGCCAAAAATGGTAAGGTCGACGGATTAAGTTTTGGCTTAGACCTAAATTTTGGCTTAATGATCTCCAAAAAATCTCCAACAGTTTTTATTTCCCTTATCTTTCTGGCTTCAACAATCCTTTTTGACAAAGCTCTTGCGACACCTTTGGGCATGGTTACCCTAAAAAGTTCGATGAGCTGACCTACGTTAAGAACTTTTAACAGGTCCTGTGCAGTAACTTCTTGGGAAATTCTATCAAACCTCATGTCCAAATACGCATCCAGATCCTGAAAAGAAAATCCCTTAACCTTTGTGGCCAACTGATAACTGGAAATTCCCAGGTCAAAAAGTATTCCGTCAACCCGATCAAATCTTTCCTTTAATGCGATTTCTTTTAAATCTCTGAAGTTTCCATGAACGAGAGTAAATGACCCACGTTCATGTGAACTGAACGTGGGAGGGCAAACTTTCATTAATCTCTTTCTGGCAATCTCCAAAGATTCTTCATCCGCTTCAATGCCAAGAACATTTCCACCGGCTTTACAAATTTCCAGACTGTGACCTCCTAAACCAAGTGTTGCGTCAATAAAATGAGCTTTTTTTAAATGTGCTAAATCTTTAACTCTTAAGGCATCAACAACTTCACCTAAAAGAACGGGTTCATGTATTTTCTCCAATCCATCCTGACCTGGCATATTTAATTCTTTACTTCTCTCTTTTGGCAATTTTTTCAATAGCTTTTGCAGCTTTCTCCTCGGAAAGTTTCTCCAAATCACGCCACCTTGCCAGTTGCCATATTTCTACTCTCTCGCCCAATCCCACAAAGATAAGATCATTCTCGAAAGAGGCGTAATCAATCAGGCTTTCGGGAAGAACAAATCTTCCCTGGCCGTCAAGACTGACTTCAAATGCCGATGCCAAAATAAACCTGTCAATATCTCTTACGGGTGAGATTATTAGTTCCGTGTTACCGATAAGACGAGTGATTAGTTTCTGCCAATTTACTATTGAGACCAATACCAGGCAACTTTCGTACCACTTGGCAACGACCATCTCAACACCTAATTCTTCTCTAATTTTTTTTGGTACGGCGACTCTATTTCCTTCTGTTAATTTGCTTATGTACTGCCCTATTAACATCTAAATATTGGGCAGTATCTAAAATGTTATATATTTCACCAGTAATCACCAATCTTTACCATTTTGATATGTTTTCACGACGGTGTCAAGGCCAAAATTACCCGAAACTTGAAGCTCGCTTGAATCTGTGTAAAAACGGTAAGTTATTGAGTAGCACCGAAGAAAATTCCTATATCAGAAGCTTTATTCTCCGTAAGCCTTTGCCATTTATCACCATCCCACCAGTAAACATTATCAAATCCTAAGTCAACAACTCCCGAAACTTTTTTGGGAGAAGAAGAAAAAATTCCATAGGGGCCTGTCTCAATATCGGTAGACGTTTCTCCAAGATATCCAATCGTATTCATTGTTACAAAAAACTCCTCTGATTCTTCGGGAAGCTCGTAATTAAACACTTTATCAATCGAGGTTAAAAGATCGGTGGAAGATTGAAAGTGAAACTCGCTTACGAATTTTGCCAGTAGTTTTCCTTCGGAATTTCTAAATTTTAGACCGATTGTTCCTTCTTCCACTCCCTCGTCATATCTAAATTTACCTGAAGACTCGCTTCCCAATAGAAGTTCTGCTTCAAAACTATCTTCCCCTTCCAAATCTACACTTCCCGGAACTCCCTGAAGTACACCGTCTTTAGTCTTATATAAAAGTTCATAGTCAAGGTTTTTTGCATCGATCACTATCTTTTCAATCTTGAGATTTAAATAGTGCCCGTCAGTCGTGGGTGTAAGAGAAACAACCGGCCTTTCCGGCAGGGCAACGTCCAAAAGTGCAATCTCTTCTTCAGGTTCTTCAGATTCTCCTTGTCTTTTTCCCTTAACGAACAAAAAGGCACCAACAACGACCAAAATTCCTACACCCAGTAATATTATTGGCAGTAAACGTTTCATTCTTTCAATCTATTTTGGAAGTATTCCACTAACTTGTCAACCGACACTCTCTCCTGTTTTGCCGTATCCCGATCTCTCACCGTCACTGAATCATCTTCCAGCGTTTGAAAATCAATTGTCACACACCACGGAGTTCCTATTTCGTCTTGCGCGAAGTAACGCTTCCCTATATTTCCGCGTTCATCCCAAGTCGAGCTTAGCGAGAGTCTGAGCTTGTCGAAAACCTTTCGTGCCTTCTCAACAAGTTGTGTCTTATTCGCAAGAAGCGGGAAAACTGCAATTTTATAAGGCGACAACTGGGACTTAATTTTAATAACAACTCTTTTTTTCTCACTATCTTCCTCGTAACCATTAAAAAGAACGGCCAAAAGTGGCCTGTCCATACCAAAAGTGGGTTCTATAACATGCGGAATAAACTTTTTGCCAGTATCTGGATCCGTATATCGTAAATCCACCCCCGACTTTTCCATGTGGTTTTTAATGTCAAAATCAGTTCTATATGCAATTGCAAACATCTCTTTGAATCCCCAAGGGTACTCAAAGTCCAAGTCTTCGGTTTTTTTTGAGTAATGAGCACGTTCTTTGTCCGTATGTTCCCTCCACCTTAACTTCTTCTCATCAAGACCAAGTATTTTTGTCGCAAAATTCCATATCTCACCTTTCCAGAAGTTGTAAACGTCTTCCCATTTTTTTGTCTCGGGATCAAAAAAGTATTCAAATTCGCTCAAATTAAACTGCAAAGTTCTAAAGGTAAGTTTCCCTTTCGTAATCTCGTTTCTGAAAGCTGCACCTGACTGGGCTAAACCAAATGGGAGTCTGGGTGACATAGAATCCAATACATTCTTAAAATTAACAAACATTCCCTGGGCAATTTCACCACGTAAATATGCCAAAGATTTCTCTCCCGGAATAATTCCAATATGAGTTTCAAATAAATTATTAAACATCCGAGGTTTTGTCCAATTGAATTTCCCACAATTCGGGCAAGATATTTTTTCTTCGTTAATAATTTTTTCAATTTCTTCGTTCGTAAAACCTTCAACTGATTTCTTTTCACCTTTTCCCTCGTAATATTCCTCCACCAGATAATCCCCCCTTGCTCTATATTGACAGCTCCTGCAATCAATCATTACTTCGGCAAAATGAGCAACATGGCCTGAAGCTTCCCAAACTTTCGGACTCATCAAGATATTGGTATCAAGACCGTAGATATCTCCTCTGGTCGTCACAAAATAATTCCACCAGAGGTTTTTTATATTTCTCAGAAGCTCAACACCAAGAGGTCCATAATCGTAAGTATTCGCCAATCCGCCATAAATTTCACTTCCGGGATAAATAAACCCCCGCCTCTTAGCTAAAGCCGTAATTTTCTCCATCATATCCATACTTCAGATTTTATCTCAATATACAAAAGAATCCAAGAAGATAAACAATTGTACTTATTGATTTAGAAGCTATCATTTGTTTTAATGAGTTATGCCAAAGCAAATTCTTACAGAAAAGGATCTAGATTTAATAGAGGAGCGTTTGAAAGACACCTTTGTTACAAAAGAGGAATTTACGGAGTACAAGAGTGAGTATTTTGATAAACTAGACAAAATCGTTAAATTATGGGACTAACAGAAAATCCACAATATATTGAAGGACAAGAGGTTATAGTAAACTTGAAATCAAATATTGATCCAGCTTGGCTCAAGGCCACAGTTACAGATAGTTCTCCCCGAAGAAGTCGAGTTGGAAGATTGATAGATAAAGCGTTTGGTTTGAAACCGGTTACAGTAACTATAGACCAAAACGCTGAAGAATTGCCGGGCGCAGAAGTTACGATATACAGTAGTGGAAATAAAGGTATAATCCAGCCAAGATCCTAGAGTTATCCTTAAAAACTCACCTTCACACTTTGTAAGGATGTTCTTTGTAGGGGGTAGTAGCACTCTTATTCTCCGCTATCTAACTCGAGAGTTTTAATATCTGGAAGTTTGTTATCCATGACTCCCTGCAATTCACCAAACATTCTCGAAGTATTAAGTTGCATCCTTTTAAGTTCCGTTTCTCGTTTTTTCCAAATCCTCTCCATTGATCTTCTTTCCGTCAGTAAATCCTCCTCCATTGCTTTAACCCCGTCCGCAAAGGCTTCAAAGCGGTGTCTGAAAGCATCACTTTGGATATATTCGTAAAGCATTTCTAATTTCTCGTCCTTATTTACGGATGCTGATTTTGCCTGAGCAATAAGCATTAAATTACGTCTTAACACGCTGGCAATAGACAAACAATATGTTATAGACGTAACAATTACTCCTTCAATTACCTTAAAATTATCGATTTCAGCGGGCGGGTTTTCGCAGACCAGAACAATCATAGTTGCATCATTTTTCCGCCCGTCCTCTTTCAATTTCGGAATCCATGACTTTGTCCATTTTGCCCTTTTAGTTTCCCATAAAATTACGCCAGCCAATTTTCCATTTTGATTTCTGACATTTTGCAAAATATCGGCTCCTTGTACACCTTTCCCGATCGGAGTTATTTCATCGTAAACAAACGCGTTTTTCAGTTTTTCCTCCAAGTCAAGTTCAAGCACTTCACCCTGGAGTTGCTGAGATTTTTGTGTTCCTTTGGCTTTAGCTTCTTCCAGAGCTCTCTGCATATCATCGTTTTTCTTCTTTAGTTCGGCAATTTCGAGAGAAACTGCTTCGCGTTCTTGTTTGGAAGCCTCTTTTCTAATTTTTTCTTCGTCCTCTGCAAGTTTTCTCTTCATATCCAATTCTCTTTCCTCATCCCGTCTTCGTAGCATCCTCATTTGATCGTTCATTTGTTCCAATTCCTTTAATAATTTATTGTTTCTTATAACCTCTTCTTCTTTTTCTTTTTCCAAACGCCCAATTTGAAGATCAAAATCTTTTCTTAGTTTTTCGAAAGCCTCGTCTTCAGCTTTTTTTGAAACCTCTAGCAATTCCTTTTGATGCTGCACTTTTAAAGACTCAAGAACCTGCTCTTCTATCTGATGAGTCAAAGCTTCGGAAATCTCAATTTGCTCGCCGCAATGCGGACATTTAAAGGTTGTTGTCATACTTCAGTGATTTTACCATCAATTTCATTTCTAGGTTAGGAGTTTCTTACCAACACGAATGGTCGATATGTCTCGCTCGGCAATCTCAGCTAAAATTCTGTCTGAATCAGTCATAATTTTTCCCTTCGGCCAAAAGCCCAAAAGCACCAAACAATCGTAGACAAAATCGCTTCTTAATTTCTTCAAGGATACTCCTTGTAGGAACTGAAGTTTTCCCATATACAAAAGAATAAGCTCATAAAGAGGTTCGTTTTTTTCTTCATCATGAGTAACTCTTCCCGTAGCTTCCATAAAAAAATATGCAACTGTTACTTTTTTGAGGCTTTTTCGAATTTCGGAAAAATTCTGAATTATCTCGGCCTCTGTTATCAAATCCATTCCCTTCCCCCGAGATACTTGGAATTTAAGTCTGCTAAAAACTTCTATGTGTCCTCTTTTACGACTTTTTGGTCTTCTTACGCCTTTTGCCAAAAGTCTAAGTTTTCCAAAATGTTTGCTGTAGATAACAACAATCCTGTCTGCCTCACCGTAATTTTTTCTGGCAAGAACAATTCCCTCTGAAGAATAATTTCGGGGTTTCATCTAAATAGTGAACTTTAGTTCCTTGTCTACCCTTAAGAAAAATTCCTCCTTGTGTTTTTTAAGACTGACAGAATATAAAGGAGTATCACTGCCGGGCTGTTTTTGAATAAATAATTTATACTCCTTACTTGTCTTGAAAGGCAACTTATACTTGAGTGTTACTTTCGCAATTCCCTCGGGTCTTAATTTGAAAAAGCCTGCAAAAACCGTTTTACCCAATTCTTCATATGGATCTACCTTCTCTTCAACGCCCGCAAAGTCTATGAGTTCGCTTCCTTTCGGAACATAAATCCTTACCCAGTTCGGAAGAACAGAATTGAGCCAGCCGTCGTGTTTTTCGGGATTTTTGTAAGTAATTATGACGGTTTTTACAATACTACCGTCTTTCCCAACTTCCATTTCTTGTGAAATTTCTTCTTTAATATAAAGGTTTGATTTTCTGCCTCCAAGGTTTGCATTATTTATGTGAAGATAATCACCTTCATAGTCTTTAAGGGTTCCGGCAATTCCAAAAGCATCAAGCGCCTCCTGGGCTTTAGCATTCGAAGCATAAAAAAGGACGTGTTTTTCAATAAATGACTTAAAAACAGCTTCAAAAAGGGGAGCCAACTTTTCTTTGGGTTGCCCCAAAGCATTGGCCAAAATTGAATTCATCAATGGACCGATTATCTTTTTCCTATTGTCATAATTAGGAGGCGCATAGACAATTTTACCGGGCTCGTTTTCACTCCAGACAATGGGACCTTCTATATCCGCAAAGCTTTCAAGCTCATAAATTACCTGCGGGCATTTACAGTCAGGAACTTCTTTTGTTGAGTATTCACCAAAACCGGAAACGCCAATTGGTCCAATTACATCAAGGATGTTAACCAAAACCTGAGTATCAACGGCAATTATTCCGTCTATATTTTTGATGCCGACACTCTCCACCTCTTTGCCGAAAAGTTTCATCGCCTCGCCAAAATCAGGCGACCAGTTCATGTCTCTGAGACGTAAATTTGTTGATAAAAGGTATGGCCCCTTAATATATTTGATGAGGGGACCGGGAGCCTCAACTTTGGGCTTATATTTATTATCCAAATTATAAATATCATCCGATAATACGGGTTCGAACCTGCCTTTATTGACTTTGGCAATAGAGTAAGCCGTTATAAATCCGCCAGTGGGTCTAAGCTCCTTGTCGTTCTGAAAAATCACCAAGTATCTTTTTTCATCCTTGATTCCTAAAAGATCCGGGGCAACCTCCATTAAAGGCTTAGAGTTTGCGACCAACTCGCTGGCTACGTCAACCAGGTCTTTTCCTTCCTTAAGTTTTTCTCTTACCGCAAAACCAAAAGCATTTTCGGGATAGCGCTCCGCATCAATCAAATCTACTTCTTTTTTTATCAACTCTGCCTTTTCGGAAAGTAAATCAATCTTTGGAATAAGATCAGGAATCGTCTTTATGACAAAATCAATTCTATCCTGAGTTGTCTCTTCGGGACTACCGGACTGCTTTACATCGGAAGAAAAGCCAATTATGTCAGCATACGGCTCAATGGTTTCAATAACAACGTCGGCTGCTTCAAATCCATATTTGCTGCTTCAAATCCATATTTAGCAGCAGAAATAGCATTTTGCCCATCTCTTACATATGACCCCAAAAAAGGAACTATTCCAAGCCAAGAAATCCCTTTATAAGTTGAATCAAGATCTCTTAAAGATGTTTGTGAAGTTTTAAGTTCTTTTTTAATCTTTTCCAAATCCTGCTGGCTAACTGCCTGTTTTACATTCTCCAAGGATTTCCTAAAAGCCTGTGCTTTTGTATATACCCTAAAAGTTAAGAAACCCAAAAGGCTTACAATAATAATTAAAGCCAAAAGTAAAAGACCCACAAACTTAACCCATTTGCCTTTTGGAAAATTTATCGAAAAACGTCTCATCCTTTTAATCGCCACGTCGAACTCTTTCTCGGAATGTTCGGATAGAGAAATTTTAGGAATTAAAATGGATCCACTATCTTCTGTATTAAAATTTTCAGACATACTAAATATATTACACTAAACGGCCCCTTTTCCTGAAATCATTGCCCAAGGAGTTTTAAGAAGAATCAGTATATCAAATAAAATTGACTTTTTCCTCGCATAATAGGCATCCATTTCAATTCTTTTGTCAAAATTCACCTCACTTCGACCCGAAACCTGCCAGTAACCGGTTACGCCGGGTTTAACAGTATGCACTTCCTTCACATACTTTTCGGTGCCCTGATACTTTTGCTGCTGTTCTTTTAGTTCATCAGGCAAATATGGTCTCGGACCTACTATGCTCATTTCTCCTTTTAATACATTCACCAGTTGCGGTGTCTCATCAATAGAAAACTTGCGGATAATTTTACCCAACTTTGTAACTCTGGTGTCTTTAAAAGACTTATAACTTCCGCTTGTCCTTTTTTCGATATATACGCTTCTAAACCTGGGATCTGTTTTCTCAAGCACGTCTGCGTTAACCATCATGGAACGGAATTTGTAGAGCCTAAATATTTTTCCATTCTTACCTACGCGCTTCATATGCAAATTCTCTTTTTCGACCAAAATCGGTCCGGGTGAGGTTATTGCAATAAGAACTGCGGTTATTAACATTACAGGAGAAAAAAATATAAGAAGGAATATTGAACCAGCAATATCGATCGTTCTTTTTATGGTATCGTAATACATACCCGGGCAGGATTATAACTTATTTACACCTTCTTTTACAAAAAGAAAGTATTGTAAAGAAAAATTTATTTTACAAACTCAGGATTTTCACCCTCTAAAATCTTAAACATTTCTTTGACTTTTTGTGTCTCGTCGATATCGCAAATCAAAAGCACATCGTCCGTATCGATAACGGCTATATTTTTAAGTCCAATTAGTGCAATTAGCTTTCTATTACCCCCAAGAATTAAGTTTTTGTGAGAATCAATAAACTTTGTTTTAATGTCTCCTTCGACAACATCTACTTCCCCCTTCTCAACCATAGCATCATAAAAAAGCTGCCATGTTCCGGCATCCTCCCACCCAGTTTCAACAGGGATAGTAACTCTCAAGTCTTGAGGTAATTTTTCATATAATCCAAATTCCACAGATATCTTTTCAAGTTTTTTGTATTCTCTTCTTAGAACTGCATCTTGGGATTTCGTTCCCCAAGCCGTCATAATTTTCATAAGGCCAGAATATTCTTTCGGTCTGTATTCTTTGTAATAGGAAAGCATCAAATCAGATCTCCATGCACCATAACCCGTGTGAATGAGATAATCACCGGAATTCAAGTACTTTTTGGCCGTTGGTTCATCGGGCTTTTCCACGTGTCTTTTAATTTCATAAATCGGATATTTACCTTGTTTGTCAATTTTTTTACCTAATTGGAGCCAACCGTTATGCACCGAGGGAAACGTAGGCTTCTCGTTTATCGAAGTTGGTTTACCAGTTTTTAGTGTATACTCCCCAGCAGCTTTTACTGCCTTTATAAATTCATTGTTATCAGTAATAAAATGATCAGACCAAGAAAAAAACATTACTTCCCCGGGCGATTTTTTTTCAATAACTACCGAAACTAATCCGATAGCACCTAATAAATCTCTTCTCTCTGGTTCAACAATTATATTTTCCTTAGGAATTTCAGGTGTTTGTTCTCTTACAAAATGAACATAAGCTTCTTCGGTAGAAACGTATATATCTTCAGGGTTAAACCCGTTTTTAAAACGTGCTACTGTTCGTTCATAAAAAGATCTGCCTCTAACTATTTTACTAAACTGTTTTGGACGTGTCTTACGACTTACCGGCCACATCCTTGTGCCATATCCACCGCAAAATATTACTATCTTCATATATTCATATTAGTTATATATCAGTGCGAAAAGTGTAGCAGATATTATTATAACTAACCACTTACATATTTTTCAACAAGTTTTGCAAACTCCTTCTTAAATCGTTCCTTCGAAAACTTTTTTGCATTTTTAATACATTCTCTACTCATTTCACTACGTTGATTCGAATCATCGTAGTGTTTAACCGCTTTGATTAAAGACTCCTTTGTCTGCTCCTTAAAAAATATTCCTGTCGCGAAGCGTCCTGAGCCCACCGAAGGATCTATCACCGTATCTAACGCTCCACCTTTTTTGTAAGCGATAACTGGAGCTCCTACCGCTTGGGCTTCAACCGCAACTATTCCGAAATCTTCTTCTCTAAAAGTAATGTTATTCTTGGACATAGACTTCAGCTTATTTTCCTCGCTTCCTGTTCCAACAACTACTAAAGAATAACCAAGTTCATTAAAAGCCTCGATCGCCAAATCAACCTTCTTGTATGGAACCAGTCTCGAAACAATCAAAAAATAGTCCTTATCTTCAATTTGGAATTTACTTGCCCGCCGAAGCCTTGGCGAAGGAGGGGAATTTGGAATTTGGAATTTTTCGATCTCAACCGGAGGGAAAATAACCTCAGACTCTCTTTCATAATATTTCCTGACTCTATCTTTAACGGCAGTTGAGATCGAAATTATTATATCCGGTCTTTGAGCTGCAATCCTATCCCAATACCTTAGATAACTAACAACGGGTTTTGAGATGGTTTTCAGGGTCGTACCCTTAAAATACTCATCACGGTGGCTCCAGAGATATCGGGTGGGGGTTAGACAGTAACAGACATGCTTTGCCGGCGGTCTTGTAATAACTCCCTTTGCTGCCTCGCTAGTTACGGAAATTACAAGGTCGTACCCTGTAAAATCTAGAGTCTCAAACGCGATAGGCATCATTGCCGCAAGCCATTCGTGTCTCGAATTTGCGCCAGGAATTTTCTGCAAAAAAGAGGGGATTACTCTAGGAAAAACTTTCGCCCAGGGAGCACGCTTTTCATCATAGACCGAGGTATAAAGAGGAGCATCAGGAAACATTTCGTGCAAGGCTAGAAGTACTCTTTCCGCCCCTCCCCACTTATTCACCCGGTCATAAACCAGTGCAACTTTCATTAAGGTGATTGTAACAGAATTAGATTACGCAAATCTAAATTTGTTGAAGTTTATTTAGGAAGTCACAAAAGCTTTCGTTTCTAACCCCTTAATTCTTTTTCCGTGATTGTCAATTCTATTTCCATACCTTTCAAGTCTACCGTCAATTTTCTCCAGCTTCATTTCAACATTATCTAACCTTTTATCGAGTCCTCCCGATTCTCCCTCTAATCTCTTAATATCCTGTTTGGTAACCATCTTTGCATCCATATCCTCAAGTACGGGAATAACTACTTCGTGAAATGCATCTGTAAAGAATTTATATTGTTCTTCTTTCTGCTTATTGCTCATTAATAAGATAATAAAATTGTTTGTATTCTAAATCAATGACCAGTTCCTAGTTTTCTTACAATCCCCTTTCCCTGCCCCACACCCTCCGCGGTGCTGGGGTCCGCATCAACTTCGACCAAATCCCCATATTCACAGGTTCCGTTACAAGTATAATACCAAGATTTAAAACTCAAAATGTCTCTTTCTTAAAAGATAAATTATTGGAATCCCGATAACCAGCAATACAACTGTAAAAATAATATTTTTAGTATCGAATACACTA
Source organism: Candidatus Woesebacteria bacterium GW2011_GWB1_39_12 (assembly GCA_000993405.1). GTDB lineage: Bacteria > Patescibacteriota > Microgenomatia > UBA8517 > UBA8517 > GWB1-39-12. The sequence goes on along the minus strand of LBWB01000012.1, from coordinate 8,238 downwards.
CGGATAAAATAAAAAGTAGGCACCCCTATAGCAATATGAGAAAGAGCGGCCCCAATTAAAAAATTTCTAAATGTTATACGCAAAAAACCTGCACTATAATATACGCCTTCTAGTAACGACATACCCAAAAATAGGCGATATAGAAAAACAGTTTCAATCTCTTTATTCTCCTTCACTTTAACCTTCTGGATTTTTCTCACAACACTTTCATCAAACAATTTATTTAAAATCCATAAACCATATTTTCTGCCAAGATGGTAATCGATCACTCCGGCAATTAGACTACCTGAAAAATCGACAAAATATGCTGCTTCCCATCCTATTAAAGGAATCGAACCAAGCGTCACAAGACCTCCAGTCAAGGGTGGCCAGACGGTTGCAACTATCTTCCAAACAAGCAAGTAAACAATAAAGCTTAGTCTGTTGGTTTCGACCCAACTTGAAAGACGATGAAAATAAGAAGTTTTAATGAAAAATGCGTATCCAATAATAAAAATGACAGTTATCAAGATAATAAGAAAAGTATTACCTAATTTCATCTTTTTCATACAGTATGAGCTGGTAAAAGTAACAGGTACGAAACTAAACCACCCGTCGGGTGGATTATATTGACACCCGTTACTTCTTTTCTAAAATCTGCTTGTAAATTTCTAGAGTTTCTTTAGCCATTTCTTGCCAGGAATATTTTTTAATAAAGTCTTTTGCTCTACTTATCATCTGCGTTTTTTCTTCTCCAGAGATTTTCATGACCTTTTTCATAGCTTCAACCAGAGAGTTTACATCATTTGGGTTAAAATACAGAACATTTTCTTCATATATTTCCTTAAATACGGGAATGTCAGATGCTATAACCAATGATCCGGAAGCTATCGCTTCCAAACCCTGCAGGCCGAAGCCTTCAGATAAAGAAGGATAAACAAAAGCTATTGAACTTTTGTACAGAACCGAAAGCTCTTCATCCGAAGCATAGCCTAATGTTTTTACATACTTCTCGGCATTTTCTTGTCTAACTAAATTTTGTAATCTTTCTTTAAATACGTCTTTTGAACCGGCGATGGCTAACTTAATATTCAAGTCTTTTTCTGCATTCAATTTTTTAATTGCTTTTACAACTATTCCAAGATTCTTGTGAGGATATGCATTTCCTACATACAAGAAATATTTTGCGGTTTGCAGATTCCACCGTCCGAGGAGCCCCTCCGGGTCACCTCGGAGGTGATTTTCGAACTTGCCAAAATCTACTCCCTCATAGGTTACAAAAATATTATTTTTATCGATGTTATAGTACTCGGAAACATCATTTTTAACTGTATCTGACGGGGTTATTATTGCGACCGCGGATTTTATACCAATTCTCGAGGCCAGTAGAAATGGAAGCCTTTTAAGATAGTAAACAGGCAAGGGAAGCGTTGTTGCACTAATTCCTTGTCGCTGCATAGTTAAGTCGTGAACAGTGATAACATGCATACCTCGATATAAAATCGGAAAATTAATGTGAGGAAAATGAACCAAATCAGGTCTCTCTTTTTTTATTATTCCTGGAATTTTAAACTGTTCCTCAAAAGTATAATGCCTAAAATTTGCCAGTACTTTTTTCCAATTTGAGGGTAAGTTTAATTGATCGAAGTACTTTTTTCTGAGAAGAACCACAAACTGTTCTTTATTTCCTAATTTTTTTAATCCTTCAATTAAATTAATAATGTATCTTCCAATCCCAGAGTGTTCCAATCCATACATTCTTGCATCAATCAATAATTTCATAAGTTAAATTGACGATTTCGAAACTCTAAAACTTTCCAGTAAACTAATTCCCAGATAAACCATCCAGTTAACATAGAAGGGGTAATTTTGAGCAAGATGTTTTTTATAAAACAAACGCATTACTTGCGTACTCGAAAGAGCCGCTTTCTTTTTTACAAATTTTGCAGGTTTTAATACCCCTGTTTTTCTAAGTCCGGATGCAGATCCTTTAAAATGTGTGATTTTGACATCCGGAATGTAAATAATCTTCCACTTCCTTTCCTTTAACTTGTAGCAAAAGTCTATATCCTCACCATTCCAAAAATAATCCTCATCAAACCATCCCACCTGCCTACCGGCTTTTGTCCTAATCATAGCGAAGGCACCTGTTAAAGCGTCGACTTCGTGAATACTATTTAAATCTTTATAGGTAGCGGTATATCCGCTAAAAAACTTAGAGCCAGGGAATATATTTGACAATCCTGAAAAATAACACAAAGCATTCCAAGGTGTTGGAAATCCACGATGACAAGAATAATCAAGTTTACCGTTTGGTAACTCCACCCGACACGTCGCGGCCCCGACATCAGCGTTATCTTCCATATAGTTTAGTACTCTTCTGATTGTATTCGGATAAACTATTGTATCTGGATTTAAAAGAAGTACAAATTCACTTTTGACTGCCTTTAAAGCCCTGTTGTTACCTGCAGCAAAACCAATATTTTTACCGATTCTAATAATCTTTTTAATCCACGGAAACTCTTTCTCCACCATTTCAGGAGAGCTGTCAGTTGAACCATTATCGGGAACTATTACATCAAAATCGGCCTCTGTTTTCACTTTCTTTAATGAAAGTAGGCAATCCCGTAATAAATCTTTAGTGTTATAGCTTAAAATTACAATTGAAAGCTTCGGTTTCATTTTCTTTTTGCTAACTCTCTGTAAACAGGATCGTGAAGTTTAACTATAGATTCCCAATCAAAATTCTTCTGAACATGTTTACGACCAGCTTCTCCAATGATTTCAGACAACCTTTCGTCTTTCAAAAGCATTATTGTGCGCTCTGCAATTTCCTCAGGGGTGTCGGCAATTAATACATTTACTTTATCCGTCAACTTTAAACCTGCCACCCCAACGCTCGTCGATATTACAGGAAGCCCTGCTGCCATAGCTTCGAGAATTTTTAACCTTGTACCCCCGGCTCCTTTTATTGGTGCCACCATAACGCTTGCGCGCCTATATGCATCTCTTGCATCAGGAATGTTTTCAGTTACTTCAATATCCTCATTTTTAGAAAGATTCTTTAACCAATACGGCATTTTTCTCCCAACAATCCAAACTTTAGCATTAGGATTAACCTTTTTTATTCTGGGCCAAACCTCCTCAATCAATATCTTTGTAGCCTCCTGATTCTGTAACCACTCAAAATTAGTCACGCCATATAAAATCCTGGGAGGTAACCTCTTTTCCCTTCTTTTCTCCGTAAAAAAATGGCAGTCGACTCCGTTTGGGATAATCCCAACTTCTTTTTTGGGAACAAGAGCCAGCATGGCGTCTCTATCTTCTTCCGATACAGCAAATAGTCTATCTGCTTTACTCCAATAATATTTCTCCCAAAACTTAACTTTTAAAACGTCCTGCATAAAAAATGGCCGCAAAAAAAACGGGATTTCATTTACAACATGATGCTTATAAACATCATGCCAAATAGTCTGCTCAACTAAGATAGTCGGAACATTAGTCTTACCCAAATGCGGCATTACATAGAAAGTTTCAGCATGGATTAAATCATATTTTTCTTTTAAGAGTTCTTTCTTTATTGCCCTTCTTTCCTCGAGTGACGAATTCCTAACTACAAGAAGCGGGAAAGGACCAAAAACCGATAGCAGGATATTACGCACTGTCCAAGGTTTTTTAGGTCTATAAAATACTTCAACCTTTTTGCAATATTTCTTGAGTTCCGGTATAAACTGCCTTTCGCTTTCATCTTTAATTAAAGAAAAAAGAGTAATATCATGCTTTTTAGCTAAATACTTAATAATGTTATACCAACGAGTTTGTCCGCCGCTCATGGTTATTGTAGGTAAATATGGCACCAACATTAATATTTTCATAATTTCACTATCACATACTGACTAGTTCTCTCTACTACCTCAAATTTTTCCATAAACTCCTTAGTCTGAGGATGGTCCAAGTTTACAGATACATAATACTGGACACCTCTTTCAATAAGCTCATTAATCGGCCTGTCTACAACCGGCCAGCCTTTACGTCTTGTTTGATATAAAAAAGCAGTATCGCCGTTATAAGCCGCAATAATTACCGCGTCCTTCGGAGTTAACCTGTCAACTGCTTTCCCAGCAGCGATAATCTCCGGGTGATTTATTTTATAAAATTCCTTAACTTGAAAAGACCCAACAAGAAAAAACATAAGAAGCGAAAATATCAAGATTCCTCTTACTGCCATTTTATTAAAAACTTTCAAATTCCACATCTCAATAACGCCTACTCCAAGAAATAATGAAGTTGCCGGAATTAAAAGTGTTTGGTAATAATCATGTCTTACATTTGCCGTGGCAATCACACCCATATAAAGAAGCATTCCAACAAGTAGAAAATAAAAAAAAGCTCTTGTTTTCTTATATGCCATTACTCCGAATGCGAGGGGAATAAGTCCCCAATATCCCAAGATCAACTTTGTAATTCTTTCTCCAAATAACCAATACCAAAAAGCGGGCTTAAATCTAATTCCATCCCCGTTAAGCGTCCATTGCCAAAAGGGGATGCCTTCTGGAAAGTTTTGCATCCAAATTCGCCAGAGTATGAATGGCAACGTTGCGACAAGTCCTGCGGCGAGTAGTTTTTTTTGTGCAAAGATTTTCTTTATCCCATATTTTTGCCAAGCCAAATAAAAAATAGGGGGTGTATAAAAAAAGGCGTAAGGTTTTATTAGAAGTGCTAGAGCCATAAAAACTACTGTACCAAGAAGATACAAAGTTTCATCATTCTCACTAAATTTTATGAATGTCCATAGGGCCAAAAGTGCAAAAGCAACCATTATCGGCTCCGGCAAAATAACACGCGTGAAGTAAATATTAAAAGGTATAAAAAGAAAGAAAAAAGCCGAAAATAGTCCTCCCCATCTTGAAATAAACTTTCTTCCTATCAAATAAATAATATATGCCGAGACAAGGGCTGAAAAGACGGATACAAGCCTTCCCCAAACCTCAAGTGAAAATACCGGAAAAATTTTAACCATTAAAAGATGAACTACATTGTAAACAGGAAACTCTACAAACCTGTAACCTTTGAGATTAAACATACCGCTTTGGGTTGTCGAATAATCGTGATATCGGGGATATAAAAGATTCAAACCTTCCTCCAGATAAACTCTGGTAACAGAAGCCGTATCCGCTTGTCTGAAAGAATGCCAGTCGGCCAAAGGGTTCGTGATTCCGTAAAGCCTTACCAAAAACCCCAATACTAAAATAAAGACTAAAACTAAGTTACCCATCCTCTCTGATGGACCTCGATCAATAATTTTGTTCAGTTTTATTAAGATCTTTTTCTTTTTGAGAACTTTTTGATAAAGAACGACAAATGAAACTACGACTAATAGAAAAAATAAAAATATATAATCGTAATATCTAATGACAAAGAGTTTTATGGCCAAACTATTCATGATTTTTATCAATAAGGGAAATCGTCATTCCGATTAATAGCCAGAAGATGATAGCAAATTTTGAGGCCTCAAAGATATCTATAAAAACTGCATTTAAGAAAAGCCCTGGTAAACTTCCGCTAATTCCTGCCACAAATGCTAACTCTAAACCTTCGAAATTCTTGGGAAATGGCCAAACTTTTAACAAAGCTGTGCAAAAATTGACGAAAATGAGTAAGAAAGCCAAAAAACCCAACAGTCCCACTTCTCCCAACAATCTTAGAAAGTCGTTATCCGTTGCTAAAGTAATCGATGAATAACCGGTTCCCAGAAGCGGATTTTTAGAAAAAGCGCGTAATGCTCGTGGCCATTCTACGTTTAGTCTGATCGAGCTTGACCTGTCTTCAAAAACGGGGACAGGAGTAGGTGTGGGAGAAGGTTTATCTTTCTTGAATAAAAATTCCTCGCTATCTTGAGCATAAACATCATCGGCTACCAAATTGTCCAAAATCTTAATTTCCAAAACTCTTTCTCTCACAACATTCCAAAGGCGTCCGTAGCGTTCTTGCAAGTTTGATGAAAAACCAATAAAGCCAATAGATATCAAGATAACAATCGGTATTGCCTTATATTTTTTTATAAGGACTAAAGAAAAAGTACTGGCTATAAGATAGGAGACCAGAGATATACGTGAGGCTGTATTGACTAAAAGCCAAAGTGAGATAAGCCAAGTGCCCGCCAAAAATACCTTTGTAAGTTTACCCTTGAGAATAAAAAGACTAGTTATCACTAACGGTAATACTAATACAAGAAAGGTCGCGAGATCGTAATGTCCTGCGAACGTTGAATTTATATGGCTTCCAGACATCCATCTTAACGCAACACCCTTAGAATATTCCTGATTTTGGGTTATTATTATCGGCCACGACAGATATCTTTGTCCAAAACCGTAAATAAAAGCAAAGAAAATAATCAAAAGAATTATTTTAAAAAAAAAGTTTAAATTTCCAGCAAGTTTTTTAATAACCGTCATACCCAAAACCAGAGGTACAAAATACTCTATACGACGAAACCAATGCAAAATTCCAATATGGGGGGTAATGGTCTGGGTTACAAATATTGCAGAAAAGAGCGAAATTACACCGACGCCCAAAAATATAATAATTGCTCTAAGAATATCGTTTTTGAAAAAGTTCTTTATTCCGGGAAAAAAGAAGATCAACCAGAAAATGAAACTCAGAATTAGTAAGAGGTCTTCTAACCTTACCGAAACAAACGTTCCGGGAATCCTAATAAAGGGGAATTTCGGATATAGAGGGACTGCAATAAGTATTCCTGCAACTAAATATTTCAAAAGCGTCTCAGGCGACTTTATAAGCTTTTGCATAAATTATTGCTGCCTCCTTTCCTTTCATTACTCCGAAAAGAACAACTCTTCCTAATGCTCCAACTTTGAGTAATATTCTTAAAATCGGATATTGCCAATTTTGTTTATGTTTTCTATAAAATATCTTGATTCCTTCATACTCTTTGATTAAAGGATATTCTTTATTACTGCTCGATCCGCCTAAATGAATAATACTCCAATTTGGAAGATACCAAATCTTCCAGCCTAGTTTTTTTATTCGATAACACAAATCAACGTCTTCCGTGTACATAAAATATCCTTCGTCAAATCCTCCGATTTTATTTAGAGCTTCAGCCCGTGCAAGTATAAACGCACCGGTTATCCAATCGACTTCTTTTGTCTTTTTAAAATGGCCTACGTTTTTGTAAAAGGGAGAACTTGAATGCATCGGGTGAAAAGGTTTTATTAGCAAGTCAAGATAAGGAATGTCATCGATAAAAAACATCCATGTTAGAACCCGCAATAGATTTGGAAAGTAACCTCCCGTACCCTGTAAACTGCCATCTTTATTTTTCAATGCACAAGTAGCAGCACCAACCTCTGGGTGCTCCTCCATCCATCGAACCATTTCACCCAGGATATTATCTTTAATCAAAGTATCTGAATTTAAAAAAAGAATATACTTACCTATCGCCTTTTTTATACCCTGATTATTCGCTTTTCCAAAACCTACGTTCGCTCTATTGAATATCGGTTTTAAATTTGTTCCCTTTTTGGCTAGTCTAAGAAGTAACTTTACGCTGCCATCGCTGGATGCGTTGTCAACAACTATGATTTCGTAATCCAAGCCTACTGTATTTTGAAAAACAGAAAAAAGACATGAGTTTAATAACTTCTTGGTATTGTAGCTTACAATAACTATTGAAAGGTCAGTCATGATTTATTAGTGCTTCGTTTCCTTCAATGACGTCCTCCCCGCCTTACCAGGCGGGGTTTCCTTCCTAAAGAGGACGACATATCAGAGTTCAATTCATCCACGGGCTCACGCCCGTGGTTTTCTTGAAATCTGTTATAAAATTCTAAGACATTTAGTCCAATAAATGTATAAAATCGGAATTATCGAAAGCGTAAGGATACCAACTAAAAGTCTATGGTAAAGACTACTTGGAAGATATCTTACTATTATTTTTTGCCTCCACTTTTTTCCTTCTATCTCTATCATATCTTTATCTTGTTTTGGCTCGAATCCATTTACAAAAAATGACTCTCTCATTGGGTGTGCGATCTCCTCTAAAAAAGTACTTCTTGCCTGATCACGAATAAGCGTTTGGGCTTCTTCCGGCGGATAATTAAGTTTATAAGTAGGAATTGGAATATTTTTAAAGGGAGACTTATTAACCTGAGAGATGTAGAAATTCATCACTTCATTTCTTGTTAAGTCTGTATAGTATCCACGACGTAATGGGGTTTCTATATCGGCCGGCTCAAA
>LBWB01000011.1 GCA_000993405.1 Candidatus Woesebacteria bacterium GW2011_GWB1_39_12 | reverse complement strand
AAATCTTCCAAGTTTGCCAGTTCTTGGAGTTGGATGATTGTAAAAACTGGAATGTAGATAGAGTGCATTTGTTTTCAAGGTTTACCAGTTGTCCTGAAAACATCTTATTTGTAAAACTGGAATAATTTTGCGCCCGTGTGCCGACGGATCGGCGATCAATCTTCTAAATTGATTTTTCCCAGTTCAATTCTGGGCATGGGTATAATAGGTTCAAAAAAACCTAGAAAACATTGAACTTTTCTCGTAATCCTGAGTATACTTTATTCAGGAGGTTCGAGAAATATGGAACATCACACAAAAAACAAGGGAGATTTGGCTGTCGCGAAAACAATCGCAGACTTGACAGAGAAGGGATATGACATCTTTTTGCCGTTGAGTGAGCATCTACCAATTGACTTGATTGCGCACAAATCAGGAGAAATATATCGAATTCAAGTCAAACATAGAGCATCTGGGTTTTTAGAGGCTAAAACTCAATGGGCAGATAAAAATGGAAGTCATAGTAAAAAATATTCAGAAAAAGATTTTGATTACTACGCACTTTATCTGCCACAAATAGACAGAATATCCTATCCTTCAATTAAGTTCGCCGGATGCACAATCAGATGTGAAGAATGTCACTCACCGACGCCATTCTATTGGTTTGAGGATTTTTCAGACTTGACAGATGAAGCAGAAAAAAGAACATCAAAAGAATTTGGCTGGAAAGTATCAGATCGTAAAAAAAGTTCCAGACCAGCCACCAGACCAGCCAAGCGCAAAGTTGATCGACCTGAAATAGAGGTTTTGACAAAACAGATTCGAGAATTAGGCTTTGTAGGCACTGGAAAAATATACGGAGTTTCTGACAATGCGATCAGGAAATGGGTCAAGCACGAAGGATTGGATCCCAAACAAATAAAATGCCAAAACAATTTCAACAACTAGATTCGCTTTCTCTCGAACAAATCGAGACGATATATGATCAGTTCGCCGAATTATGCTGGAAAGTGATGTTGTTGAACACTGCGGCTTGGGAGACAACAGGCACAGGAAAACTTGGATATGTCACCAATCTTCACAATCCCCTGGATCGCAGATTTCACGATGACAACACCAGTGCCAAGTTTCTTCTTCCAGTCGAAGACCAAGGCGATCCTTTCAAATTGCTGATGGCGAGAATGAAGCATTGGATGTGGCTCGCTGACAGAAAGGTGATTCGCTCACCTGAGCCAACTGACAGATATTCAGAGAATGATCTCCGCAAGTGGAATCTGATGTCAGTTCATCTGTGGAGTCAAGGAATGAGGTTTTCAAGTGATTGGTAGATTCCGCCCCGGTAGTCCAAATGGCAGGAGACGCGATATTCAGGATATCGACAGTCCAGATTCGAATTCTGGCCGGGGCATTTCAAAACTTGCTGGTTTATTTCAATGGTGAGAATCGCTTTCCCATAAGAAGCAGACGATGGTTCGATTCCATCAACCAGCATCCCCTGAATTTCCATCCAGAGGCTAGAACAGAAAGGAAAGACGATGGGCAACGATATTTTTCTGGTATTCTTAGCTGTTGCGATCATGCAAAAAATGGTCGCAGATGCTCTTTTCCGTCGAACTTTTTCTTCTATTCAAAAGGGATGGGAAAGAGTCAGCATAAAAGTTTGTCTCCAAAGCCAAAGGGTTAGAGGCGCTACTCTGCAAAAGTAGATAAGATCCGTTCGAGTCGGTCTGGAGATTTTGTCGTTGGACGAAAGGAAGTGTGATGACAAACAAGCAAGGTGTGGAAAAGGTCAATGCCCTCATTGACCGATACAAAGAGGCAAGTGATATGTATTCCCACGATTGGGAAATGTTTAACAAGAGGGACAGACGTGGGAAATGTACCACGAATGATCCCGTGAAATTGATCTCAATGATCAACTTGAAAGTCCAAGAACTTGGCGATTTGTTTGTCGATGCAGCAGACCTGCTCAAAGAAATGCTGGAGTCCCTTCCAATTGAAGAGGAAATTTCGAAATAGAAGTCAGATGGACAGAGGAGAGGAAGAATGACTCAAGAGGAATATCTATCAAAAGTGAATGATATTGTGAATCGCACCAATCAATTGAAAGATCAATATCATCGCGAGACTGAATTGCTCAGCCGTCCCACTGATAGTGGGATGCGCAACGTCAACGATGTTCCGAAATTCGTGTCGATGGTCCAGGATCACGTCAGAATGCGACACGAACTTCTCCGTGATGTAGTTGACATGTTGAGTGGAGCACAGATGCAGTCGCTATTCACGAAAGTCGATGAGGGGGAGAAGAAAGATGTCTGATTTCGGACAACATGTTCTCAAAAGTTCGAGTATCTGATTAGAAGTTTGAATTGAAGAATCCGCAATCACAAATCGAAAAGGAGAAACAAAATGGGAAAAGGTAAGTCAGCAGGTTACAAACTTCTTGGTGCCGTGATGGTCGCCGGTGCTGCCAAGTTTGGCAAGAAATACAAGGAACAACTGAAAGAAGCGGCAGAGCGAAAAGCTGCAAAGGCAAAAGAAGACGTCAAGAAGGCAAAGAAGAAAGTTGTCAAGCCAAAGCCATCACCAGTTGAAGAAGTAGTTGAAGAAGACGACCTTGAAGAAGAAGGCGTTGATGTCAACATCAACGATGACGAAGAAGACGAAAACGAAGAGTGATTTGTTTCGAGGAGAGGTTGTTTCTCCTCCTCCCCGTGTAGCACAAGGGTTTCGTGCGTTCGCCCGATAAGCGAAAGATTCCTGCTCGACTCAGGGCTCGGGGATTCATCAAAAAGGAATTTCAATGACTGATGTAGAAATGTATTCCAGAGCAAAAGATATTCTTATCCGAATAAAGGATGGAAACGCCTCATTCAGACACGGAATTATTGATGAAGAAGGGATGTCAGGACTTGACAACATCGAAAGATTTTTGATGGTTATGCCTAGAATGCAGCCTCATTTCAAATTCAAAGTGTTTTTCACGAATGAGATGCAAATCTTGTTTTTCAATACATTGGAAGAAATAGAGGCAATGTTGAAGGCAATTTTGGAAATGAAATGTAGTATCACACTGCCAATGATTCAAGTTTTTGATCTTGAATCCTACGAGTGGCAATGTGAAATGGAGTTTGATGGTACAATCCATCTGACTCCTGCGGCGAAAATTAAGGGAGACTAATGGAACTATTGCTTGATGTTAAAGGATGCGACGATATCGTCGTCAACGATGAAGAAATTGCTGAAGAAATTTCCCAGGAACAAACAGAACCTTCGATTATTCAAAAAATAACAGGAGTGTTCAATTCTGCATTGTCAACTAATATCAGTCCACTAGCCAAAGCACTGGCAATCGCATTGACTGCATTGCTGGTGATAATTGTTTCAGTAGGGATTGCTGGAATTCTGTTTGGGATATATACTTGGTTGTCATCCATTATTTCGGCACTTCCGCACCTTGGACTTCCCGCTGTGATTATTTTAGCGGCACTGATTGCCGCTACAATTATTGGTTGGCTATTCAATCGTGTTTGGAAATGGATCAAACAACTCCCGATTCAAAGACAGAAAAAGATCAAGAATTTTGTCAAAATCGATCCTCGTAAAGTTGTAAATGCTATTCGTCGTCGCCAAATTGAAATGGATTGAGGAGAAATTGATGCCAATCTACCAAGGCAAACGACCGGACGGGTCTGTCTTTGAAATTGAATGGGTTCCATTGTCAGAAGATGTTGCGACGATCAAAGGTAAATCTGCCAATTTTTGCCGCCCGTGTTTAGAAACAAACTACGGCGGCATTGGTATTTTGATCGATGGTATTTGCTCGAATGGATGCCAGGAATCTACGTCCAGAATGAAAACAAGAGTGAAGAAAGTCCCATCAAAAATTGAGCAAAGATTGAATAATCTTGAAAAAGAAAAAGAAAAGGAGAATAAATTGAAAGACTATACGTCCGATCCACGGGCGATTAAATACTTTCCAGATGTCGATTCTAGGTCGCATTTGATGTTCAGCGAACTAGCTGCCGCCGGGGCGGCTGGATGTTTGCAGTCAGTGCTGATCGCTAAAGTTGTAGAACTTTGCAGTGCAACTAAGACATCAGTAAGAACTGATGTATCAGCAAAATCAACCAGATGGCGGTCATTAGAAAACAATCCTTGTCCGGATGAATGGTGGTTGTTCACTTCGTTAGAGCCGAAGGCTGGAAGACCCAGGAAAGACTCCGAAGGACAGAGACTTTGGATCGTATTCAAGGGTGATTCAATTCCAGACAAAGCATTCATCGATCCTAATGCAACTTTCCCACAGTGGGTGCATGATCAGTTGGTTTGATGAAATTAGGGGCACTTGATTTTAGACACAATCGACCCCTACTGAATGCTTTGAAAGGAATTGGTGTTTTGAATGAAAAGAAAAGAGCGAATCTTCGTAAAATTGAAATGCGAAGGAGATCACGACGGAAAAATCTTCTTGGATCTAGCAGCCCTCAAAAAATATACATCTGAAAATCAAATTGCAACATGGGAACACGAATTGTACGACCTCTATGAAAAGGAGAAAAAAAATGGCGATTGACAGCGACCAGACAGCTTTGGAATTTGTAGCAGAATCTTTGTTTGCTGCTAAGTTCTATGAAGCAGAGGGATACGAAGCATTGATTTCAACACGTCCTGATTTCAAAGGAGCGCGGCGGAATCATGTAGAATCCAAGAAAATCCGCAAACAAATGGAACGGGTGGAACGATGGATTTATGCCACCGCTTTCCAAGGTGCGATTACTGCTGACGACAAAAAAGCCTTGGATGATCCCGTACTGCTATGTGAGCGATATGCCAAGAATCTAACGTATGTCCAGTATCTTGAAGATAAAACCGATGATTATGAAACTTGATGTAGGAGATTTCAATGAATTATATTGCCACAGCTTCGAGACATCTGCAAGAATTCAAACAATATCAAGAACAAGTAGATAAGCAAGTCATGGAAGCAATGAAATTGTTCATTGTTGCTCATTTGCTTCCGGTTCTTGAAAGATGTCCAAAAGTCAGAATTGTTGGATTCTATCTTGGCGAAGTTGATTGTGGGCGCCTTGATCTGCAAACAATTCAAGAGCGTTGGTCGTACAGCTTGGCGGAGGATTGTTTGCTCATCAATGAAGCAGATGTGGAAAATGAATATCCCCGTGGATTTTCCGCAGATGAAATGAAGAACGTTCTTGATTGTGCGGCTGATTTCCTCATTGAAATTCAAAAATCCCAGGAAACATTTCCGGAACAATGGGTGGTGTTATGTCGGTGGGTCCAAAGAGCAGTAATCAACAATTCAGAGGAGTCCGGAGAAGATGGAATAGCCATCTTCATCGACAGAGAAAATCTGCATCGTAATCTCAGGATTTTTTCTTGTATTGACCGCCCGCTACAAGATCTGATTCTGAATGATGATGGAGTGTTTGTTGGAGGAGATTGGAATTGGAACGGTTATTGGGAAGATATCTTACCAGAAACAGAAGAAGATGAGGAAACCGATGAATCCTGAAATTGAAAAGCAATTGAATTCTGCGACAGATCCAAAAAATGTGGAGAAGTCGTTTTGCAGCAGGCAGAAGAAATCAAACAAGCTGTGCTTCTAGAGCGATTCAAGGCGTTGGAATGTTTGATCACATCACACCTCAAATCCTTGTTGCTTGCGTTCCCAGACTTGCAAGTAGTTTCATTGTTTGCTTGTACCGAATGCAGCATTGTCGAATTATGGAGTGACTCTCCCGGTCAGATGTTTTATGCCAACGAGTCAGGGAATGTGGAAGAAATCTGCGATGATGAAAAACCCTGTATCTGGGACGACTATGAGGCAGATAGCTTCAACTTGTCGGCAAGAATCTCAAAAAACAACTTGATTGATTTTTTTGAGGCGAACTATGATCAAGTGGATATTTTCCGCAAAATGTGCGAATTCTGGTGCGGAAAGGAAATCGAAGAGTTGGATCTAGAATATCCAGAATATCCATACGACCCATACTACTTCTATTTCTATTTTTCACGAGATGAATTTGGAGATAGGATGAAGATGTATGTTCCAGACGCAGGAGATGGATTATTGCCTCGTCGGCGCCGAGATTATGTAAATCAAAATGGAGGACATGTCCATTGCGATGAAGACTCATGGTCTGATTTTGTTCGAGGGTCATTTGACATCGAAAATCGCAGAGAACAGATTCTGCAGGAATAGGAGATTGCTGATTCCAGAGGAAGTAATTATTTCAATCGATGAAGTGTATCGCCTCACAGATTCCAAAACAGGAGACTGCAATCGTTTTGAGGTCGCTCAGGATGATTATCATTGGACAGGACATTGGATTCTCACCTTGGTTGAAATGGACACTGGCAGATATTTCAAGCTAAAGGACTTTGTCAATTTCGATGATGAGAATGACACCTATGATGTTCTTTTTGCCGAAGCCAAGCAAACCAAAAACCGACGAGGCGAAACCTGCTACATTCCTATCGAGGAGGGTGATAAATGACCTATTATGAACTTGCCGATTCCTGGCTAGTGAGACTCCATTTGGGCAAAGAAGTAGATTCTTCACATAAACAAGAAATCCATGAACAAAATAAAATTATAATCATACGAATAAATGAGCATCCATTAGTCAGTATTCACCAATTTTCTGTGATGCCACCCATGCCAAGTTCTATGTGGGCGAGTGGACATAGCTGGATTATTTTCCACAGAAGATGTCCAAACTGCGGTCTTTGGCATACTCACTCTGCAAATGATAGTTTTGTTGTTTCTCCGATCTGCGAAGAATATTGGAATGGTATTGGAAGAATTGAGACTATTGCGAAAAAAGAAATTTCTCACCAGAAAAGGTTTCAGCAGGAATTTTGGAATTTAGTGTGTGCGGAAGCCGCGAGAAAAATGGAGTTATAATCTTATGCCAGATTTGAAGCAAGTCAGAATTGACAAACTTGATCTGCTCGATCAGCTTTCCTGGTCAGAGGATGCGAACGAAACAAACACATCTGTTGAAGATATAGTTGCTCATTGCTCTGAAGTAGAAAATTTAGACTCCAATGAAAATTTGGATTTTATCGGACGAATTCATGCCAAGCGAGGTTCTGGAAGAATTCTTTTCTTGGATGTCTATCAAGATGGCTCAAAAATTCAAGTATTCCTGGAAAAGAATTCTCTTAATGATTACGATACATTGAAAAAAGTTGTGGAC
Source organism: Candidatus Woesebacteria bacterium GW2011_GWB1_39_12 (assembly GCA_000993405.1). GTDB lineage: Bacteria > Patescibacteriota > Microgenomatia > UBA8517 > UBA8517 > GWB1-39-12. Next base: position 21,936 of record LBWB01000011.1, on the reverse strand, counting down.
ACCGGCGACGTTATTTGGGTGTCAGGAAGCCCTTTCCGCACTGCCGCAGGCGAATTGACAATCAAGGCAAACCAGTGTCGTGTGATTTCTAAATGCCTGTTGCCAATTCCTTTCGGCAAAATCAAGGATGACGAACATTTCTCCAGCCTAGAAGATGTCGAAGAACAGCAGAGAAAGCGTCATCTTCATTTGATGGTCAATCCAGAAGAAATGGAAACATTCAGAGCAAGATCTGTGATTATTCGTGCTTTGCGAACCTTTATGGAACAAGAAGATTTCCTCGAAGTTGAAACACCTGTCCTCCAGCCTCTTCGTGGAGGAGCAATTGCCAAACCTTTTGCTACTCATCACAATGCCCTTGAACAAGATATGTTTCTTCGGATTGCACCAGAGCTTTATTTGAAGCGATTGCTGGTTGCTGGTTTCAATCGGGTCTATGAAATCGGGAAAAACTTCCGCAACGAAGGCATAGACACAACTCACAATCCTGAATTCACAATGCTTGAGGGCTATTCTATCGGAATGGACTATCAACAAGGGATGCTTTTGGTTGAATCTCTACTTTGCTATGTATCATCACAAAGTAGCGATAACGCCTTTGATCCAGAGAAGCCATTCAAGCGAATCAAGTTCTTTGATGCCTTGACAGGAATTGGTTTGCCGCCGGATGCTTTGCCAGAAGAATCCAAACAATTTGCCAAGCGGCATGGATTAGATGTTGACGGATGTCATTACGCACAAGTGTTGGATCAAATTTTCAAAAAGTTGGTGGTGCGGAAAACCGATGAGCCAACATTCTTTTTTGACTATCCGGCAGAGACTTCTCCATTAGCTAAACAAAAGACTGATGATCCACTTCTGGTTGAGCGTTTTCAATTTGTCTGGAAGCGCATGGAATTGGTGAATGGATATTCAGAGCAGAATGATCCTTTTTTGCAACGGAAAGCATTTGAAGAACAGGCGAAAAACTCAATGGCTGGAGACCAGGAAGCAATGCCAATTGATGAAGACTACATTGAAGCGTTGGAATATGGGATGCCATGTGCTTGCGGTTTTGGCATCGGAGTTGATAGATTGTGTCAATTGCTTCTTGAAAAGGACAACATCCGAGATGTGATCTTGTTCCCTACTTTGAGAAACAATATCAGAGGAGAAGCCTGATGAAAACGATCATATTCACGAAAGAAGTGCCAGGATTCAAAACTACGGATGGAGCAAAGTTTGACGACAAATCGGAAGCCGTTCGTCGCGAAACAAAAATCATTTTGCAAGAATGTCCGCCAGAGAAAAGAATTGACGATTGCACTTTGTCAATTGAGAGTGCCAAATATATAACCGAAGATGGAATGGAATTTGATAAACACTACAAAGCAGAAAGTCATGAAAAAGTGCTGAACTTTGAAAAAATAAAAAATGGAATAAGAAAACAACTTGAAGATGGAAATTTTAAAATGAGATTATTGAGATTTTTATCTGTCAGAGATAAAAAATCAATCACAGATTTAGAATCAAGGCTCGAAGACTATATCGACACATTTGCAAGGCGAAAATCGATTGATGATTATATTTCTTGCCAATATTTAGTTGTAGAATATTTATATAATGGTAGATATGATGACTACGATGAAGAATATCTGTTCTGTGATTCTGTCGAAGAAGTAGAAAAAATAACAAATGACATTCAGAAAGATATGCAGAAACATCCAGGAAGCTGCTATTTCAGCATTTTTGATCTGTGGGCAGATGATTTTGACTATTTGAAACCATTGTCGCTGTCAGTCAAGGTTATCGAAAAATGAATACTTACAAGGATATAGTAGATTACTGGGTCAAAAAATTAGATCTAGCAGACACTTTGAACGAAAATCGATTCGATAAAGAAATTCCATCGGATGTTCACATGATGGTTCTACATTTCCTAAAAAGTGGACAATGTGAGATACATACCAATCAATGGTCTTTACGAAAAATGGGTATCACAGGCTACAAAACTATAATTTTTCAAAGAAGACGGGATGATAGGACATGGCATCCAGATGATCAAGATGATTCTTTTATAATTTCAAGAAGCGCGATTGAATATGTCGAAAAGTTGCGCTCCATCGAGCGATATACACGTCAAAACCATATAATACCAGCAGACCATAGAGTTTTTCACGTCATGTGCTATGAGACTATCTACAACATTCTTTATCAGGCAGCCAAAGATAAATTGGATCGATAAACTATGAAAACTTATGAAGAGACGGCAGAGGGGGATGATATGACATGGAAAGACAAACAAGACAAGCTTGAAGAAATTGCCGAAAAGCACGGATCAGAGTTCTTGATATGTGCCCTTGGTTGGGCAGACATTCTGATTGATCTCAATAGTGATCTTGGAAAAGTAGTTCCTGACTATCGTGCATTGCAGATCAAGGAAAAGTTTGGTGTTCTGCGGTGCTACATTGATCAAGCAGAATTGATGGATCCGGAAATTCGCAAGCAAGCGTATGACGCCATAGGTCGGGCAGAAATTCGCTCGCAGGGGGCTTGCGAAATCTGCGGCAAAGATGCCACTCAGACTGAAACCAGTTGGGTCAAGACTTTTTGTCCGCAACACACAGAAAAAATGAAAACAAAAGGATTTTCTGAGATTGTCAAGGAATTCTATCAAGAGAATAATCTTGAATGGAATTTAGGATGGTAGTGGTTGCATGCTCTTTTCAAGTTGCTCATTGAAAGGAACAAAATGAACAATTGGAAACTTGACGTTAATATGAATCGACGAATGATGACGGAATTGGTCAAAGAACAAGCTTTGATCAGATACGCTTTGAAAAATCATCAATCAGAAAAAAAAGATTATGACTTGTTTTTTGAGGTTTGTTTTAGAATATTCGCGATAGAAGAATACTTGATAAGATTGAAGAATTCTGAATTGGTCGAAAAAGAAGAAGTATTTCGAACAATCTTCGACATCGATCAAAGAATTGTAGAAATAGAACAAAAGTTTATGAAGTTTTTGACAGATATAGAAAGAAGAGCAACTGAACAATGAATGACATATTGGCAAAAACATTTGCAGATCGTCAAACTAATTATTTTGAGTATTTTCCAGAAAGTGTTGACAAAAAATATGTCATCTTGAATTCTCTTCATTTGAATAATTACAAGTATGTCTGTCTGGTCAACAAACTTGAATGCCAAAATGTTTTCTATATAAGATCCAAACAGGATCTTCTGAATTTCTCTGTTGATTATTTCTTATCTGATCCAAATTATTTGAAGCATTCCTCAATTCTTACTTTACCAGAATCAAAAGAAGTTTTTTCCAGCGAAGGATTATTTTTCGACATCTTGGGACAAATGGCAATGTTGAACAAAATATTGTCAAGAGTTTCTGTGGCAGATAAGCCCGAACAATGGCTTCGTGAATTGCATCACATCAAATCTCTCCTTCGGGTTGTTAGAATGAATCTCCAAATCTGGTTGGTAGAATATCTCAAACGAAGTGAGTTTATCCAGTGAAGAATTGTTGGAACAGCGAACCGTTTCGCAGAGGTTTGAAAATTGAGCAAATTTTGGCTAAATTTCAAGGAATTCTGATCCTCAAAAGCAATGGACAAATCAGGACTATAGTTCATCGTCGCAAAATTGATAATTTGACTGAATGGAGTCTGGGACATTCACGAAATTTGCTGATCGTGTCTTCTTTACTGCTTGATGAGCAAGTGAAAATAGCAGTTACGCCACTTGAAAAAGAATTTAAGTTTGACTCTTTTGAAGATTTCAAACAATTCTTGTGCAATGAAATTGCCGAAACAGAAGAGTTCTTATTTCAGGAGACTACTGAATACTATAAAACTTTGGCTGCAAATGAAAATACTTTTGTTATTGCTATCGCCTGACCACCCTCCTGAAAATATCCCCGCTTGGAAGAAACATCTAGGAGAAACAAATGGATAACGTTGGACCCAGAACTCTGGAAGAATTCCAGGGACAAGAGTCCTTGGTAGAAGCACTAAAAGACACCATTCACGGACCATTGCTCCGCGGAGCAATGGTCCCGCATTTTGCTTTGTTCGGACCTGGCGGGTCGGGAAAAACCACACTTTGCAAACTTCTTGCCAGAGAAGCTGGTTCTGACCTGGTTGAAACCACAGGCAAACAGTTGCCAAAATACGAAACATTCCTTGATCTAGTTGTCCAGCAGAAAAGAGGATCATTTGTGCTCATTGATGAGGCTCATACGATCAAATCATCGGTTCGCGATGCAATGTTGCCATTTCTTCAAGATCACTTGATTTCTGGGCACATCTGTGAAGTTTGGGACGATAAATCTGGCAAAAAGGTTTTGAAAAATTTCAAAGCGAATAAGCAGTATGTCACGATTGTTATTGCCACTACTGATGTTGGAAAAATTGGAGGAATTGACTCACCATTCGTGCAGCGGTTCATTGATTTCTACTTGTCCCCATATTCAGAAGAAACAATGCGAAAAATTGGGAATAACTATGTTTGCCAACGAAGATTGAAAATTGAGCCAGAAGCTCTGGATGCCTTGGTCGCTCGGTGTCGCAATGTTCCCCGAGTGCTAAAAAAGCTAATCAATAGATGCATCTATCATTTGGACGCGAGACAAATTCAGACGAGGGCAATTTCAATTTCAGTTGTTGAAAAGGCAATGGAGCTGGCCGACATCGACTTGTTGGGATTGCGACAAATTGACCGCAGATATTTAGAAGCATTGAGAATTACTGACAGATCTGTAAAGTCTCTGGCGTCATGTTTGAGAGAAACAGAGGAAAATATCATCAATGATATCGAACCATATCTGCTTGAATTGGGGTTCGTTGACATCGAGCATCGACGAAAACTTGCTTTGGCTGGGAAAAATTACTTCTCAAATCTTGCTATGAAAGAAGACTAAAATGACAAAAGATGAAAAAACACGCAGAGCATTGAACATATTAAAAATTCTCGATCAGGAAAATATTGGAAAAGTTGCGGAAAATTTATATCTTTGGAACACGAGTAAATTACAGAATATCACAGATTTCAAAGAAAAATATCTATTCAATCGTATGAAAGATGAAAAAGAGTGGTTGTATTGGCACGAAGCCCCGGCAAAATACATCTGCGTTGCTATTACAGATAACGCAAGAATAGCCAAGGTCGCATCTTATCTGGAAGAAATGTCTCTAATGAGACTCAGAGAAGAAATTATGATTAACAGGGTTGTTGTTTGGAACAACGACACCGGCACCACCTGTGACATCACTGCGATGATCAACTTTCCTTTGAAAATGATTGAGCTTCAGAAATATATTATGGGACCCCTAAATGACTCCGACAAAACTAGAGCGATCATTGGTTTAAGAACCAGTATGGAAAGTTTGATCGATCATTCCATCAATGAGGCAGTCCGAAGTAGCACTAAATAGAGGAGGGGAAAATGACTTACAGAGAATTGGCTGAAAGAGTTGAGACAAAGACTGGAAAAGGATGGATTGGCAGGATTCAAAACGAAAGTATCATTCATAAAACAACTAGAATCATAACTTTCACCTTGACAGAGGAAGGAAATGCGGAATTAGAGCCAGACACAGAAATTTCCGAAGATTTTTTGACAGACGATGTAGATTCGCATAAAGAAATGGTAGTAGTTTCCGCTTGCCCTAATTGTCATGGGTTTGATTGCTCCATTCAATATGCCATTCTTGACGAAAATTTCTGGTCATTCTGGCGAACCTTTCATCTGACTGAAAGCTATTGCTGCAATAATTTGGAACTGCGCGATGAATTTAACAAAGTAAACGAAAGTATCAAGCAAAGAATAGTGCGATGGTTGCGCCAGAAATTGCTTCGAGACTGAGGAGCGGCAAATGAATCCTAATGAAATTTACCAGAAAACTATTTCTAAATTTGATGATCCGTTGTGGAACGATAAGTTAAAATTCATTGATAGCCTCGGTGATACAGATGTGATTTTATTTCTTCCTACTGGTGAAAGCAAAACTGCAAGTTACTATAGTGGTAGAATATCTTTCGTTCACTATCTGAGACCATTTCAAGGTTTTTTGGTAGTAGGTGTCAAAAGCGGAAAATTTGTCGTTTTTGATGAGGTTTTCTGTCAATATTTAGAAACTATCTATTATCTTGAAAAAATGTGTTCTGACTTTTCAGGAATCAGATATCGGATGGAGAATTGCTGGACTAATTGGCTATTTGATGAATTGAGGTGATTCATTCATTAAATAAAAATATTTTCAAGTTATTGAAATTAGATTGACATAATCTGTGTCCAGACTGGAGATTTTTGATGGATTTTATCGATGAACTGCAAAAAGTTGTTCCGGCTGATGTTCCAAACTATTCGTTCAATGGTATGATACAACCTTCAACCAATCAATTCTAGATCTTGAATCCTGTTCCTTTTTGTCCTGCAAAAATAATTTCAAAATTCCTTCGCAAAAGAAGGAATTCTAATCGAATATAGAGTATAATTAAATATACGAGGAATCAAATGTTATTGACCGAACAACACGTTTTGAAAGGAAAACACTGGCAAGAAGCAGATCAACTCTGCTTCGCTTCCAAAAACCTGTTCAATCGTGGACTCTATTCGGTCAGGCAACATTTCTTCGAAACTGACAAATTCTTGAATTACAATTCCTTGGACAAGCAGCTTCAGAAGGAAGAATCCTACCGAGCATTGCCTGCGAAGGTTGCCCAAGGAGTCCTGAGACAAATTGATCGTGGTTTTCGCAGTTTCTTCGGTACCCTGCAAAAATTCAACGCAGAACCTCACTTGTTCGCTGGAAGACCAAAAATTCCAAAATACAAGGAAAAACAGAAAGGAAGGAATTGCCTGATCTATTCAAACCAAGCAATTTCCAAGAAAGCACTCGAAAAGGGAATGATCAAATTGAGCAAAACCTCAATTCAAGTCAAAACCAAAGCAAAACAAGTTCAAGAAGTCAGGCTGGTTCCCAAACCAACAGGAGAAATCATCCTTGAGGTCGTGTTCGTCAGGGGACCGCAAGACTTGCATCTCAACAAAAACAACAGGTTGTCCATTGATCTAGGAGTCAACAATCTCTGTGCCATGACATCAGACAAACCAGAATTTCAACCAATTCTTGTCAAAGGTGGCGCAGCGAAGTCCATCAATCAGTGGTTCAACAAGAAAAAAGCAGAGATGCAATCGTTGCTGGAAGAAGGTCGAAAGTCCAGCAAGTCCATTCACAGGCTGATCAGGAAAAGAAACAGAAAGATCAAACACTTGTTTCATCAGGTCTCGAAGTTTGTCGTTGAATCCTGCAAAGCCAACGACATCGGAACGATTGTCATTGGCAGGAACAAGCAATGGAAGCAGAAACTAAACATTGGCAAGTCCAACAATCAGAATTTCACTGCTCTTCCTTTCTTTCAGTTGATTCAGCAGATTTCCTACAAAGCAGAACTCGCAGGAATTGAGGTCATTGAGGTCAATGAAGCCTACACTTCCAAGTGTTCCGCTCTGGATCTTGAATCTGTTGAACATCACGAGAACTATCTTGGTCGCAGGATCAAACGTGGTTTGTTCAAAACAGCAGAAGGAATCCTGGTCAACTCAGATGTGAATGGATCTTTGAACATCTTGAGAAAAGCATTTCCAAAGGCTTTTGCTGATGGAACAGAGGCTGTTGAGCAAAATTCGCAAGAATGGCGTTCGTTTGTAGTTCAGCCAAAGTCTGCAATTTTTGCAGCTTGAAGAAAGAACATTCCAAATGTTTTTTCAAACTATATTGGAAAGACTCGATTGGAACTTTGGAGATACGGAATACCATTGGAAGTAATCTGCTCCAAATGGCGACAATGGATTTGCGCAAATGGTGAGAGAATATGGATAAAATGGTTCTCCGATATATCTACGCTTGGACACTATGTTTGGTCCGTTGAAAATGGACAGATCAAAGCAAGGTTGCGGATGACAAAAGAGCAGGTTATGTTTGTCCATAAAATGCAAGAAATGCATCGGTTTCTTGATGGAGAGCGAAAAAAGGAGATTGAACAGATATTGTCTCGTCTAGCGGATGCTTTTTGTCAAATTGAAACATTCTGAAATTTTATACTTTGAGAAAGAAGTCAAATGAATGACAAAGTTTTGGTTCTGAATAGCGATTCTTCGGTATGGGATGTTCAGGACTGGAAAGATGTCTATTCCAACATCCTTTTGCCCAACTGCGATTGGAATCCATTTAAGAACCGCCAAACGATGGAGAATCTTATTTTGGAGCAATATCCAAATCCTGTTGGTGTTGCCAAAAATGAAGATTTGCCAAGACCGGCAGTTGTTTACCTACCAAGATACGTTCCACAAAAAAATCGTTCCGTCAGATTCTCGAGATGGAACGTGTTTCTGCGTGATGAATATCGTTGTCAATATTGCGGCATTCAATGCGGATATGGCGACAATCTTCCACAACCGGAATTGGAGCATGTCATTCCTAAAAGCGCTTCAGGACCTCCTCATTTTGAAAACACAACAACTGCTTGCCATTCATGCAATTCTCGCAAAGGATCTTTGTCTGAAAAAGAGTTTGCAGATCGTTTTGGCTTGAAACTGACAACCAGACCAGAAAGACCTAAGAGCCTGCATCCAGCAAGATTTTTGCGGTATATCACTGATGCCAACATCGGACTTTGGTTGAAATCGGAAGAAGTCTACATCCCAGGTGCAAAATTCTTTGCTGGTGTAATGCGTTTGCGACCTTCAATCAGACAAAGAATTTTGGCTCATTTCGAGGAGATCAATGATGAAGTTTGAAGCAACAATAAAAGATTTAGCGAGAGCACTTGGATGCGATCATCGTTTTTCCTGCTGTGGGGAAAATGTTGATTTTGGCAATCTTTCAGGAAAATATCTGTTGGAATTTCACAGAAGCGATAATTCAACAAGGTTTTTTGGTGACGGGTCGAGTTATTTTAACTTTGTTGGTTTTGCAGAATCGTGTTGGAAAGAAAAATATATCAATTATTCTTTTTATAGGGGGGCATCCGCCGCACTGATCGACTTTGATCTTCAAAAAGTAGAAGTGTTGTTTTCACCAGAAGATATAGAGTTTGTCAATCAGTTGATTTTGATCGGGGGAAACCTAAAAGGAGACGACAGAAAACAACTTCACGGAATTTTCACAAGAATGGTCGAAATTCTTGCTGGTGAAGAACATGCACAAAAGAGAGTGCAGCAGATTTTGGGAGGACGATGATGGACTTGGTAGAGTTTGTCGAAATTGATTCACTTGAACGAGAAATGGAATTTGAGGAGATGGAAATCACCAAATTGATTCTCGCCAGACAGGGATTGGCACATCTCGTCAGTTATCGAACACTGGATGATGCCACACAAGATTTCTTGTCTAAATTCGAGAAAGATGAATCACTGGCGAACTCGGCAAAGTGGAGCAAAAAATATGGACAACGACTGATAGGATATCTGGGCTACCTCGGAATGACGTGGCATGATTTTTTGGGAAGTCTTGGAATCGAAACAGCCAGAGACTCATGGAAGAAAACCGACATAGAAGTCAATTCACTAGATGAAGCAGCAATTGTTTTTCAGAAGTATTTGCGGCGAACAGGACAAAACATCATTCAGGAATATTTTTGGCAAAAACCAAAGTTGAAACAGGTTTATCAATTTGTTGTTGAACAAATGGAATGGATTGATTTCGTTCATCAATTTGGTGGCATTCCTCCTGTGAGACTCAGAAGGTGGATTCGCGATTCATGGACAGAAGATGACATGATTGACAAAGCCACAGAAATTATAAAAAAGAATGGACGGATTCCATCGGCAGCAGGAGTAGGAGGATTGAAAACGATTGATTATCAGTTGTTTTTGGCAATCAATGAAAGGTATTCGTCTTGGAAGAAATTTGTTGAAAATGTTTTACATATGGAATATTCATAGAGGAGCAAACAATGAAAATCCTTCATAAGGAACAATATATCGACTCAAAAGGGAAAATGTGGTTGATTTTCAAAACTGATGTTGGGGATTTGATGGGGCATATAGCTTACACGACTTTTTATGTTGAATCAGCCAATGTTTGCACGCCAAAAAAATTCTTTCCAGATGCCAAAAAATTTCAGCCTATTCAGTTTGCAGGATACAAATTCAAAATTTGCCTGTATCCGCAAAGTACAAAGGTGTATGCCGATATAGTTTTATCTTATGAAAAAAAGATGAGCATGAAAAAAGAAGAAGCAAGAAAATTAGGAATGTCGATTCAAGATTTCAATATCAAACACAATTATATGTTGCCAGTAGAGGCACAAATTGCGTTTGAAGTAGGTAATTTGGCTCCGGAAATTCTTGATTTCTTCAAACAAAATTTGCTGGATATCTTGGAATCCGAGAGAGCATTGGAAGTGGATAAAATTCAGAATGATGCAAACATGGCGACTATACATGCTGAAGAATCTCATCTCGCAAGAATAGAAAATTTCAAGAAATTAGGATTTCTATGATCAGTCCTAAACCAGGAGAATAAAATGAACGACTATTCACCTTTGACGCAAAGAGAATTTTTGAGGACTTATTATGTTGCACAAGGAATAAATATTGTTGGTTCATGCAATGACTTGTTTGTTTTATCTCTTACTACAAAACAAAAAGTAGAGATGGTTCCATTGACGCACGGGGTCGACTGGCTAAGGCTTTGCAGACCAGAGATGGATATGCTGGGGCAAACCCCTCTTTTCGTCTCCCCATCGCATTGGGGATTTGATACAGCCGACAAAATGGAAATTTGGAAGTGTGAAATTGGACGAAAGCCAATCAGAATTTTTTGGTGCGACAGAGATGGAATAAAGGCAATGCTTGCAATGCGCCAAATTTGGCTGAAATGCCATCCAAAACAAGCAGAAAAGTGGGACAACATCTGCAAAACCTGGATCAGATTGTGGTGGTATGAAATGGAGCGGAGAGCAGAGGAGACGGAAGATGAATGAATTAAATAGTGATCAGTTTTTACAAAAAGTCAAACCACACTATCGGAGAGATATCCGTCTCCGAGCCGCGGAACGCGACGTTCGCCGTTGTTTTTGGTGGGTAGGTGAATCACATGGTAAACACATATTTGGTCCTTGGAGGAGAGGAGAAGATATATTACACCCGTCTGGACTTGATGCTATATTTTTCAAAATGTGCGTTGATTACCAGTCTTGGGATATTTGGAGAGTTGATTCAGAAAATAATCCTAAATTAGTCATTTCTTTGACATATCGGGATCTGGAATGTTTGGCGACAATGAAAAAACTTCATGACAAACTGGATTATTCCTTGTCGAAACAATGGAATGATATTTGCATAAAATGGATTCGCATCTGGTGGCAAGAATTGGAGAGGCAAAATGGCTGATTGGGATAGAAACAAACAACTTGCTTGGCTGGTTGAACAGAGCAATCTGCCAATTGGTGGAAGACATTCAAACATCCAAGACTTGCAAGACAATTCAGAACTGCTAAATCAAACGGATGATGCCGTTGTGTATTATTTTGATGGTTATGTTTATATCAGATGTTGGAACACACTCCACAGCAGTTTTGAGAGAGAACCTGTTGGATGTCATTCATTGTTCAATGTCCTTGAGCACTATCCTGGATTGCTGTCTTTGAAAGTTTTTGACATCCGAGGAAATTGGCAGCCAGATATCATCTATCATCTCACGGAAGAGATGATTAAATTTTGTTTTGGCATGCTACATCTTCATAATTTCATAGGAAAAGTATTTGGTTATAATTCTGATGAGTATTATCAGGCGCAAGATATTATTGATGGGTTTGCTCGTAAAACAGGGATGGGATATATTCCCTGAAAAGATGGCGTTCCAAGCGAACACACTGCGGACAATTACGCGAATTGAAAAGTCCCCTGCCAAGAGAAGGATATCAGATGGAATCCATCACATTGTTGCAGAATATCCAGGACTCTGGATATTGCTTTATCGATCACAGGAATGACCTTGGGCGATGTGTTGAACGCGGGCAAACAACAGTTCTTCCTGAAAATTATCCAGTTGCCTTGTTCATCTGCAGCAAACAAATTGTAGCAAAAAGAGGGAAAGGGGTTGGTGATCATTGGGTTTATTGCAGAGATAGATTTGATGCTAAAAATTATCCAGCAGATATTTTATATATTGACTCCGATATGGTGCAGTTTATTCCTGATATTTTCCGCCAGTATTTAGGAAAAATTTGGACACTGAGGCGGGAAACAGCTAGGATTACTAGCAAATTTTCTACCGTTGAGGATAAATTCTATGCTTTTCTTACAAAACAAACATATGAATCCCACATAGACATGTTGCGACAATTGCATCCAGAAATTGCCAGAATCCTTGGAGAGAAATAACATGGAATCATTTACTGATGTACTACCAATTTTGCAGAAGTTTTATTTTTTAAATTCTGATAAACATGGGGTATTCCACTTTGTTTCTTATTTTGAAAAGGGAAAAGATATTCGTGGTACAAATGCTGCTTTTGTGTGCCAGTCAGAGTTCAGTCCAGGACCATTTGTAGTTTTTATCAATCACGACAGATACATGGTCAAAGCAGAGTTTGGGTATCATTATAGCTATCCGTGGAATCCGGCATGGATGCTGATATATCCAGATGAAAAGATTGATATATTTTTATTTGATGATAACGGATTATTGCATTCATTTTTTCCTGATGAATTCAGAAAATTCCAAAAAAAGATAGACCAAATAGGTTTTTTGACTGATTATCCATTTACGATGACAAATATTATAACGAAAAACGATCACTTATTTAGCGGATATAGCTCCATCAGTACATTCAATTTACTCAAAGCATTTAGACCTGGATGGGAGAATAATTTTAAATGACTACAAGAGATTTGCTCATAAATGTAAAACACCAAGGAATTAACCATCCTGCTAGAAATATATGGATTCTTGGTGATGACACTTTCTTTTCATTATATGACCAAATCGTCACAAGGCTTGGCACATGGCACACATTGACATTCTTCCACAAAAAAGACAGGATCGAAGTTTCCAAAGGACCTGTCCATTTTGATATGTGGCTCAAAGAACATCAAGATGAAGACATCCTCGTCTTTGGCGATAACTTCAATTTGAAGTGTTTTGTTCCAAAGGAATTGCTTAGATTCGCGCTTCTCTTGGGATCTGCTCAAACATTCTCCATCTCTATCAAATCATCTGAACAATATTTACGAATCCGGCGCAAAATATACAACATAACAACTATCAACCCGCAAGAATTGCTTGACGCTTTTAGGCCAGACAACAAAGTCAAAGAATGGCTGTGTTGAATCAAGGGAGCAAATAATGCAATTGATTGACCTGATGATGGCTATTGGCGAACGAGGAGAAATTGATGGGAGAATGAGGTATATTTATCTTCCAGAAGAAGAGTCTTATAGAATATTCGATGAAATCATTCAAAAACTGGGTAATTGGAGATCGTTGGCTTTCTTTGTAGGGGAAAAAAGAATCGTGGTACAAAACGAACACGATCCTTGGTCAATGTTGGACATTATTCCAGGATCAGAATCCAACATGAAATGGCTTCAAAAACACAAAGACGATGACACCTTGATTTTCGACGGAAATTTGAAACTATACATGTTCATTCCAAGGGAAATTGTTCAGTTTGGACTTTTGTTGTCCCAAACAGAAAGGTTTATCAAAGAATATGAGGAGAGAAGACCATTAGAGATTCTCTGGCGACACTTGCGTTTGTTTGCAATGGGGCATCCAAAACAAAACCTTGATCAATTCAGACCTAATCACAGACTGAAGGAGATTTTCGAATGAAATGGGAATTTGATGGACCATTTGATCCAGTGAGGGCAGAAGATTTCATGAATCTCTTGCGGAAACTCGATAAATCTGGATTTTCCATCTGTTTTGGACTGGATCATAATCACGGTACATCAATCAATGGGGAAAATGTTCTAATGGGACATCAAACAACTGGCCGGAGAACATAAATGACAACAGAAGAATTTTTGATGAAATTTCATGCCAAAGCACGACAGAACAGTTATCCTTTCTATATTTACACCGAGAGCCACCCAAATGAGGTTCTGGCATATGGAAGCATCGCAAATTTGTTGAGCAAAGAACTCCAATGGCTGATGTTTTGGTGTGATCGCAGCCAAGCAAAAATCTTTGTCAAGTTTTTAGATCGTTTTAATTCCTGGGATGAGATTCGCAGTCATCCAGATTGTGAAATTTATGTCTTTGATACAAAGAGAGATTTTGAGGTGAGATGGTTTATCAGCAGGAAAGCGTCAAGATTTTTTCTCAAAATGTCGGAAATAGATATAACCATTGAGCAAACAGCATCTGAAAGCATCGAACAATGGATGGATATCAGAGATGGAATGATGCATGCCTATCTTGTCAATTCGAGATATCTAGCAGAAGGTTTTTGAGGGAGAAAACAAAGTGAATGAGTTTTTGAAAAAGACACATTACAATATACTATCCAAATACCCTACTCTCTTTCTTTTTTCTGAAAAGAGTCCAGATAGGGTGAGATGCTACACAGAAATTGCCAACGATATGGAACCATTGTTGTCAACGGCATTTTGGACTGATCACGAGTATAGAAAGATTTTTGTGACCAACGCAAATTTCACTATTTGGGAATTAGCAAAAGTGTTTCCCGATTCTGAGATTTTCATTTTCTCATCGCAACATCATCTCACAGGTTTTTTGCCGAGACAGTTCAACAACTGGTTCAACAAAATTGGTCAGCTTCGAGCGACGTTGGAAGACAGAAGAGAATTTGACAGAATCAGATTTAACATGCAAGCATTCGTACTTTCCAAAAAAGACATGCTGTTGGAAGAGTGCTTTCCGAAATGGAGCGATAAATGAGAACTTTATTTTGTGAAATAGGAGATACAACCAGGGAATATAACAATCATTTGGATACATTTGCACATGAGATTGCCACTAAAGTCTTCGAAAAACGGACTGTAATAACATATTCCGAAGATGGAATTGCAAAAGTCAGAAATCCAACATATCAAGGATATTTGTCATTTGAGGTTGAAAACATCAGCAAATGCCTGGTTGTGCAAATAGTTTTTCAAAATGCAAAATGTATGCTGACTTTTTGGGGAGAAGATGTTTTGAGAAACGCCAGGCACTGTCCAACATTTGAATCCAGAGAAGCATTCATCAATTTGACAGGAATAGTCCATTATTCCTATGGACTCAAACGGCAGCAATGAACAATTTTCGCAGGAAATTGATTGAGATGGGCTGGCTGGCCAGAGATGTTGACATGGACCTTGTCAGACAATACAGACTGCTTGAAAAATTCGACAGGATATACGCAAGTTCGCAGACGTATTTTGACAGAGACAAGATTGACTGGGATTTTCTCAAAGGAGGAAAAAATTGAATACACCTTGGGGTGAAATCGGAGACACACAGGATCCGGCATCTGAAAATTGGACAAATGCCATCCAAGTTCTGCGAGACATTCATCAAATGGGATACCAATTCAGAGTGTCCCGTTTTTTGTCATCATGCAACATCGGCACAGAACGATTCAATCCTGCCAAACAAAAATTGGAAGACATAGGATCAGATATGGGTAATTTTCCAATCTTGGAGTGTTTTTGCGGGAAAAATGAGTGGGTGATGGTTTTTCATAAAATACCGCAAAATATAGAATACCTAAGGACATTATGGTACTATCCAACCTTCGTGTTGAATTTGAGCAATCAAGGACCAGCAATTCTGTGGCAGAGAAATAAATTGGCAGACGATTTCCTCAAACAATTGAAAAAGATCCACAACGACATCAGATATGATTCAAATGCAGGAAATAGGTTGTGTGGTTTGCGCAACGACTTCGAGAGATTTTTCCTATCGACAAATGTCCAGTCAGAAAAACTTGACATCGAATTTTTGCCGGAATTGATCCGGAGGACAAAATGATTGAAACATGCTGGGGTGAAATCGGAGATGAAGCTGATGCAACAGCCTTGGAAAGATTTGACAATTTCCTCGAATCCTTGAAGAAAAACAACCTTGAAATTGTGTTTGGGGAAGTTTCCTCGATTCACTTGCAGTTTAGAAATGGGTTGAAAGAAAACAAGTTTGGAAACAGGATCTGTGAGATTACAGTTGCAGAATCTTTGTTGAATTGGAGAGACTTTCCTGCGGTAGAATTGGAATTCTGGGGGAGATTAGACATTTGCCGTATATGGTTCCAGTGTAAACAAGGTTTAGCACCAAGGCAGGAATACTGGATAGGTTCTCAATGTTTCCTGAATTTGACAAATCAAGGACCGATGGTGCTGTGGCAAAGGACTCAACTGATGGATCAGTTTCTGCGACAATTAGGACTTCTAAACGCTCAAAAGTTGCCATACGAAAATGTAGAACCTGGGAAAAAATTGCTCACTGATTTTAGAAGAATCTATCTGCAAATGACTGATCATTTGTTGCCATCGCAAAGAGAAAAATTGGACTGGAAGTATTTGATTACACTTGGAGACGAAGAATGACAGCGGTAGAATTTGTGAGAAAAGTATCAAGATACCACGCACCATTTGTGAGAAGAGTGGTCTATGTGCAGGACGGAAAATGGATAGGAGGTGAGCAAATTATAGAAAATCAACCAAAAGATTGGAATAGTTTGGTGTTTCTTATTTACGATCACATAATTATGCTACGTAATAGTCCCCATTTCTACCTCAGTAATCATCCAGATGCAGATATTTTGATCTTTGACATGAATTTCAAACTGACATATTTCTTTCCCAAAGAAATCAACAAGTATGCTAATCTGTTGGAGCAGGTGCGCAAAACGTCCTCCTCGCCGGCGGATTCTGATTTCTGGGAATTTGAGCACAAACTCTTTAATTTTGCCAAAAGTAATTCTGTTGATTGGCTTCCTTTGTTCCGCCCGAATCACAACATAGGAGAACTGCTATGACACACACGCCTTGGGGAGAGATCGGTGATTTTTGCTCGGACACAAATACCTACCATGTAGGTAAATTCAGGCGTTGGATGTACTACGTTTTTAACACGAGGTCTACCCACGGAAAGATGTTATATGCTCCTTCTGGAGATGCTGAGTACAGTCCAAGAGCATCTGAACGATATCTTGGAAATCTGTGTACGGACATCTCCAATTTGAAGGATTTGGTGGCAGCTAAATTTGTGTTTGAAAAAGATTGCATCGGAGTATCATTTTTCAAACCAAACTTCTTTGAGGGATTGATGAGGGAGATGAATGAAAAGGATAGGAATATTTGGATTAACATGACTAATAGGGGTCCATTTGTGTTGTGGTCTTCGACGCCATTGATGGACAAATTCCGAGACAAGTTGGTGGAATTGGGCAACACCATTGGACCTAGATCAGCCATCCATTTGATTGATATTTTTGATCAAGTCTATTCCAACTGCACAGATCATATCACGAATCGAGACACCCCAGATGTAGAATATCTGCTGGGAGAAACAAAATGAAATGTTTCTGGGACAATTTCAAAAGAGACTTTATCAGAGAATTGAGTCCCGTCAAATCTATTTTGTTCAACTCTTGGTTGAGAGCATTCGAATCTGCTGGTTTTGCTGTATCTTTCGGAGGTACTGCTTGTTATTCAAAAAAAGGATGTTTGAGCGGAAAAAAGTTTGATTGCCAAACTACACTGGAAAATTTGGTGATTGATTTCAAACACTATCTTCTCGTTGAGGTGAGACTTATTGATGAATCAGCATGTAAGATTTGGCCATCAGAGGTTCAACCAGTAGACCGGTATTTTTATGATTCATATTTCAGTGGTTGGCCCGGCGCGCTGTTCAATCTTTCTTCTTCTGGTCCTTTTCTGCTGTGGTGTAGAACTATCGAAATGGAAAGATATCGAAGAACATTGGTGAAACTTCAAAGACAAAGCACCGGAGAAAAAGAGGCTATGGTGATTTTGAAGCACTTTGATCAAATCTATACCAGAAACAGGCTGCACATTCCTGTTGATGCTTCTCCTCAAACTTTGCTAGATGTTCATCGTCAATTTCCTTCTGGCTCACTTTTGCGCCCCGGGAAGTTATCAGAATAGTTTCGCAATGCCGTATAAATTGAAGCAAGATGTCGTGAGTTTTTAAACTAATATAGGAGAATGAAATTGAACAATTTTGATATTCGGGTTGGATTTGAGATTGATGACATGAGGATGACAAAGTTTCGTCAGTTGCTGGAATCAATTGAAAAATTTGGATTCAAGATTTTTTCAGGATTAAGCACCAATCACAATGCATTTTCGTGTCATTTAAAAGATTTTCGAAATTTTCCACAAAACATCTTGAAGTCATACGAGATTGAAACTCCATTCGTGGCAATTGATTTTCGTTCATCCTGCTATTTTTGGTTCTATTCTCTTGATGAAGTTTCAAAATTTGATTTCGATGTTTTTGATAGTTTTACTGCGCTGTTCAATTTGTCTGATGACGGGCGGTTTGTTGTTTGGTGCAAAACTCCTACGATGAATAGATATTTGAAAAGATTGAAAAATTTGCGAGAACATTTCAATGGAGAGCAACGCCAAGGAGTTTATCACAATGTGGATCAATCTAATAGATTTGTGAAAAAATTCAAATATATGTATGGTTCCACGAGTGAAGTTATTCCCACGGCTATTCGAGATTCCTTTGACCCGATTCAGATGGCTCAAATGTTGATTGAAGCAGGAAAGGAAAGCTAAAATGAGTGAGACTTTGTGGGAAACCTTGGCTGCACAACAAGGAGATGCTATTGATTTCCTTGCAGAAGAAACTTTTCTTGTCTGGCTGCGTGGGATGACAGAACAAGGATGGAGAATCCAATTCGGAACACAGCGAGAAAGTGGTATTTATCGATATGGAGATTTTTTTGATCCGATTAATGACACTCTTCGCGAAAATGTGCCAGGACTTCGTGATCATCCATTTGTTGGTGTTGATTTTCGTCCTGGAAAAATAATCATGCTTTGGTTCCATTCTACTTACTCAATTAAAATACATCTCTATCAATATGGGTTGTCCTGGGCGCTCATAATTTTGAATTTGTCCAGTGCCAGTAAAAAAGTAATCTGGCGCAGAACCCAGTTGATGGAAAATATGAAAAAGGGATTGAAGCAACTTCATGTAAAGGTGCAAAATGATTATGGGCATTCAACCCAGGCAAGCAAAATATATAATCAATTTATGAGTGTCTACGGGAGTTACACTGATCATTTCATACATGATGACGACATGTGGGAGTCTCTCAGGAAAATAGAAGTTTTTGCTGACCACCAAGGAGAATAAAGTGGAAAACTATTTGGAATCTATTTATGGCAGACCTATCTCACAGGAAAAACTGAAAAGATTTTCAGAGTTGATGTGTTATGTCAAGGGAATGGGACACAAAATTATATTTGGCTTTCAGGATGATAGTGTTCAATTTGCATCTGGAATTTCTTGCTCAATAGAAATGGATCCAACTAAATGGATAGACAATTATGTGACCAATCTTGACGAAGTGCCATTCGTGGAGATTGAGATGAGATACGGAAAAGTCTATATCTGGATGTATGCGCCGGAACATAAATTGAGATTGATCACTCAGAAACATGCTGAACAAGAATCATTCATGAGGTGGGGATGTGCTGCTTTCGATCTTCGAGATGACACTGATTTTGTTCTGTGGTGCCAAACTCCTTTGATGAACAACTTCGCAATGAAATTGAGGGAATTGAAAAACCGACTTGAATCTCAAATAGATGAGACAAGAGAAGTTCGCCGAATCATGTGTCATTTTATGAGAATTTATTCTCATGGAAGAGATCACATCCACTGGAACTGGCGATCCCATTTCTCACATACCCATCTTAAAGCTATTTTTGAATCAAAGATTAGTTTCGGTGAATTTTGATTCATTGTCAAGATTACTGCAAATGTTGATTTCAAGTCAAGTTGGGCGATCTGCCCCTGAACCGACGGGAAGGTCAAAGAACAGCAAGCACAAGGTCAATAGCATCGTTGAAATGCAGCGTGTCTCACATCGCAGATCTTGTTTCCGCAACGCCGACCTCGCAGTGCAGCAAAAGGACAGGAGACTGCAAACCTGTCCTTGTAATTTTTCAAAGGATAAACAAATGCTCCCCCAAATATGCAGTTCCTTACGTCCTTGCGGTGGTTGCTGACAACTTGCAATCGTTCGAAGATTTCAGAACTATTTTTGGTGACGATCCCAAGTTTCAATTTCTTATGGCAGAACTTAAGAAATTGAAGGAATTGTTGGAAAAAGATTGACAAGGTTCTCTCCCACGAGAACAGAGAACCGAGGATCACATCCTTCTTCCTCGGTTCTTGCGATAGACAATCCGGACAGATGCATCGACGGATTGCAATGATATGCCAGGGAGGGACTGCAAACCTCCCAAAAAAGGACAAATCTGATGACAGACAAAGGTGGAGTCGGGGATTTGAGCAACGAAGAACTGGTCCGGCGAATGAACGAAGAAGCGAAGAAACCCGAGCCAAATCAATTCTTCATTGAAAGTGCCACTGACTATCTCCTTGATCAGGGAGAAGTGGTTTTTGTCAGTTTCCCGGGAGAAGGAAGAATCAACTACGCATTGTCTGATGCCGAGGAGAACAACGATGAGTGAGGGTTTTGTTGGCAGGAAGCTGATCGAAATTCGAGCAATGACTCAGGAAGAACTCGATTCAGAATGTTGGAGATACAATCCAGGCAATCCTGCCTTGGTGTTGATCTTTGAGGGAAATGCAAAGTTGTTTGCGTCAAGGGACGCAGAAGGCAATGACGCAGGATGTCTCTTTGGGGACCTTGATGGTAGTAGTGTTTTCGTGATGCCAGAAAAGTCAATCGAAGGTCAGGATCTTCCAGGCTGGGATGGAAATGTCATTCCTCCCGATCCCAAGCCAAAGAAGAACACTGATTTCCGAGTTGGCGATAAGGTAGTCATCACATCAGCAGTCTCTCCTAAATATCTTGCCGGTGTTGAAGGTGAGATTGTCGGAATGGCAACCAAGAAGGTGAAATTGAAGTTGAGCAATGTATCCAAGAGCGGAGGCAGGTTCTTCACCGGGCAGGTGATTCATTGTCCCGTGGGATTGCTGGAAAGGGTCTGACAATGAAAAAGTTCCTGACAACATACAAAAGTGGAGGAAACCCAGAACATAAACTGGAAGCTTTTCACAATTTGGTGAGGGGTATGAGAGACGCAGGTTTCAATGTCCGTTTTGGAACACAGCCAGAACTCTATCAAATTGGTAAGCCATATCCCAAGTTGAACCATCAAGATTTCAACTTTAGCCACAGCGCTGCTGAACAATTTGACACAAATTCTTTCCCGATTGTCCAGATTGGAATTCGTGGCGACTATTGCATGTTGTGGATTCACTCATTGTATGGATTACAAAAAGTAGTATACCGCGATCTGCCATTCTTTATGTGGGACGAAGCTATTGTTGACTTGTCTGCAAGAAATGATTTTCTGCTGTGGTGCCGCTCAAAAGCGATGGAAAGAATGATCAAACAACTGAGAGTGATTGCTGAATCTTCGTCTCTGACATCAGAAGAGCAGAAAAAAGCCGAGCAATTTAAAACAAGATTCAAGCTGATCTACAGAAATTCAAGAGATCATGTTCCCCACGAATTGCGAAACAATTTCATTGCTGAGAATTTGCTGGAGATTTCTGATTTCGCCCCCTGAACCGGGAAGCAGCAGGAAGAATAGACATCGGGAGAGTGAAAGCACTCTCCGACGACACAGGTAACATCAGCCCCAGAGATGTCAAAGTCTTCTAGGACTTTGTGAGAGTAAACCGAAGGAAAGTCGACACCTTCATCTCTCACTTTTCTTGTTCGACGGAACAAGAAACCGGAATAGCA
>LBWB01000010.1 GCA_000993405.1 Candidatus Woesebacteria bacterium GW2011_GWB1_39_12 | reverse complement strand
TAGCGATCATTATCTTGACTACCCGTTTGATCTATCTGAGGTCATGTTTATCGCAACCGCCAACAATACTCATAGTATTTCAACAGCGGTTTTAGATAGACTGGAACCAATTCAGATGCCTTCTTATTCTGATCAAGAAAAAATAACGATTGGGAGGAAGTATATGCTTCCCAAAATAATAAGGCAGTCAGGAATTTCATCCGAGGCTTTGGTTATTGATGACACCGTCTGGCCGCAAATCGTCAGACCACTTGGTTATGATGCCGGAATGAGAACACTTGAAAGAACTATTCAAGGAATTGTTAGAAGAGTGGCAAAAGATATGGTTGAGGGAAAAATTCAAACGTTTAAAGTTACAACCGAGAATGTTAAACAGTTTCTTCAATAAATATAATGCTAATCTACGAATTTATGCGAATGCTACGAATGAATACGAATAATTTCAATTCAGCTTAATATCCTTCCATTCGGGTCGCGTTTAATCATGAACAAACAAGAACAACTTAATAAGTTAAAAGTGCAAATGCGGGAAGATAAGAATTTACCCCTTAGAAAGGGTGCGACTCAGTTGGTGTTTGGAGTAGGTGATCCGGAAACTGAAATTGTGTTTATCGGCGAGGGTCCGGGGTATTACGAGGATCAAAAAGGTGAGCCTTTTGTAGGTAATGCTGGTGCATTTTTAAATCAACTCCTCTCTTCCGCCGGCTTAACTCGACAGGAAGTTTTTATCACGAATGTTGTACACCATCGTCCTCCCCAAAATCGTGATCCTGAACCTGATGAAATTAAAGCCTACGGACTCTATTTGGATCAAATGATTGATATAATAAGTCCGAAGATTATAGTTACATTGGGGCGTTTTTCTATGGGAAAATTTTTGCCAAGTGCTAGAATTACTGGAGTCCATGGTAAAAAGTTTGATGTAAACTGGGAAGGCGAAGATTTGGTTGTAGTTCCCATGTATCACCCTGCCGCAGGATTACGAAATCCTTCGGTCAAAGAGCAGACGGTGGAGGATTTCAAAAAATTACCGGGAATATTGGAAGAAATAAAGAATAAGGAAAGTAGTAAGAAAGAAGAAGTTGAACAAATGCAACTAGTTTAATTATGTCTTTAAAATTTATAGCTTTATCAGGAACAGTAAGCGTTACAGAGAATCTTTATGTCTATGAGGCTGAAGGAAAAATGATGGTTGTTGACTGCGGTGTGGGCTTTCCTGATCTCGAAATGCCTGGTGTGGATTTGGTTATACCCGACTTTTCGTATGTAGTTAAAAATAAGGAAAAATTAGCCGGAATTATAGTTTCCCAAGGACACGAAGACCATATTGGTGCACTCCCCTTTTTGTTAAGAGAAGTCGATGCTCCAATTTGGTCAAGTCCTCTGGTAACGGAATTCTTGAAAGACAAGTTTAAAGATTATGGAGTCAGTAACTTTAAGGTAAATACTTTTAATCCTGAATACGAAGATTTTGAAGTTGGGCCTTTTAGAGTATTTCCTTTTAGAGTAACCCACTCGGTTCCTGACACAGTTGGGTTTGCAATTGATACTCCTGAAGGCAGGATATTCCACGTTCCTGAACACAAAATGGACCAAAATCCGGTTGACGGAATGAAATTTGATACTGAAAGAGCCAAAGAACTGGCCAAACAAAATGTTTTATTTTTGGCATCAGATTGCCTTGGCGCGAATAAACCTGGTTTTGCCGAAGGTGAAAGGCATATTGAAGGGAATATGGAAAACATTGCTAAAGATGCGCGAAATGCCGTGTTCATGACAGCAATATCTTCTAATATCGGAAGGTTTCAGCAGATGCTAAATGTTGCAGAGGCGCTCGGTAGAAAAGTTGTTTTTATCGGACGTTCGGTACAAAAGAAGACCGAGATAGCCTATAATCTTGGATATTTAAAATATCCAGCCAGTTTAGCCGTATCTTTAAATGAAGCAAATAGATTAAGAAGGAACGAATTAATGTATATAGTCTCGGGTTGCTATGGTCAAGTTGGGAGTTCTTTGTATAGAATTGCAATTGAAGATCACGAAAGAGTTCATATTCAATCTGGTGATACAATGATTTTTTCGGCAGACCCCGCTCCGCCATACTCAAAAGAATCCGAGGACTTTGTGATTGATGCATTAATTGACAAAGGCGTTGATGTTCATTATTACGACTTAAAAGAAGGATTGTATGTTTCCGGACACGGCGGTCAGGGCGATATTAGTGAGCTATTTAATCTGGCGAAACCTAAGTATTTTATCCCGATTGGTGGTGCGATCCGTTATATGCACTCTTACAAAAAGCTGGCGGTTGGTAACGGAGCTGATCCTTCAAATGTTTTTACTCTAAAACCCGGAGAGAATGTGGTTTTTGAAAACGGAAACGCAAAGATTGGTGAAAAGATACAGGTAAAGGCAGTTTTGGTTCACGGGCTTGGAGTCGGGGATATCGGAAAAGTCGTTTTGGGAGATCGCGCAATTTTAGGTAACGAGGGAGTGGTCGTAGTTATCTTCAAACTTGATAAAGGAGGAAATATTATGGGCAATCCTGAAATTATAAGCAGAGGTTTTATATTTGAAAAAATAAATAAGGACTTTTTGGATGAGGCTGGTGGAAGATTAAAACGTCAGATTGAAAAGAAGCAAAAGGTTAAAAAATCTGTCCTTCATGGGGTGACCCTGGATTATCTTGGCAAATTCTTCTTCCAAAAAACCGGCCGTAGACCAATGATTTTACCGATTATCGTAGAAATATAAAGCAAAATCTATTCTGAGTGCCTCGATAGACTCGGTGTAAACTTGTCGAAGGATGATTCTTCCTGTCGTGGTTGAAACTTAAAAACACTTTACTCCTTGACAAAAGTAAAGCGTATTGATATAAGTAAAGTATGCATATAGCAACCATTTCGTCGAAAAGACAAATAACGCTTCCAAAACATCTCTTAGAGTCTTTGGGTCTAGAACCCAAAAAGAAGGTTCTTATCGAGAGAGATAAAGGTACACTGAGATTAAGACCTGTAAGGAAATCAGTTGTTGAAGAAACAGCCGGAAGTCTTAAAAAGTATGTTCACCCCTCTCTTTTGGGAAAAAGCATTGAAGAGATTGATAGAGAAGCAAAGAAACTTTATGCAGAGTATTTGGCTAAGAAGTATGGTTTGGTAAGGAAAATTAAAAAATGAAATCTTATGTCTTCGATACGAATATT
This sequence comes from Candidatus Woesebacteria bacterium GW2011_GWB1_39_12, assembly GCA_000993405.1. Taxonomy (GTDB): domain Bacteria; phylum Patescibacteriota; class Microgenomatia; order UBA8517; family UBA8517; genus GWB1-39-12. The sequence goes on along the minus strand of LBWB01000010.1, from coordinate 28,866 downwards.
CTCCTTAGGTATTTCTTAGAAGATCTTGAAATCCATTATGCCAAAGCAGTCGAAGTGGTTAGAGAAATCGAAGACGAAAAAGCGATAGGAAGGTTATCGATTGTTGTGGTAGCAGAAACAATTTGGACTTTTGGGAGCGTGTATAAGTTAAATAGAAATATAATTCTTGAACAACTTTTACAACTAATTGCATTGAAGAATATGAGGATTATTGAGACCAAAAAGAATATCTTAATGGAGGTTCTAAAAAAGATGATTAAAAATAAATTTGATTTTGTAGATAATTACCTTTCAGAAATTGCATCGAAGAAAGAAATTTTTTCTTTCGATAAAGACTTTGAGAAGCTTTTCAGGTAATTTGCGAAGATAGATTTTGGATTTCGGTTTTACTTAAAACCTCGTCAAAAAGCTTCGCCGCTTCTTCGTATTTCTTCTCATTCATTAGCTGGTCGAACCTTTTTGTATTATCCTCTCCCGATTCCGTAAAAGTTTCTGTGTCACGCCTGGCCTTTACAATTATATTTGCCGCGTGGTGCACGTATTCGTTAAACAAAAGCCGCATTTCTTCCATGAAGTATCTGCCTGTTTTGGCGTGATATTTTTCTTCCAGAAAAAACATCCCGTCTTCTGGCTTTATGCCTTTGCCTTCTGCCTCGGTTCCGATTGCGGCCATCTCTTCATCAGTAAATGCAGATTTAATTCTCGTTTGAAATTCCAGATCAATCATCGGGGACAAAGCTGCTATAAATTTCATTCCGTCTTCTTTGTTAACTCCGAGTCTTTCCAATGGTGAAAAATCAACTCCTTTTGCAAAATCTATTGTAGCCATATTTTCAGTTTAGCACTCCTTTCTCTTTGAGCCAATCGTTCCAGGGTGCAATATCCCAAGCGTAAATTCCTTTTCCTGGAAGATCTACTCTTGGGTGCAATTCATTCAGAGCTTCTGTCCCTATTGCAACACTAGCAACTGATTGACGTCCAATGGGTACCAATTCCAGTTGCCTGACGGCTTGATAAGCGTTATTTGGGTCTAATTTATATCTATTTTCGAGATATTCTTGAAGGGAAAGTTGGGCAATGCGGTGATTTATGGTTTCTATAACTTGTGGTCTTACTTCTTCGCCAACTAACTTGTTAAAATTAACCTCACCTTCGGCTTTTTCCGGAAGTTTTAAACCATGCTCGCTAACCGTATTCGAAGCGATGTTTCCGACTTCTAGGGGAGACAAATTCGGATTTGCCTCAACAAGGTATTCTTGAGTGACTCCGGTTGGACCGCCTTCCTCTCCAAGATTTAAGCTCTCCCCATTTGGCAAGTGTCCAGACTCAATTTTTCCAGTTTTCGGATCTACAAGCCACCAAGAGTCAGGTTTTCCATCATCATCAGTGTCAAATTCCTGTCCTTTTACCAAATCCTCTGTTTTAACTTCTTCTTCAATTGGTATATAGGGTACTTCGACATCTTTCAATGCGTCGATATCATCTGGGCTAGTTCCTTTTAAAGACTCAAGGTAGGCTGCCCTTTGCAGCTCTTCCTTTGTCCAATCAGGGTGAAGTTCTTGGAGTTTATCCTGAATCTGTAAAACCAAAGGTTCTTGAGATGCTTCAACAGTCGGCTTTACAATCGTGTCAAATATTTCCTTATCGTGAGCATCACTAAGGTCATCAAGATCACTCGTTCTTATACCATTTTGGAATGCATCAAATGCCGCTTTTTGGATTTCATCTTTAGTCCAATCAGGGTGCTCGCGGGTTAGTATGCCTTGAATTCCAGGAATTCCTTGAGAGACAGGAGCTTCGCTAATTTTAGGAAGCTCTTGGTCAACAAATTTCTGCAAAGCGCCATGATCGTCTAAATCTACTTTTGCCTCAAATGCCCTTTGGGCTAGTTTTCCGACTTGTAGGACAGTCAAATTGTCTTCATCTCCAGGACCTTGCTCTCGAAGGTCTGCGAAAGCTCTTTGGTATTCTTCAACGCCTTTACCTTCAAAGGAAAGGTGCTTGACAACTCCCTCGTCGTCAGCAGGTAAAGTTGCCTCAACAACATTTCCGTCTTTATCCAAACCCCAAGTTCCTCCCGGTGTTTCAACTTTACTGACAGCTTCGGCTGGGGGTGGCGGTTCGACTACCCGAGCAAGTTCCGATTGAATATCTATTTCCTCCAAATGGTCAGCATCGACACCTCTTGCATATACGCGAGTTGCGATCTTATCCGCCTCCAAAGGGCTTATTTCAGGATGTTCCATTAAGATTTTAGTCTGAATACCAGGAATTCCCTTGGAATTTGGATCAACAAAAAGTTTTTTATCGTCGGGAAGAATTGCTTCTTTAATAGTTCCGTCGTCGTTATAGGTGATACTACTATCGGGTTCGCCATCAGCATTGGTATCAAATTCAATTTTATCTACGACCAACCTATATCCACCTTCGGGGAGAGAGACGATTCTTGCGTTGTCAGGCCGTTCTGCAAGACGAATATCACCTTCATCAAACTGAGGTTTGGATTCGAACCCTTCCCCTCTTTGCAGAAACCACCCTTCGTCATCTTTGACTAAACCTATGTAATCGCCATCGGGTGTCCTAAAAGTAGTCTGCCCATCGGGGAGAATAACTGTTACTACTTCGTTATTAGAATTAAGTGCGACTTCAGCGTCAACATAGTTTGGTTCTGCTGAACCATGGGGACTTGTGTCGTAATGCCACCCTCCGTCTTTGTCTTGGAAAAGACTTGGACCTGCATCGGAATAACCGCCAATCACAAGCGTTGCTTCTGCGGGGCTAACTTCTGGCATAGTAGTTTCAGGTGCTTCAGGCGGAGTAACTGCGGGAGGCGTTTCCGTTTGGGGTGTTCCGAGCACTGTTTCTACAGGACTTTCTCTTGAAGTTTCAGTTAATGGAGTGCCGGCCTCGGGAGTTGGTTGAGATGTGGTTGTGGGAGTTGGGGCGGTTGTGGACTCGGGTTTATCGGGAATAGGACTTGCAATTGCATCTTTAATTTCCACGGGAATTGAACTGCCCTCTACTGGTCCCGAGTAGGATTCTAGACTTAGTAATTGTACTCCGTCATCGGTTTTTAAAAGCGTTCCTAAAAAAATATTACCATCAGGTTGAGAAACGATGACCTTTTCAGGAGCCCCGTTACCGTCAAGGTCATATAAAACCGCGTATTGATTAGGATCGTCGCCGGCGAAATTGTGTGTTTTTATCCAATGGACACCAGCTTCGGTTTCTCCGCTTGCAATTGTCTGACCAAATAAATTTTCAATTCCTGGATCATCAAAACCCTTATAATATTCCGGAAATTCAGCAGTAGGAGTTTCAGTAGGTAACCCTTCAACCATTTGAATTGTCGGTTCCGGAGCGGTTGGAGTAGATTCCAAAGCCCCTTCAATAGTTTTTACCAAAGGCACTTCTCCGAGCGTTTCCGCAGCTTTTTCACTGGTGGAAGAGATAACATCACTTAACTCCTCCCCTGTTTCTTCGACGGCGTTTTCAATCCGGGCCATGGCTGCAGGGTTTTGGAGAAAAGCTAGTCCGGTGAAAATCGTGGCAGTTGCCGTGGTTGTAAGCCTCATTGATTGTAAAGATAAATCGACCCATTCTTTCTTTTTCTCCTCAGTTTCAATAAATCCACGCTTTTCCATTAATTTTGTTGCCCCTTTTTCTATAACTCTAGGTAAGATGTACTGAGTTGAAACACGCACAGCTGCCATTCTGAATGATGATCGAGCACCCGGAACACGTACGAGTAAAGAAGCACCTTCGGATATTACCGTGCCTGTAAGTGCTGAAGTTACTCCAGCAATTGCAGCCATTCTTCTTTCTTGAGCAGTAAGTTGACTTGAACCGGACTTATTTAATAATTTTCCTAATGCTGTTTCATTAAACCAGGCACTGGCCGCATATCCAAATTCCAACTTGGGAGAATTATCTTTTATAAATTTCTGGCATTGCTTTTCATTCAAGCCAATACTCGCGAGGGATTGGTCTATGTAGTTGCGTTGGTCGTCAGTTAATGCCCCCTTTTTCTGAGAAGATTTCAATATATCTCTCATTTCTTTAAGCTCCATTCGTTTTTTGCCGTAAGTTCCAACTTCATGGATTCCCATCGTTCCAATGTTTGTGACGGCCAAAGCTAAACCCGCCTCCGGAGAGAAATCGCTTAGAACTCTAGCCGTGACAGCCGCCGCATCCCGAGCATCTTTAAACATTAAAGTTTTGGCACCGCCTTTGACTTCGCCTAGCGCAGCCTTACCAAATTTTCCAAGCTTAACTTTTGCTTCCGGAGATAGTTTTCCTTTTGATGCCCAAGTTTTAAATCTTGTAACAATACTCTCTCCTGCTTCTGCAAGAGGGACATTCATATCTTTTCCTTCGCTTTCCGCTTTTGCAGTTAAATCGCTGTCAACTTTTTGTTGGACAAAGCCTTTTATCGCAGAGTCAAGTTGGATTTTAACATGGCCGTCCGATACTTCAGAGATTTTTCTTGAGACGTTGAGGTGATTTGCTAAGTCAATATTTTTAAACTGTTCCCTAAGAATAGAAGGTCCTTGTCCTCTTAGATCTAATCCGGGAAATAACTTCCGCAATTCTTCGTCATCTTCAGGTAAAGATAGAGTTAGTCCGTTATTCTCTCTATAGTTTCTAATGATGTTTACTGAATCAAGGACTTCCTCCATAGTAGAACCAAGGTGGGGTGTTATAATATTATCTTCATCCATTAGATGAATCCCGGTAAGTGATTCAGCCATTTTTTTATCAAGACCAACTTTTCCAATCAGTTCTTTAGGGTCATCAAAAATCAATCCCTCCCATAACGGCCTTTCTTGTTCGGCTCTCGTCCCTGATTCTTGGTCAGAAGTTGTTTCTGGAGTTATTGGCGGAATCGGTTCGGTTGGTGCTCGTTGGCGAGTAAATTTTTGTCTTGCTCTATTAACGAATCCTCTAAATCTACCTTGTGGCACTTGCTCAGGTATCGTTTCTGAGTGAAGAGACTGCAACCCGTCTTCTTCAGGCTGGAATTCGGAATTAGAGGATTCGGACATATTTTCTATTCCCATGGTACAACAATTGAAATAATTTTCCAATTATATATTACATTATAGGATTTATCAAAATAACCTTTGTTAGTTTAGCCAGTTTGGGTATAATGAAATGCAGTGGCTAAAAAACATAAAAAGAGATTAAAAGACAAACGGGCTTTCAAGTTGAGGCTAAAGCCTGCCACGATTTTTTCGATTGCTCAGATTAGTTTTTTTATTCTTGCAGGCTTGGTAATTGTTTCTTTCTTACGACAGGGCTTAGTTCTCATGCGCTTGAATGATATCTTAATAAACTATTTTTCCTGGACCTCTGTCTTTTTGGCGTTTATATTCTTGAGCTTTGGGTTCGTAGTTTCAAAATTTAAAACTCCTTTAGGGCAACCCAACGTCATAATTGGAATCTTGGTGTTTTTTATTTCAATTTTGACTTTAACTCAAGCAGGTATTGTCGGAAGGCTATTTTGGGATGGAATTTCAGAACTCATTACCGGAATCGGTGCCTTTATAGTTCTTTTGGGAACGACATTGGTTGGATTGATTATTTTGTTCAATACCTCAATCGATCAAGTTGTAGGTTTTTTTATCGGATTATTTAGGCAGTATGGTGTGCGCGGAGGCGGATTAAAAGGCAAGTTTGCGGGGTTAGGTAAAAGGCCTTTGAAGGTAATAGGTGAAGGAGCATTTTCGCAAGCTTCAGGAAGAACGCCGGCTCAAGTTCAGGCGACAAAAAGCGTTCGTGAACCTTTTCAGGAGAAACTTGTAAGTAATGTTCCGGGAGAAGAAAAAATCTGGAAATATCCACCGACAGATATTTTGGCAGATACGCTTTCGGGTAAAGCCGAAAGAGGCGATATTAAGGGGAATGCTGCGATCATTGAACAAACTTTAGAGAGCTTTGGCATAACGGCCAGAGTCGTCGAAGTTAATTTAGGTCCGGCTGTAACCCAGTATGCACTTGAAGTTGCCCTTGGAACCAAGCTTTCAAAAATTACAGGACTTGAGCGGGATCTTGCCCTTGCCCTTGCCGCTCCAACCGGAACTATAAGAATTGAGGCGCCGATTCCCGGAAGAAGCTTGGTCGGCATTGAGCTTCCAAATAGAGCTCCTGAACTTGTTTCTCTAAGGAAGATGATGGAGAGCGAAGTTATGAAGAAGCACCAAAGTAAACTTGCGGTTGCATTAGGACTTGACGTATCCGGGAAAGCACTGGTAGCCGATATTGCCCGCATGCCCCATGTTCTTATCGCAGGCCAAACAGGTTCTGGGAAAAGTGTTGCCATAAATTCTTTCCTTTGTACTCTCATTTTGAGAGCGTCTCCTTCCGAGGTAAAATTTATTCTCGTTGATCCGAAAAGAGTTGAACTTACGAACTATAACGGAGTTCCCCATCTTTTGGCGCCGGTAATTGTGGATCCTAAAGAGGTTATTTCGGCTTTAAGATGGTTAATGAGTGAGATGGATAGGCGATACAAACTTTTTTCTGAAGCAGGTGTCAGAAATATTGACGGCTATAACGAAATGTCTGGGTTTCAAGCTCTCCCCTATATCGTACTCATGATTGATGAGCTCGCGGATATTATGCTTTTTTCACCGGTTGAGGTTGAAGACGCGATAACAAGAATTGCCCAACTATCCCGGGCAACAGGAATCCACATGGTTCTAGCGACGCAGCGGCCGTCGGTTGACGTTATTACGGGACTCATAAAAGCAAATATCCCTTGCCGAATTGCCTTCGCGGTTGCATCGCAAGTTGATTCGAGGGTTATTTTAGACGGGCCAGGAGCAGAAAAACTTTTAGGCAGGGGTGATATGCTTTATCTTCCTCCCGAGTCAGCTAAACCAATTCGAATTCAAGGCGCCCTTGTGGTAGATAAAGACATAGGAAATCTTGTCTCTTTTCTTAAAAATCAGGGGATTACGCCTCAATATACAGAAGAAGTTACATCGATGCCCAAACCCGGAACGACGACTGTTCCCGGAATATCCGAGGAGCTGGATGAATTTTTCAAACAGGCCGTTGAAATTGTGTGCCAGTATGATCGTGCGTCAGCCTCACTTTTACAGAGAAGACTATCCATAGGTTATGCCCGCGCAGCCAGAATTTTAGACCAACTTCAGGCAGTAGGAGTTGTAACTGCCCCCGAGGGTTCTAAACCCAGAGAAGTTCTAATCCGCGACCCTCAGGAAATCCTTGGCGCTTCTGTGGAAGGAAATCAGGCCAGCTAGTACCTTACTTATATTAAAAAATAATATGAAGTTAGTCGGTGAAGTTATTAAAGACAGCCGTATTAGAAAAAAGCTTTCAAGGGAGAAACTTGAAAAGTTAACAAAAATAAAAAAAGAGTTTATTGAAAACTTAGAAGAAAACCGTTGGGAAGTCTTGCCTGAATACCCCGTGGTTGTCGGATTTGTCAAAAGCATTGCATCCAATCTAAATCTTGAACAAAAAAATTTAATCGCACTTCTTAGACGTGATTATCCACCGAAAGTGCTTAGAATTAACCCCAAACCTGACATTACTGAAAAATTTACATGGAGTCCGAAGCTCTCATTTATTACGGGAGTTAGTCTTGTTTTTATTGTTATTGTAGGCTATCTTATCTTTCAGTACCTGAGTTTTATAAAACCGCCCGAGCTTTTTGTTGAAATTCCGGAAGAAGGGCAAGTGGTTAGTCAGGAAAAGTTGACTGTAAGGGGAAAAACTGATCCCGATGCGGCGGTTTTAGTTAATAATCAGCCGACAATTGTTGGCGAGGACGGTATTTTTGAAACAGAGATTGAAATTTTTGAGGGAACGGGGGAGGTTGTGGTGATTGCTAAATCACGCTCTGGTAAAGAGACTACGCTTTCGCGTAAAATTGATGTGGAGTTAGAAAGCACACGGGATTGAACAGGATTGTTACGGGATAAAACAGGAGAGAATTCCTGCTAAGTCCTGCTCCCATCCGGTTTTGTCCTGCGTGCTTACGCACGTATGGATGGTGTACAAAAACTATTGGCAGTCGTAATAGTTGCCCTGACGGCACTTCTTATTGTTGTTGGGGTACAGGTGGTTTTAGTTATAGTTGATTTGAGGCGTGGCATTAAAAGACTCAACAATATTCTTGAAGACGCAATCTTAGGTGGAGGTTTAATTAGGCCGGAAAAATTAACAGGAATAATCGAGCTTTTTGGCAGGAAAAGGAAGATGGAGAAAAGGGGTCAGGGAGACTTCCACGAACCCATGCCCCCAAACGAATAACAGACCATTCAATATTTTCTTCTAGATTTAGCTTCAAGTTGAGAATATAATTTAAATCCATGACGTCCAAAGAAGTTAGGGAAAAATATATCAATTTCTTTAAGAGTGCTCCGAGAAACCATGTTGAAATTCCACCCGCTCCACTTGTATTGGAAAACGACCCAACTACACTCTTTACCTCCTCCGGCATGCAACCGCTTGTGCCGTATCTAATGGGTGAGAGTCATCCAACAGGTAGTAAACGCTTAGTTGATTCACAACCGTCTCTTCGCGCCCACGGACTTACAAGCGATGATACAGAAGAAGTCGGCGATAATCGCCATATGACTTTTTTTGAGATGCTTGGAAATTGGAGTTTGGGAGATTATTTTAAGAAAGAGCAACTTCCCTGGATTTTCGAATTTTTTACCAAAGAGCTTGGATTGGATCCAAGAAAGCTTTACGTATCGGCTTTTGAGGGTAATGAGTTTGTGCCAAAAGACGAAGAATCTATAAAGATCTGGAAGGAGATATTTTCAAAGGCGGGTATTGAGGCAAAAGAGGAAGAAAGAATTTTTACTTATTCGGATAAGAAGAACTGGTGGTCTATGACAGGTACTCCTGAACAGATGCCAATTGGACAAATTGGAGGACCGGACTCTGAAATTTTTTATGACTTTGGGGAAGAACTGAAAATTCACGAAAACTCTCCTTTCAGTAAGGAAGAATGTCACCCTAATTGTGACTGTGGTCGCTTTCTGGAAGTGGGAAATTCAGTTTTTATTCAGTATAAAAAAGTCGGGGAAAATAAATTTGAAGAACTACCTCAAAAAAATGTTGATTTTGGGGGAGGATTAGAAAGATTAACCGCAGCTGCAAATCGTGATCCAGATGTTTTTAATACCGACTTATTTGCTGACGAAATAAAGGCTATTGAAGAAGTGTCTGGGAAAAGTTACTTGGAAGCAAATAATAAGTCTCAAATGAGAGTAATCTCCGATCATATAAAATCAGCTACATTTTTGGTAAATGCCGGAGTGTTACCCTCTAATAAAGAAAAAGGTTATGTTCTTAGGAGATTTTTGCGAAGGGCTGCAATAAAGATGAGAAAGCTTACGGGGGAATTTAAATCTGACGATTTTTCCGGAATTTGTAATGCCGTTGTTGCAACCTATGATGGGTTATATTTAAGTCTTGATAAAGTCGGAGAGATCCAAAAGGTTATATCTGAAGAGATGGGAAAATTTAATACTACTTTAGAGAGAGGTTTGAAAGAGACTGAAAAAATCCAGGAAATTAATGCTAAGAAAGCTTTTGATTTATATCAATCTTATGGTTTTCCGTTGGAAATAACAAAGGAAATTTTTGCTGAAAAAGGCCAAACAATTAATTTAGAAGAATATAAAAAAGAATTTGCAAAGCATCAGGAGCTTTCGAGAACTACGTCAGCGGGTGTCTTTAAAGGTGGGCTTGCGGATCATTCATCTGAAGTCATCAAACTTCATACTGCGACACATCTTCTTTTAGCATCACTGCGGAAAATTTTGGGAGAGCAGGTTGTTCAGAAAGGGCAAAATATTACAAAAGAAAGGAGTCGCTTTGATTTTCCAAATCCCGAAAAACTTACAGACGAACAATTAAAAAAAGTTGAAAATATGATCAATGACATCATCGACAAAGATTTATCTGTGAATTTTAAGGTTATGCCAAAGGATAAGGCGGAAAAAACCGGGGCAATTCACGCTTTCAACGAAAAGTACGCAGATACAGTGAAAGTTTATTATGTTGGTAATACTTTGGAGACTGCTTTCAGTAAAGAGTTTTGTGGTGGGCCACACGTAACACACACTAGTGAGATTGGGCGTGTTAGAATAAAGAAACAAGAGAAGATCGGAAGTGGATTGATAAGAATATACGCTGTAGTAGAAAAATGATTCAAATAAATACTAATTTTAGTTACTAGGGTAACGGTAACGAAACCCGTATCGTAAATCGTTTTACGTCTTGCGTAACCGATACGGGTATCTTAACCCTAACCGCTAGACTATTTATTCGTAGCATTCGCACTCGCCTCGCTATAGCTATGGCGGAGCGGGTAAATTCGTAGATTAGCATTATACTTATGGATTTGAAAAGTTTACTGCCCAACAAAAGTAAGTCCGATGAAAAAGAATACTTTTGGTCAATAGTAATTGAGCCCGGATGGGTTCAGGCAGGTATTTGGAGAATAGAAGGTGAGAAGTCCCAGGTTATGTTATCAAGTCCCCCCTTCTCCTGGGAACTTGATGAAGACCTCATTCAGGCAGTAGATAACGCACTTTCTGCCGCTATTCAAGGATTTCCTGAAGATTTGAGAGAACCGACAAAAACTGTTTTCGGAGTCCCCTCTAACTGGGTAGAGGATGGTCAGATAAAGGGAGACTATCTCGAAAAAATAAAAACACTTTGTAATGAGCTATCCCTTACCCCGATTGGATTTGTAGTAATTCCTGAGGCTATTGCCCACCTTACAAAATCTGAGGAAGGGACACCTCTCAATGCTATAGTTTTGGGATCTTACAAAGAAAGCTTAGAGATAACTCTCTTTAAGCTAGGGAATCTTGGAGGAAGTTCTCAGGTTGCGAGAAGCGTGTCGGTTGTTGATGATGTTGCAGAAGGTTTAGCACGTTTTGGGGTAGTAGACGCACTTCCTTCCCGGATTCTTATCTATGACGGACGAGAAGGAGAATTGGAAGAGGTACGCCAGGCACTTCTGAAGGTAAGTTGGGAAGATTTTGGGAACTTAAAGTTTTTGCATACCCCAAAAATAGAGCTTGTTGATACCCAACAGAAAGTTTATGCTGTTTGCCTGGCGGGCGCATCGGAATTGGCGAACGTTACAGGCATTGAGCTTATGAAGGAATTGGAAGAGAAAAAAGAAGAGGTAAAAACGGGTTCTTTTGAAAAGTTTTCACCAAATGAAGAATCCTCGGCCGAGGAACTGGGTTTTGTGGTTGGTAAAGATATCACCGAGGAAAAGCTGGAACCAGTTCAGGAAACGGTAAGCAAGAATTTAAACTTGCCAGAAGTGGAACAGGTAGATGAGGTGCATAGAAATATAGTGCCTGTTACTGAAAAAATGAGAGACAAGTTCAACTTTTTTTCTGGTATAAAGATAAGGATTTTGGGTACAGTAACTCGATTGAAATCACTAAAGTTACAAAAAGGTGCTCCTCGACAAGCCGGTCGTGGAGTCAAGCAGACTTTTGTCTTTGGTTTTGGGTTTTTGGTTCTTCTTTTTTTTCTGGGTTTTATTTTTTGGTGGTTTTATCCCAAAGCCGTCGTTACCATTTACGTCTCCCCTCAGAAACTAGAAGAGAAACTCGGCATAAAAGTTGATAGTCGTGCTAACACCTCGGATGTTTCTCAAAAGGTTTTAAAAGGGGAGATTATGGAAACAACAGTTAGCGGTGATAAAACTAAGGATGCAACGGGGACTAAAACCGTAGGAGATAAAGCAAAAGGCGAAGTGAACTTGTATAGAGTCGGGACCGAATTAAAGCTTCCCTCGGGAACAATTTTGTATGGACCGGAGAACTTAAAATTTTCATTAGAGAGCGAAGTAACAGTTGCAAGTGGGAGTGCAGGAAGCGTTGGGACAACCAAGGTTAGTGTTGCCGCAGAGGATATAGGGGCTCAGTACAACCTGGCAGGAGGCACAACCTTTAGCGTTGGAAACTATTCGACAAGCGATTTAGAAGCTAGAAATGAATCTTCTTTTTCAGGAGGGAGTAGTCGCGAAATAACCGCCGTATCATCTGACGACCAAAAAGTTTTAGAGGAAGACTTGAAGGAAGAACTTACTTCAAAGGCAAAAGAAGAGCTTCTTAAGAAGATTTCAGACGAGGATTTAATCCTTGAAGAATCTCTTACTGCAACATCCTCTTCTCGCAATTTCAGCAATAAAGTTGGCGACGAGGCAGAAACTCTTAAACTTTCTATAGACTTGGAAGCAAATGTTATTAGTTTAAACAAAAATGAACTGATTCAGCTTGCACAGGACGCTCTCAAGGATAAAGTTCCTCAGGGTTTTGTCTTAAGAGGTGAACAGATAGAATTCGAATTTGATTTGGAAGAGGAAGAAAAAGGAGTTTATGATTTCGAGGTACGAGTATCTGCAAATCTTCTTCCTGGAGTGAAGTCTGAAGAAGTTGTTAAGAAAATAAGGGGGAAATATCCAAACTTGGCCGAGGAATATCTAAATCAGGAAGTTGCAGGTTTTGTAAGAGCTGAGATAAAAATTAGGCCGACTCTACCCGGGAAGTTAAAAACTTTGCCCCATTTAACAAAAAATATTGAAGTAGAAGTAGCAGCAGAGAGATAAAATTTATAAGAAATTAGTTTTTAGAAATTGGAAATTGGAAAGTGGTAAATTTTCTACTAGCTATTTTCTTAAATACTCATGTCTCATAAACTCATCATAAGAATCTGTGCCGTTATTATGGCCGCCTCCGGTGTGGTGATTCTTTTTTCCACGCTTTTCCCAATAATTTCCTATGAGTGGGAATCGGCAAGGCGCTACCCCATCCTTATTAGTCCTCTGGTTGACAAAGAAACGGCAAGTTTTAAATTTTCTAAGAAAGACTACACAAAGGCAAGCAGTTGGTTTGAAGGAAAAAAGGGTGAAGAAAGTACTCCTCAAGAAGTGAAATATTTTACAATTTCCGTTCCGAAGCTTAATATCGAGAATGCTACAGTTGCCATTGGAGGGGAGGATTTATCAAAAAGTCTTATCCAGTTTGCAGGAACCGCTTTGCCCGGAAAAGTCGGAAACTCGGTAATTTTCGGTCATTCTATTTTGCCAATCTTTTACGACCCCAAAAATTATTTGGCAATATTTTCCACACTTAACAAACTTAAAAAGGGAGATAAAGCGTTTGTGGATTATGACGGTATTTCCTATGAATACGTAGTTGAGGATATGTTTGAAGTAAGGCCAAGCGATACGCAGATATTAGAGCAAAATTCAAGCGAGTCCTTTTTGACTTTAGTAACCTGCACTCCACCGGGAGATCCGCGTAAACCCAAAAGACTAATTGTAAGGGCGCGTCTTATTCCTCCCGATCAAAAAAATGCATATCTTAGGAATTGACTACGGAAGAAAAAAGATTGGATTAGCACTGGCTGATTCTGAATCAGATTTGGCTGAGCCCTATCGTGTGATTAGATTTAATTTGATAGAAGAAGCAATTAAAATAATTGAAAAAGTAGTACAAGTAGAGCAAGTAGGACAGGTGGTTGTGGGAATTTCTGAAGGCAAGATGGCGGAGGAGACGAAAAACTTTGGAAAAAAACTTAGAGATAAACTTGGAATCCCTGTGACATTTCAGGATGAAACTTTAACTACCCAAGACGCCCAGAGGTTATCAATCGAAGCCGGAATTAAAAGAAAGAAGCGCAAAAATCTTGAAGATGCTTATTCAGCTGCCCTAATTTTGCAGGACTATTTGAATCTGAAAATGGGGAAGTAGGTAAACTTGCAGGGTACGACCTTTAAAGAAGAATTATTGCAGGATATTTGCCCCCAGCTAGCATGGAGGCAAATAGTTATCGTTGAGTAGGAGTCTGGTTTTCTTGGCTATTCTGATTTTGTTCGTCTTGCAGACGTGCTCCAAGTTTATCTGCCTCATGCGTACTAAGTCGTCCGTTTCCAAGCATCACTACTTCGCCTCTTTCGACTTTGTTTGCCAGTTCAAGTACGGCAGTAACAAATGCAAGTCTGCCAGGAACTCTTCTTCTTTCGTTCATAGATTCATCACCTCCCTTCGGATTATGAGTGTAATCTTTCAAGAATGATATGTAAAATATTTGAATATTTGTATCAAATATCATAAATATGTAATATATGTTACAATACCAATAATATGATTAAGGTTTCGGAAGTAGTAGTAGAGATGCTTTTAAAAGATGAAATGGCCCTTGAAGCTCTTCGTGCGGGAATATTAAATTTTAGTTCTTATGCCCGAAAAATTCAGCCGCGAATTGAGCAAAGGCTTTTTAAGCCAGTCAAGCTTGGCAGTATTGTAACTTCTCTTTCAAGAATTATATTGGAAGATAAAAACATTGTTCCATTAAGACCTGATGTCAGGATTAATGATATGAGTATAAAATCACCTTTATGTGAGGTCACATATGAAAAAACTGACGAGATTTTGGCAAAACTTTCAAAACTAAAAACAAACAGAGAAGCCAACAGCAAGTTTTTTACGATTACACAAGGGATTGGTGAAATTACAATAATTATGCCTGAGAATTTAAGGAATGTTGTAATTAAACACTTCGAGATTATTCCAAAAGGACAGTATCAGGATTTGGTCGCGATAACTGTGCGTTTTGTTGAAGAGGAATATATTGAAGTTCCAAATATGATTTACGCGTTAGTTGCAGCTCTTGCAAGCAAACGTATAAATTTGATAGAGATTGTTTCAACATTTACTGAAATATCTTTTATAGTGAGACAGAAAGACATGAGTAAAACAGTAGATATATTAAAAGAACATTTCTCTCAGTGATTCTTCTTTTTCAACTTTAAAGGTGTCACCTTGCAAGGTGACTGCACAATATCCTATATCCAACTTCTTTTAACCCAAAATATAATCTGAGATAAATTTGTAACTTCTGTAAGGCCTAAAATCTTTTTTAATGATACAGATATCAATCTCTGGCCAGTAGTTTGGAAGTTTTTTAATTTCATCTTCCGTCATCCATTTTATCTGTTTGCGAAGTTTCATTTTTTCCCTCTGGCTTTTACCGATTTTTACTCTGTAAATTGTGAATGCGTCGTCAAACAAAGTTTCCCCTTGTGATGTTTTAACGGTTTTTAAATGTAAAGATAAAAATTCAAATTCACTTGGTTTGAGAATTAATCCGCTATTTTCTGCAAAAGTACGAACCAGAGCTTTACCAACATCTTCCCCGAATCTCGGCTTTCCGCTGGGCAAGTTATAAAAGTTATGCACACCGTGAGGATGCTCTTTTATTAAATACTCTTTATTGTAATTGCACAAGAAACCAATAAAAAATGTCTTAATGCCACTATTTTCAGCTAATGATACATCAAAGATTGTAATCTTTTTAACACCCTTGGTGGTAATAGAGTAAGTTCCGTCTATTTTATCAACATAACCTTCTTTTAATAACTTTTTCAGATGAAAAACGATATTGTCTTCATAGCTATAACCGTAGGTTAAGGAAGAATAGCGTTGCCTGTTTTGTGTGAACAGCCTTTTTAAAAGTATCTTTTGAGTGATGTGCACAACTTAAATTATAATTTAAGTTGGTATAGTTGACTACTCTAGAAGAGCAATGACGTTGTTGATAAACTATCTCCCTGAGCCTGATAGGAGGTGAGTATTTATGTTTAAAAATTTTGGAAATTGTTTATTGATTGAAAATCTTGAAAAGTCGCTCGAGTTCTATAGAGATAAATTAGGAATGGAGATTAACAGCCATGATGGAAAGTTTGTTGCCTTTAAAGGAATTTCACTGGCTGTTTTCCAGAAGGACGAAGCGGTTGCTATGTTTCCCAAAGAGCATATGGGAAACGGGGGTGGAGTTATTCTGGCTTTTCAAGTTGATGATTTAAACAAGGCTTGTGGAGAGTTGAAATCAAAGGGTGTTGAATTTTTCGAGGGTCCAAAGGAAACATCCTGGGGACAGAAGGTTGCTTATTTTAAAGACCCGGATGAAAACATCTGGGAGATTTCCGAACCTTTCGAAGAAAAGTAACCTAATCTTTTCGTCCAGAGGACGACCAGCCTTTGGCTGGAAAAGTGAGATCTTGCAGGGGCAGGTCTTATGTTATCTGCCAAGGTACATATAGTATGGGTAAAGCAATAGAAATTCCTATTCCAGAAAAATCACAGCCTTACAATTTTGATTTCTTTTTGACTCACTATGTTTTTGCGCCTTGGGTCGTCGAAGGAAAAGAGCTTGTTCGACTGTTCAAGCTTGACTCTGGAAAATTTGTTTTGGCAAGAGTTGGTTATAAAGAAAAACCAAAGCAGACACTTATTATCGCACTTCAATCAATGAAATTGCTGGTGGAAGACGAACAAAAACATCTCATAAAATTGTTAACTTGGATTTTTGCGGTTGATGAGGACGTTAGAGAGTTTTACGAGGTTATATGCCAAAAAGACCCGGTTTTAAAAACTGCATCTGAAGAAATTTACGGTGCACATTTACGAACGGATCCTTACGTTTTTGAGTCTGTTTTAGGAGTAATTGTTGCCCAGAATGTTTTTTTCAAAAGAATTTATGAAATGCAAAGGCTTTTGTGCGAGAAATTTGGCGAAAAACAGAAATTTGATGGCAAAACTTACCATACATTTCCTAGTCCTCAAAGATTGGCAAAAGCAAGTTTGGAAGAGATAAGGGCATGCAAGGTCGGCTATAGGGATAAGTATATAAAAGGAGTTGCTGAAAAAATTGTCAAGGAAAAAATTAACCTCGATGATTTAAGAAAATTAAAAGATGTTAATAAAATCCGAGAAAAACTAATCGAGTTTCCCGGAGTCGGTCCGTATACCGCAGATTTGACAATTGGGATAGGGTTTAGGCTTCCTACATTCCACCTGGATCTATTTAGCAGAGAAGCTCTTTATCAATTTTACTTTGATGGTAAGGTTGTTCCAGATGAGAAACTCAGAGCTTTTGCAGATGAACGTTGGGGTAAGTGGAAACATCTGGTAATGCTTCTTCTGACAACTAATACTGACGAATGGGCAAAAAAACTTAATAAAAACTTTCGCCTCAAATCCGGAGCAAAGAGTAATTAGTGCTTGAAACAGGTAATCTATGTTATACTTTATAAATGTTAAAGAATGTAATTGCTCCGATTCAAGCTTGGCTACTCTCCCAAGGAAGGTGTGTTGCTGACGGTCAGCCTCTGGATAAAAGTAAAAAGGAAAGAAAGGATAATGGAAATTTCAGAGTAACCCACTCCTGTGGACGTATTTATATTTACGATTCCAAAACCAAAAAATATAGAAGAGCTTTACTAGAGGAAGTTTAGATTTCAATTTCCAATCCCCAGTGAAAAAAATTTTAATTCCAGGAATTTTACTTTTAGCCTTGTTCATTTCCCTTATGGGCGGAGTATTTTGGTGGAAGTGGAATTCTAGACCAATATCAGATGATAAAACTCCCATTAGAATTGTGATTCCTCGCGGGAGATCGGCAAGTCAGGTGGCACAGGAATTATATAAAAAAGGGTTAATAAGAAGTCCTTTTGTATTTAAATTCTATGTCCAGTTGACCGGTAAAACAAAGAATATTCAAGCGGGTGAGTTTCAATTGTCGCCCAACTTATCGATTCCCGAGATTTTAGAAGTGTTTTCCAAGGGCCCACTACAATTATGGGTAACAGTGCCTGAAGGACTTAGGCGGGAAGAGATTGCCGGGCGCTTTATAGAAGGTTTGGAAATGCAAGGGGCACAAGCAGAAACTTTCGGTCAAGAATTTTTAGAGTCTTCAGAAGGCAAAGAAGGTTTTCTCTTTCCTGATACATATCTTTTTCCCAGAAATGCAACCGCCTCCGCCATTGTCAAAGTCATGAATCAAACCTTTGAAAAAAAGATTGATGATGAATTAAGAGGTGTTATTGCCAAAAGTGACTTTACGCTTGAAGAAACAATAACACTGGCCTCAATTATAGAGAGGGAAACAAAAACTTCGGAAGAAAGACCAATTGTAGCCGGAATTTTTATGAATAGGATTGATATCGGGATGGGTTTACAGGCTGACGCGACGGTCCAGTATGCGGTTGCAAGTGAACGGTGTACGGTGGACAGCGGACAGTGTAATTGGTGGCCGATTCTAACAAAAGAGGATTTAGCAATCGATTCTCCTTACAATACTTATAAATTTAAGGGTTTGCCGCCCGCTCCTATTGCAAATCCGGGACTTTCCTCAATCAAAGCTGCAATTTATCCGGAAGATTCAGACTATTTTTATTATCTTCATGATCCTGGTGGAAAAATCCACTACGCAAAAACCCTTTCCGAACACAATGAGAACGTGAGGAAGTATTTAGGAAAGTGAAGCGGGAGTTGACAACTTGATTTTGTATTATATAATCCTTCATAGGCGTACAAAGTACGTTTGTTTTTTTTCGTTTTCAAACTTAAAGTTGATATCCAAAGCAGAGTCTTTGGGCTTTTTATCTAAATCATCCTCAAATGGTTGTTAAAAGACGAAATTTTGGGAGAGAAGAAAAAAATTTACCCGAGCTTGACTTATCATTTGTCCAGAAAGAAAGTTGGGATTGGTTTTTAAAGGAAGGAATAAAGGAAGAGCTTTCTGAAATAAATCCCATTGACGATTTCACGGGCAAGAACTGGCAGCTTATCCTCGAGAATCCTGAGTTAGGAGTACCCAAACTAACCCCAAGGGTTTGTTCGGAAAAAGGTCTCACTTTTTCAGCCCCTCTAAAAATAACAGCAACGCTCATAAGCAAAAAAACCGGTGAGAAGAAGACTCAAGAGGTTTTTTTAGGCGATTTACCCCAAATGACCTCAAGAGGAACTTTTATAATAAATGGTGTTGAAAGGGTTGTTATCAACCAAGTTGTAAGAAGCCCGGGAGTATACTTTTCCGGTGATCTCGATGCCTCAAGCGGTCGTATGCTCCACTTCGCAGAAGTGCGGCCTATGCGTGGTTCTTGGCTTGAATTTGAGCTCGACAGGAATGATGTTATCTCAGCCCGCATTGACAGAAGAAGAAAAGTTGTTGCTTCCGCACTCTTAAGGGCAATGGGTGTTGAATCTGACGAAGAGCTTATCAATCTTTTTAAAGATGTAGACATAGATGAACATCATAAGTACATAGCCTCAACTTTAGAAAAGGACCCTGCAAAATCCCGGGAGGATGCGCTTCTTGAAATTTATCGAAAGATGAGGCCCGGAGAGCCGTCTCTTTTAGAAAATGCACAAGCCCTTTTTGAAGGACTTTTTTTTGATCCCAGAAGATACGATTTGGGAAAGGTGGGACGTTTCAAGATAAATAAAAGACTTGGTTTAAGTCTTGCAAATGAAAAGGCCAATTGGGTTTTGGCCCGCCAAGATATAGTAGCTACGATCTCTTACATTATAAGTTTACAAAATGGCAAAGGAAGAGTGGATGACATTGATCACTTGGCTAATAGACGCCTGAGGCGCGTTGGAGAGCTTGTCGCTACCAATGCTTTTAGAGTTGGTCTTTTACGCTTAGAACGGTCGGTAAAAGAAAAAATGAGTTTGATTTCCCCCGATGATAAGCCGCTTCCAGCCAATCTTATTAACGCCCGCCCTTTGATAGCAGCTCTAAATGAGTTCTTCCGCTCCAATCAACTATCGACAATTTTGGATGACACAAATCCACTTTCTGAAATAGACAATCTAAGGCGCGTTTCTGTTTTGGGACCCGGAGGAATAAACCGTGAGAGAGCCTCATTCTCTATCCGAGACGTCAACTCTTCCCAGTATGGAAGGATTGATCCGGTAAGAACTCCAGAAGGTCCTAATATCGGTCTTGTTACATATCTTGCCCTATATTCTCGCGTTAATGAGTACGGTTTTATTGAGGCGCCGTATAGAAAAGTCGAAAAGATTAAGAAAAATGGAAAGATTAGCGTAAAGATAAGTGATGACATTATCTATCTTTCCGCAGATGACGAAGAGGATTATTACATCACTCATTCCAATCTTAATATTGATTCTCGAGGATATATAAAGGACGCTAGGGTTCCGTTTAGACACAAAGGGACGGTTACTGAAGGATTGGTTGAACTTATTGATCTTGTTGATATTACTCCGAAGCAAGTAGTAGGTGCTTCATCCTCTCTTATTCCATTCCTTTCGCATGACCATGGAAACCGTGCTCTTATGGGCGCAAATATGCAATGTCAAGCAGTCCCGTTGATTTCTCCTGAATCACCTTTGGTTGGTACGGGTATGGAAAAAAGTATTGCCGAGGGAATGGGTAGATTTGTTAAAGCACTAACTGATGGCGAAATAACCTATGTTGACGCCGAAAAGGTAGAAATGAGCGTGAAGAAACCGATTGATCTACATGAGTTTAAAAACCCAGATGATATTGAGATTTCTGAAGGAGGGAAAAAGATAACTTATTATCTTACGAAGTTTAAAAGAACCGCAAACTCAACTTGTTATAATCAGAAAGTTATTGTTTCTCTCGGGGAAAAAGTCAAGAAGGGCGAACTTCTTGCAGACGGTCCGGCTGTTCATAACAGTGAACTTGCTTTGGGAAGAAATCTCATTATAGCTTATTGCTCTTTTGAGGGTTATGGTTTCGAAGATGCAATAGTTATCTCAGATAGAGTTGTAAAAGAGGATCTCCTCTCCTCTATTCACATAGAAGAATATGAAGCCGACGTCGTTGATACCAAATTAGGACAGGAAGAATTAACCCGTGACATCCCAAATGTAGCTGAGACTGATCTTGCCAACCTAGCCGAGGATGGCATTGTTGTAAATGGTGCAGAGGTTGGTCCCAACGACATTTTGGTAGGCAAAATTGCTCCCAAAGGAGAAACAGAACTCACAGCAGAGGAACGCTTGCTACGAGCTATATTTGGCGAGAAGGCAAGAGAAGTAAGAGATACTTCCTTAAGAGTTCCCCACGGCGAGAGGGGAATAGTTGTCGATGTTTCTATTTTAGATAGAGATAAGGGAGATGAGTTGGGACCAGGAGTTCTAAAAAGAGTTATTGTCAAGGTTGCTCAGATGAGAAAAATTGCAGTTGGAGACAAAATTGCCGGTCGTCATGGAAATAAAGGAGTTATTGCAAAAATATTACCAGGCGCTGACATGCCCTACATGGCAGACGGAACTCCTGTTGATATCATAATTTCTCCTCTATCAGTCCTTGCTCGAATGAATCTTGGGCAGCTTTTGGAGGCGCATCTGGGTTGGGCCTTGTCAAAAACTGGTGAGAAGGCAGCCATTCCGGTTTTTGAACGAGTCCCCGAAGATTTGATTATTGAAGAGCTTAAGAGCGCTGGTCTTCCCTTAAACGGAAAGACAAGACTTTTTGACGGAAAAACCGGTGAAGCTTTTAAAGAAGATACGGTCGTTGGGGTTGGTTATATCTTGAAGTTGAAGCACATGGTTGAGGATAAGACCCACGCCCGCTCGACCGGTCCTTATTCGTTGGTTACACAGCAACCTTTGGGTGGGAAAGCCCAAATGGGAGGTCAACGTCTTGGGGAAATGGAGGTTTGGGGACTGGAGGCACATCGAGCTGCATATATTTTGCAGGAAATGTTGACTATAAAGTCCGACGATATTGTAGGAAGGGCGAGAGCTTTTGAGGCTATAGTAAAGGGAGTTGATATTCCTGAAGCGACGATTCCTGAGAGCTTTAAAGTTTTAGTTAGGGAACTTAATTCTTTAGGTCTTGCAATTAATACTAAAGGTGGGGTTTATAAAGAGACCGAGGAAGAAGATCTGCCTCAAGCACAGGAGCTGGCGAAGGTTGCTGGAGCTGAAGTTGTCGCAACGCAGGAATTAGTTGCCGACCAAGGACCGATAGAGATAGAGGAAACGGTAAGTTAAATTTTTATTTGCTTAATTTTCAATTTTAATTGAATTTTTAATTAAATAATTTGATAAATACATATTCATTAAAAATTAGTAATTAGAAATTTGAAATTTTAGACTATGGAGCCTTTATCAGGATTAAAAAACTTAACAGATTTTAAAAGTTTGATTATTCGTCTGGCATCGCCCGATGACATTCGTGAGTGGTCGCGAGGTGAGATAACAAAGCCCGAAACAATAAACTACAGGACTTTAAAGCCAGAGAAAGACGGACTTTTTGACGAGAGGATTTTTGGGCCCACAAAAGACTGGGAATGTTATTGTGGAAAGTATAAAAGGATCCGATATAAAGGGGTAATATGCGACAAATGTGGAGTTGAAGTTACTCAATCTAGAGTAAGACGCGAACGGATGGGACATATTAGCCTTGCTTCACCCGCAGTTCATGTTTGGTTTTTCAAAGGAGCACCTTCAAGAGTTTCTCTTCTTTTGGACGTTGCTCCTAGAGCGCTTGAACAAGTCATTTACTTTGCAAGATACTTAGTTTTGAATGTCGACGAAAAGGGTAAGAAAAGTGCTGTAATAAGATTGGAAGAAGCCTACAATGTGCGGGAAAAAGAAATAAAACAACTTTATGAAGAGAGAAGGAAATTACTGAGAACTAAGTCAGATGAAGAGAAGAAAAAAGTTAATAAAAAAATTAAAGATAAAGAGCAGCTGGTACTTACCATTTCAGAGATCGACCTCGACCTTCGTAAAAGAGAAACGACTCAACAAGAAGAAGAAAAGCTGACTTTAGAAAGAACCAGACAGCTTTTCGAAAATTTAATACTTCTAGTAAAAGGCTTAAAACCATTAGTCATACTTTCGGAGGAAGAATTTGACGAGTTAGTAAAATACGATGCTACAGACTTTTTTGAAGCGAAAATGGGTGCCGAGGCAGTTGCCTCCGCCATAGAAAAACTTAACTTAGAAGAATTAGCTGTGAATCTGAAAAAAGAGTTGGATGAGACAAAGGGGACGACCAGCCGTTATATAAAATTGACAAAACAATTAAAGATAGTTGATGGAATGAGAAAGGCAAAGATTAACCCTTCGTGGGTAGTACTTAAAGTCCTTCCGGTTCTCCCGCCGGATTTGCGACCTATGGTTCAATTATCAGGTGGGCGTTTTGCAACGAGCGATTTAAACGATCTATATAGACGTGTTATCAACAGAAACAACAGACTTAAACATCTTATTGAACTTGGGGCACCAGAGATAATACTTAGAAACGAAAAAAGGATGCTTCAGGAGTCTGTTGACTCTTTAATTGACGCATCACAACGAAAGGCGACCAGACGAGGTCGTGGAAGGCAACCCTTAAGAAGCCTTTCCGATATGCTTAGGGGCAAGCAGGGTAGATTCAGACAAAATCTCTTGGGTAAAAGAGTTGACTATTCAGGACGTTCAGTAATCATAGTCGGTCCGGACCTTAAACTTAGTCAGTGTGGAATTCCGAAAGATATGGCACTTGAAATGTTTAAGCCGTTTGTTCTTAGGGAGATGATAACTAAAGGTATTGCGCCGAATGTAAAATCTGCCAAAAACATGCTCGATAAACGCCCCCCTGAAGTATTTGATATTTTAGACGAAATTACGAAAGATCATCCGGTGATTTTGAACAGAGCCCCAACTCTTCATAAACTAAGTATCCAAGCTTTTTATCCGATTTTGATTGAGGGATCTGCCATAAGAATTCATCCGGCGGTTTGTAGCGGATTTAACGCAGATTTTGACGGTGATCAGATGGCTGTACACGTTCCCTTATCTAGAAAAGCCATTGACGAAGCCAAAAACTTAATGCTTCCACAACATAATCTCCTAAGACCTGCTGATGGGAGTCCAATAACAACGCCGTCGAGTAAAGAAATGGCGCTCGGAGTCTATTATCTTACTAGTATCGACCCAAATATTAAGGAATCAGAAATAACCTTTTCTGATAGTGAGGAAGCACTTCTTGCATATCAGGTGGGTAAGATCGCTTTGAGGCAAAATATTACTGTGAGAATTAAGGGAAATTTACTCGCAACAAGTATAGGGAGAATTCTTTTCAATGAAGTTTTGCCAACCGGATTTGATTTTGTGAACGAGGCAGTGACTTCTACAAAGATTAAAGAAGTTTTTACAAAAGCATACTCAAGTCTTGATAAAGAGGCGGTTATGAGAATGGTTGATGCAATAAAGGATCTTGGATTTTACGGAGGAACAATCTCTGGGCTCTCTTATGGGATATTTGATTCAAAAATTCTTCCCGATAAGGAAGAATATCTAAGAAGAGCAGATAAGCAGGTATCAGAACATGAGAAGAACTTTACTCAGGGTCTTATAACTTCTGAAGAGAAAAAGAGATTGAGCCAGCAGGTTTGGATCGAAGCCACCGAGGAACTGGCAGACAAGACCTGGGATTTACTAGAGGATACGAATCCAATAAAAGTAATCAGTAACGCAAAAGTTGGTCGTGTTTCAAGAGATCAAGTGAAACAACTTGCCGCAATACAGGGGTTGGTTGTTGATCCTTTGGGTAAAATTGTCGAGCTTCCAATTAAAGCTAACTTTAAAGAGGGACTTTCAGTATTTGAATACGTGACCTCTTCTCGTGGAGCTAGAAAGGGCTTGACAGACACTGCCCTGAAGACTGCCGATGCGGGTTATCTTACAAGGCGCCTTGTGGATGTTGCCCACGACGTTATTGTTAGAACAGATGATTGTGGAACAAAAGAAGGTTATTTGCTAAAGAGAGGAAGTAGGTCTCGTTCGTTTGCTTTGAAAGTGTACGGAAGGTTTGCAGCAGAAGATATCAAAGTAAAAGTTGGTGGAAAAGAAAAGGTTATTGTCGGTAAGGGAGAGATAATCGATGAAGAAAAAGCCAAACAAATTGATGAATTGCAGGCTGAAGAAGTTTTAGTCTATTCGCCAATAATGTGCGCGTCCCGTTATGGTATCTGTACCAAATGCTACGGATGGGATCTAAGCAATAAAGAAGTTGTTGGACTTGGAACACCGGTCGGAGTGATTGCTGCACAGTCTATAGGCGAACCTGGAACCCAGCTGACTCTTCGTACAAAACATTCGGGAGGAGTTGTCGGAATTGACGTGACTCAAGGTTTGCCAAGAGTTGAAGAACTCATCGAAGCGCGTACTCCTAAAATTATGGCGCCTTTGGCGGAGATTTCGGGAAAAGTTAGGATTGGAGATTCAGAAGAAGGTTGGAGACTGGTCATTACTTCGGCAAAGACCAAGCCCAAGGAGGAAAGAGAATATATAATTCCAAAAACAGTAAAACTGGCTGTAGCCGATAAAGATATTCTTGAAGCTGGGACGCCACTTGCTGAAGGATCGTTGGATATAAGAGAGATCCTTTCAATTAAGGGATTAAGAGCCGCTCAAGAGTATCTAGTAAACGAGATCCAAAGAGTTTATGAAAGCCAGGGAATTCCGATTCACGACAAGCATTTTGAGGTAATAGTTAGAAAAATGAGTGATGAGGTCAGGGTTATAACCTCCGGTGATACTCCGCTTCTTCCGGGAGAACTTGTAGAGAAGGCAACATTTGAAGAGGAAAACGAAAAAGTTTTAGCTGCAGGTGGGGAACCGGCCAGTGCTCAGCAGGTAATTTTGGGAATAACAAGAAGGGCTCTATTTACGGAATCCTGGCTCTCTGCAGCATCTTTTCAAATGACCACCGACGTTCTTACAACTGCGGCAATTTTAGGAAAAGAGGATAAACTTTACGGTTTGAAGGAAAATGTAATTATAGGACGTCTTATACCGGTAACACCCGATAGGGCAAGACTAAATATTGGAGGTAAAATACCCGAGTCGGGATCGGATCAGTTGTCTCAAATCTAATTTTTAGATATAATTTCCAAACTTATGCCAACCATTGCTCAACTTGTTCGTAAAGGAAGAAAAAGAATCGTCAAAAAAACCAAGAAGGCGGCTCTGAGGCGGTGGTTTAGTGCCAAAGACCGAAGATTTGGAGAACATTCATCTCCCTCCAAAAGAGGAGTTGTTCTTCAGGTCAGAACGATGACGCCAAGAAAGCCAAACTCGGCTTTGAGAAAAGTTGCAAGAGTCAGGCTTTCCAATAAACAGGAAGTTACGGCCTATATTCCAGGAGAAGGACATGAGCTTGCAGAACACGCAATAGTTTTGATTCGTGGTGGAACCGTTAAAGATCTTCCGGGAATTAAATATAAGGTGATAAGAAGTAAATACGACACAACAGGGGTTGTTGGCAGAAAAAGTTCTAGGAGTAAGTATGGTACGAAGAAAGAAGGAGTTCAACGAGTGGCAGCTGCAGCAACGACTGAAGCACAACCTGTTGCCGCAAGTACTTAATTTTATCAATTTCAGGACAAAATGCTTGTCCTGAGCGACTGAAAGGAGTCGAAGGATGCCAAGACGAGGATCAGTAAGACCAAAAGAATTAAAACCCGACCCAATCTACAAAAATAGATTGGTGGAAAAACTGATAAACCGTGCAATGCGCGACGGTAAAAAATCTGTGGCCCAAAAAGAGATTTATAAAGCCTTTGATCTTATTAAAGAAAAAGGAGAGGATCCTATAAAGGTTTTTTCAAAAGCAATGGAAAATATTAAGCCTTCTATGGAGGTCCGTCCAAGGCGGGTCGGAGGAGCAGCATACCAGGTTCCGATGGCTGTTCGTGGTCCGAGAAAAGAATCTCTGGCTATTCGCTGGCTCATTTTTGCGACCCGTGCCCGCTCAAATAGCGAATTCCACACTTTTGCAGAGAAGTTGACTGCCGAAATTATGGATGCTGCAGAAGGCATTGGTGGAGCGGTCAAAAAGCGCCAAGAAATGGAAAGAGTCGCTGAAGCGAATAGAGCATTTGCGCATTTTAGATGGTGATTTATTTTTCAATTCCTCTTACAGGAATTTTATTTAAGATACCTTCTATAGTTTTTATCTTTATCGCTTTTACCATCAATAAGTTCGCGTATCATTTCGGATCGTGATTTTTTATAGTAATTTGACGCCCAATCTAAGTAGTATTTTTGCTTTTTCTCTAGAACAATATTATAGCGTTGGTTTCCAAGACCAATTTCAACAATTCCCAAGAAATCGTCAATTACTTCTTTATAGTTTTCCTTTGTATAATCTCGTAAAGTAAGGTGGGGAGACTGAATTGCTTCGAGATATGAGTCGCTGAAGCGGGGGTTATCTTTGGTTAAACGCATGACGAGTGTCGGCTTTTTCTTTAATAATGCATAGTTAATTTGATGTGAAGAGCTGAAGTTAGGGACTGTATATTCGATAACCACTACGTTAGTTTCATTGATTGCGTTGACTATCGTTTTGAATATTTTCGCTATATTTCTATCTTTGTAGGGAGTTCCGTAAAATCTATCAGCCTCGTCAATCCAATCTTGCAGTATAACGCAGCCTATTTCTTTTAAATAGTCTCGTATTGAGAAGTAGTAATCCCTGTAATCTCTCCAGTGGAGGGTTGTAGTACCAAAAAATACCTTCATTGTGTAAAAATTATACTTGTTGTGTATTGACTACACAAGAGAGTAAGAAGTACTATTCCTTTATGTAAGGAAACAAAAATAATGAGACTAGGGGCTATTAAGAAAGTTACAGAAAACATATTTGCATTTAATGAAGCGCATGGTTGGATAAAACAAGCACCCTCCGATCTTGCCAAATCTATTGTTATTGAGGCTTCTGAGCTTCTGGAACATTTTCAATGGGATGAAAGCGATAGGCGTATCAAAGGGATTCAACCTAAAAATTGGAATGAGATTACGGCGGAAGTTGCAGATATTTATTGGTATCTAATTACCTTCTGTAAAAATTCAAAGATTGATTTAGCAGAAGCAGTTGAATCAAAAATCATAAAATTAGAAGAAAAATATCCTGCGAAGATGTTTAATGGTAAGCATAATGATGAATTTTATAAAGCGCAAAAAAAGAGCTATCGCGAGGGGAGAAAATATTAATACTTTAAATGGAAAGTGATCCAAATGAAATGGGCGGTATACCAGAAGAAGTACTTGAAAAGTGGGTTGAAATCTGGGATAGGAATAATAGAGCAGGTAGAAGGGGTGTTTTAGAAATTGATGCCATAAATTATGGGGAAGGGAATACTTGTGTGAAATATTGGAATAAATTTCATGGCACGGATGAGGGTGTTATGGAGATTGTCAATTCCAAATCAAAAGCAATTAAAAAATAAAGGTAAAGTAAATTTAGAACTCTCTGCTAATTTATACATTTGCTCAAAATAGTATTGTGCAGGCTGCTTCATTTTGGTACAATTCATTACGCTGCTTCCATTTGGAGGCAGTTTATTATGTAGAATAGGTAAAAGGCGAGAGGTAAAAGTTAAAAGTAAACTTCTTTCACCTTTCACCATTTACCTTTTACCCTAAATTATGGCTGGACAACAAACCAAGAAAAAAGCGGCAATGGTCATGACGGTTACAAAAGACCGTGATGTTCCGATGGAAAAGATCCGAAATATCGGAATTATCGCTCATATTGACGCCGGGAAAACAACAACAACAGAACGTATCCTTTTTGAAACAGGAAAAACTTATAAATTGGGGTCAGTTGACGAAGGAACAACCGTTACCGACTGGATGGAACAGGAGAGAGAAAGAGGTATTACCATTGTTTCCGCCGCAATAACGACTTTCTGGGACTTGCAAACTGGATCTGCCATCGAAAACGGTCACTATAGAGTAAATATTATCGATACTCCCGGACACATTGATTTTACCGCCGAAGTTGAAAGATCTCTTCGCGTATTGGACGGAGCAGTTATGGTTTTTGACGGAAGAACCGGAGTGGAGAGCCAGTCGGAAACCGTCTGGAGACAAGCTGATAGATACCACGTTCCAAGAATTTGTGTACTAAATAAATTAAATCTGATAGGCGCTGATTTTGAAGGCTCAATAAAATCCATTCATGAACGCCTTGGTGCAAATGCAGCTCCCATCCAACTTCCAATAG
>LBWB01000009.1 GCA_000993405.1 Candidatus Woesebacteria bacterium GW2011_GWB1_39_12 | reverse complement strand
CCAAAGAAAGCTTTCTGATAATACCGACAAACCCGGAGAAATAATTGAATTTGCACCTGATCTTATTCTTTCCTGGCCACCTTATCTTTCCGACAAAAACATAACCTGGCGGGAAGTAGCTCCCTGAGTGGAAAATTTGGGTTCCAAAGCGTATAATTACCTTACCTCAATTTTTTCCTATATGAGAAAACTAATAGTAATTTTTCTATTGGCATTTTTTTGGGCAGAAATCTTTTTTCCTAGGGTAATTTATGCCCAGAGGAAGGTTCTCACTCCTACGCCTACTTTGGAGGCAACCACCGAGTCAAACTCGGCAACGGCCGAGTCTGACTCGGCAACCGCTTCTGCAACCATTATCGAGAGGACTGAACCGACTGAGGTTCCCAGACCTGACTTGACGGAGAAGTCTAAAGAGACGGTTGAACCCTTAAAAAAGCTTTTAGAAGAACAGAAACTTGGCTCTGTTTTTATAAACCCAGTAAAGTATGCTATTCGGGCAGCTGTAACTGCGGGAGTTCCGCCAAACACAATTGTGCTTTTACTTCTGCTTCCCGGAGTTGCGACCTTAATCGCCGGAACTCGCCATCTTGTAGGATTAAGGGGTTTTGGTATTTTTTTACCGGCGGCATTGGCGGTTACCTTTGTTGCCACGGGTCCGATTGTAGGAATAGGTCTTTTTCTTTTGATAGTTGCTGTTTCAACGGCCTCACGGATATTTTTGAGAAGGACGAAGATAAAACTTCAGTATCTTCCCAGAATGGCTATAATTTTGCTTTTTGTTGTACTCGGAATTTTGGCGCTTCTTTTTTCAACTCCGATTATTAACAGTCGTGCCTTGGTAAACGTTTCTATTTTTCCGGTCCTGGTCCTTGTTCTTTTGGCAGAGGATTTTAGCAAGGTCCAACTTGGTAAATCTGCAAAAGTTGCAATTAACCTTACGACAGAAACTCTTATCTTAGCATTAATTTCTTATGTTCTTCTTACATTAAAATCGGTTCAGGAGTTGGCTCTTTTAAAACCTGAACTTTGGATAACTTCCATACTCGTTATAGACATTATTCTCGGAAAGTACGCAGGCTTGAGACTAATGGAGTACTTCAGATTCAGAAAGTTAATAACAAAATAATTTATGAAAATATCAGATATTCTTGGGCTAAACGCCAGATCACAACTTTATACCTATAAGTTCAATAAGCCTGGTCACAAAAAGATTGCCAATTCAAAGCTTCTAACTAAAAAATATTTGCAGCACGCGGGTGTTACTGTTCCGGCAATTTATGCAAAATATAAAAATGCCAATAAAGCCATAACCTTTGATTACTCGAAGCTTTCGGACTCTTTTGCTTTGAAACCAAGTAGAGGCTTGGGAGGAGAAGGAATTGTAGTTGTTAAAAAACGTGCCGAAGAAAATCCTTCAGACGGCGGCGCATGGATTACAACTCAAAGAACCAAAGTTACTTCCGAGGATTTGAAGTTACACATTTTGGATATTCTGGAAGGCGCGTACAGTTTGGATGGTGAACCTGATATCGCATATATAGAGGAATATGTCGGGAGGCACAAAGCCTTTCGAAAATATGCCTATAGGGGGACTCCGGATATAAGGGTAATAGTTTTTAATAAAGTTCCTGTTATGGCAATGCTCAGGCTTCCTACAAAGGAATCCTCGGGGCGTGCAAATCTTCATCAGGGAGCAATAGGAGTGGGAATTGATATGGCAACAGGAATTACAACAAGAGCCTATTGGCACGGAGATTTTATTCATTTCAAACCCGGAACTAAAAGGAAGCTTCATGGTATAAAAATTCCTCATTGGACGGCTATTTTGGAAACGGCTGTTTCCGCAGGATTGGCAGCAGGCCTTGGTTATTATGGAGCAGACGTGGTACTTCATCCGGACAAAGGCCCAATGATTTTAGAACTGAATTATCAGCCGGGTTTGTCGATCCAACTCGCCAATGCAGCGGGTCTTAAAAAAAGATTGGAACGGGTTGAGGATTTGCAAGTTAGGGATGCAGCTCACGGCGTTAAAATCGCAAAAGCGCTTTTTATATCCAATTTTTCAGATAGAGTTAAAGCCGAGGAGGGCGTAAAAATTCTCAGCGCCTTGGAGGAAGTCAAAATTAAGGGCAAGAACGGCCAGCGAGTCAGAGTAATAGCAAAGCTTGATACTGGGGCATGGAGGACCTCAATCAGTCGTGATATTGCCGATAAATTGGGACTTCTCGCTATTGAAAACGTACTTTGGAGTAAAAAATTTAAAAGTGCCTTGGGAGAGGAACAAAGACCAGTTATTAATTTGGTATTGTGGCTTTCGGGCAGGAAAATAGTTACTCCGGCATCGGTTGCCAAAAGGATGTCTTTGAAATACCCTTTGATAATCGGCAGAAAAAATCTCAAAGGATTTTTTATCGATCCGGATATTCGAGAGAAAGAGAAGGAACTTAAAAATAAAAAATGAAAGTATATTTGGTAACGACAAGGGCAAACTTGGAAGAAAATTCCCGGATAGGGGAAGAGATAAAAGCGTTGGGACATGAATTTAAACTTCTTGATCTTTTGAAGTTTGAATATGCTATAAGGAACGGCAAATTATTTATTGAACCTACGGATGATTTACCTGACGTGCTTATTTTGCGGGGAATTTTCAATAATATCAAAGGCATTTCTTCTCATATTGTCGGTTTGAGAGAAAAAGGCGTAAAGGTTTTTGACAACAATTTATTAGTCCATAAATATTCTATCAATAAAATTTCTGATCTCATAAAATTGGCAGATGCAGGCGTACCCGTACCAGATTCGTATCATCTTCACGATTTTGATAAGTTCGCGGAAGCTGCCCAAGAAATCGGATATCCCGTCGTTGTTAAATTGACAAGAACAGGTAAAGGCGCAGGAGTTTATAAATTTGATAATGAAGAGGAGCTTGGTGAATTTATTTCAAGGATAAAGGAAAATGGCGGCGAGGCTAAAAGTTACCTTTTACAACAATTCATTGACTATAAATATGATCTTAGAGTCTTAATTATCGGAGATAAAATATACTCTATGAGAAGAATCCCCGGCGAGGGAGAATTCAGAGCCAATTTTTCTCTAGGCGGAAGCGTTGAGAAATTTGACCTTGATCAAGAAGACGAAAAGCTTGCCAAGGCGGCTTTAGACGCAGTGGACATAAGCGTGGGCGGGGTAGATTTGCTTATTAGTAAAGACAGTAAGAGATATATTTTGGAAGTAAATCATACGGCGGGGATGATCGGAATGGAGGCCGCAACCGGAGAAAATATCACAAAAGTATTTGTCGAATATGCTATAAAAAATGCAATATAAAAAATGGTTATATGGCTAAATAGCTGAATTGTTAAAAAAGCATTAAAACCATATAACTATTTGACTATTTAACCATGAGAATTCTAATCGTCGGTCTTGTTAGAAATCCTCAACTTAAAAGAATTAAAGAGGAAGGCAAGAAGCGTGGTCATACCGTTGAAGGATGTTATACGTCAGAGCTTACAATCTATTCAACGCCCGATATTTTCAAACCCACCCTTCGCGGTAAAGAACTTAAATACGATCTTATCTACCTTTGGGCGGTGGGGAAAAGACGCTGGGAGTGGTATACGGCCGTCAATTTTTTAAATAGGCAGATGCGTACGATAATTGTTAATAAAAAGGTAATTGATTCTTCTTACAATTATTACTTAACCCCAGCCTCCGATTATTTGAAACAAACAGAAAATCTGCTTCCTTTCCCAAAATCTGCACTGGTTTTTGACTCAAAGTCGGTAAGGTCGGTAATAGATAATTTTGAATTTCCTTTAATTGTTAAAATTTCAGAAGGAAGACAGGGAAGGGGTGTTTTCAAGGTAGATTCTCCGGAGGAAGTAGAGAAAGTGATCGAGGAAAATAAACAAAAATCACCCTCGTTTGTTATTCGTGAATTTATTCCAAACGACGGCGATATCAGAGTTTTTACCGTTGGGTATAAAGCAATCGGAGCCATGAAGCGAGTTCCGACGAAGAAAGATGAATTCAGAAGTAATATTAGCCTTGGTGGGAGAGGCGAGAAATTTGATCTAGAAAAGTATCCTGAAATAAGAAATATTGCCGAGAAACTGAGTGAAATTACCGCAACAGAGATAGCAGGAGTAGACATAATGGTGAATAAAAATACGGGTAAACCGTATATTTTGGAGATTAACCCGGGTCCCCAGTTTACGGGATTCGAAAAGTATACCGGGATTAATGCTGCAGAAGAGATTATAAAATATTTCGAAACTCTATATGAGCGAAACATCAAAAATTAAGGAAAGATATCTTGCCTCTTATAAAAAATTTGGTGTTGGTCCTAAAGCTCTGAGGTTTAGATCAAGGGTTGCCCAAGAAGTTCGCTTCCTAAATCTAGTTGCAGACGTTGATATTGAAGGGAAAAGCGTTCTTGATATCGGATGCGGTTTTGGGGATATTATTCCCTTTATTTCTGCAAAAGCGAAACATTTTGAATATACAGGAATAGATTTGGTTTCTGAATTTATAGAAATAGCTCGCAAAAAACATCCCGAACACGAGTTTATTATTGGAGATTATTTTGGCAAACCTCTGCAAGAAAAGTTTGACATAGTTCTTACTTCGGGAACTCTAAATTCAAATGTTGAATATCCTATGGACTGCAGGGAAAAGGCAATAAAAATTATGTTCGATCATGCGAAAGAGGCGGTTGTATTTAATATGGCAGGAGGCTATCCGCAGCCTACAAATAAAGAAAAATACAAAGTATGGTATGCAAACTCTTTAGAAATTTTAAAATTCTGCTTGAGTTTATCCCCAAAAGTTATTTTTCGCCACCACTACCGTATGAAAGACTTCACACTGATAATATTTAAGTGAATTATTTTAATTCTACTGTGGTTTACCACGTAGACTGAAATTTATTTCAGCTCTACCGTGGCGCCGGCTGCTTTGAGTTTGTCTGCAGCGGATTTAACGTCTTCAGCTTTAGCGTCTTTTAGAATTTCTGCAGGAACCTGTTCTGTCATATCTTTTGCCTCTTTTAGTCCCAAATTTTGGTTGATTTCTCTCAAAGCCTTAATTACGGCTATTTTATTTCCTCCAGCATTAGTCATTGTTACGGTTTGGGTTCCGCCGGAAGCAGATTGAGCTTCGCTTGTGCCTTCTGCGGATTGCCCTGCTGTCTGCGCAGCCACGTTCGACGCGGCCATCATGGGAGCAGCCGCACTGACTCCGAGCTTATCCTGTAAAGCATTTACAAGTTCGGACAGTTCCATAACTGAAAGTTTTGCGATTTCGTTAACGAGAGCTTCAACACCTTTAGATACTTTTGTATCCTTTTTTTCAGTTTTTACTTCTTCTTTTTTAATATCATCTGTCATAATTATCACCACCTTTGGTATCTAGGATTCAAGGATTAGAGGATGATAGTGATGAGTCAAAGAGAGACTAGTCACTCTTATCTTATAATCCCCTTATGCTTGTGATTTTGTTTTCAATATATATACTAATTTCTGTAAGTTTCCTTGCAAAGTTGATACCAATCCGTACATCGGACTCGCGATGGTTCCCATTAATTGTCCGTAAAGAACTTCTTTTGAAGGAAGTTGAGCTAATATTTTGAGAGCTTCTTTATCTTGAAATTTACCGTCAACAATTCCTGCCTTGAAAGTCGGAATTTCGTGTTCTTTTGCAAATTTATAAATAACTTGCAGGGGGGCAATAGGATCTTCTTCGGAAATAATAAAAGCAGTAGGACCGGTTAAAGCGGTATCTGTCAGGACTTCTTCAGGCATTTTGGCTTCATTTCCGGCTAACTTGAAAAGTCTGTTTTTAGCGACAAACATATTCGAACCGATCTCTTTCAGGCGCTTTTTTAGATCCTGCTGCAACTTGACTGTTAAACCAGAGTAGTCGACAAGAATAACAGAGCTCGCGCCTTTGAGCTCCTCGGTTAAATTTGATACAAAAAATGGTTTTTCAGATTTTCTCATTTCAATACTTCGCGTATCTTCGATAAAAAAAAGACGCACGAGGCGTCTTAAACTTTGTTTGCCTCGGCGTGTCTTATGTCTTTTGACTGCGCGCTATCTTAGGACAGGATTATTATATGTGTATCTGAATGTTTGGTCAAGAGTTAGTTCACTTGTTGACAATTCGGATTGTCTAAATTAGATTTTTAGACAAGCAGGTGGTGATTTTTTATATCATTTTACGATTGACAGATATCTTATAGTATATTAAACTAATAAGTATAACCGTGATTATTTTGAAAAATCTTATTTACTTAAACTTTGTCCTCCTTACATAGGAGGTTGTTTCCTTAATTCCGTTTAAAGAATAAAGTTTTGAACAACCTCTCTACCAAAAGGAGGTTTTTATTTTTATTTGATAATATGTCTCAAAAAATTGCCCATAAGTTAGTTACAAAGCTTACTAGTTCGGACAGATTGCAGTTATTATCTGTACATTCAGGATCGTCTAATTCAAAGGTCTATATTTATGGTGACACCCAGAAAGAAGTATTTTATGCAGTAAAATGCGTAAAAGATCCGAGACTGTCGTTATTCGATGAGTATGCGAGATATTTGACTTTATCGAAGTACTACAAAAATTTACCAGAAGTTTTAAATGTTCAAAAAGTAGGAAATTATGAAATTATGATTAGTAATGCATATGGCACAGAAACATTACATCGATTGATTTGTAGTAAACCTAAAACATGCTCTAAATGTTTGTCTATATGGAGTGATGTGGTTTTTTCATTAGTTGATGTTTGGGAGCAAACTAAACATAACTATCTCTCAGAGGAGTCTCCTCGGCCTTATAAACCAAGATTGGAAAGAATTACCAAAGGGGTAAAAGAAATAAAAATTTCAGATAATATAAAATTAGAAAATTATTTTAATTTACCTTTAAAAATTAATGGGGTCATTTATCCATCTTTAGAGGAGTGTTTTTCGCGTTTGGAAAGAGTAGATGCTCCTTCATTTGGTGTACTTTGTCATGGTGACCCTCAGCCATCGAATGTTGTAGTAAGCGGTAACGGCTGGTATTTGGTAGATTGGGAGTGGTCTGGTTTTCATAATGATTGGAGGCAAATGCTTTCTCACATGTATGGTTGGTGGTCTTATAGATATTTTTCTGCAGAAACTTTAGGTGAAATGAAAATTGAGTTTGGCAGAATAATCATCAATCATAATTACGGTTTTAATAATGAAATACAAAATTATCAAAAAGTCGCAGTAGAAGTCTTTACAAGAATGAACGGCACCTGGAAGGATATTCAGGATATAAATAAATATTTGGGGTTATTGTATTTTGGTGAAATACGATTCTTAGATTATTGGAATAAGCAAAAACTAATGCCCGCAATTATTGCCGAAGCAGTAAAGACAACTTTTGGAAATGCAGGACAACCGTTCCAATATATAGATAAGTCCTACCATACATATGTATAAATCTATTGTTTCAGAGAAAAATTATAAGCTAGCTGTCGAGTCAACCAAGTATCTATCTGAGAGGCTAAATCTAGAATCTAGTTATAAAAAAGATCATGTCTGGATAGTCTATGGCAGTCTGATCACAAATCAGTTAAAAGAGGGCAGTGATTTGGATTTTATGTTGATTACTAATTCAAACGGTAATCCCAGAAGAATTAGCGCCTCTTATAAAAACCATCCTGTAACTCTTTATATCGTACCCAAGAAAGAGTTCGTAAAAGATGGTCGAGAAGGAAAATATGGTGGGTATTTCTGCGGTAAGACTTTAAACCCGTTTATTTCGATAGGAAATCTTATGGATGATAAGGAAATACTTTCAGTCTCTTTAGAATTAATAACCCCCTTTATGGTGTATCTTAGTAAAAATAAGAATATTCAAAATTTAAATAGGAATAATATTGTGGCCAGTGTGTTTCAGTCTTACTCCTTTTTGTACCCGCATTATCATTCGTATTTTTTCAAGCACTATGTTTCACCCAAATTTCAGGATATTTGGAGAATTATGGGAGAAACGATGCCAAATACTTTAATTAAATTAAATTTGGTAATAAAAATAAGCAGAAACAAATATAGATTTACTGGAGGATTACTGAAAAATATAAATAGAAAAGCTGTTGAGTATACTTCCCGGTTTTGGGCTTTCGGAGCTTATAGTCATGACCGATTTGATTTTCCGGATTTATATTTTGAAAAATGCAATAAGTATCTCAGCGAACCAAAATACATGGAGTCATTAACTTTCTTGAAAAATCAGTCAATTATAAATTAGAAAGGTGAAAAAATGAGTGAGAATGCAAGCTTATTGTCAGAACTTAGAATGTCCTGGGTGGGCGATTTAGGCGAGGAAAGTCGAAAAAAAGTTCAACAATTTGGATTAACACCACTATCAGAATATGAAGGACTACGTACAAATTTAGCTAGATCTTTAGCAAAGACGGGTGTTTGGGCAATGAAGGATCCTGATCAGATATTCGATCAAATAGACCGAGGTCAAAGTTATAATCTTTTGGTTGGTTTCAAACCTTCTCGGTTTCATGCGGGTCATATAACTTTAGGACGAGAGATCGCTTGGCATATAAAACACGGAGCTGAACCCTTTTTTGTAGTATCCGGTCATGAAGCAAATACTTTTTTGAGTACTGATCAGGCAAGAGCAAAAGTAGGAGAATTTTGGAAGACTGTTATAAGGGGTGTATTGAAAGAGGATTTAGCTTTTCCTCAATATGTGTATTCGGATGTCGATTCACCAGAAATAAGATCTCTTAAATCCGTTGTAGATAATAAAATAAAAATTGCAGAACTCTTGAGATTGTATGGGTGGAATGCCGGTGAAATTACCATGAACCAGCTAAATACACCGGGTACACTCACTGCCTCTTTCTTATTGCCTCAGCTAATTTCGCCAGAAAAACCAACTCTAGTGACAGCGGATGTTAAGCAGGTTACTCATGCTGAGATTACAAATAAAGTTGCAAGACGACTGAATGTCAGTCCGCCCAGCTTTTCCTACCGCTTACTTTTGCCAAGTTTAAAAAGCAATAATGGACAAAGAATGTCTATTGAAGTTCCTAATACGGCTGTTTTTCTCGGAGACGATCCTGAAGTAAATCGGAAGAAATTAATAAAAGCAGTAAGCGGAGGTCGTTCGGTGAATGAACAAGAAAAACTTGGAGGAAATCCTCATAAATGTTCTTTTTTTAAAATTGCAGACCTAGTCTTAAAAGATGCTACTTTAGAGCAGGTATTACAAGCTTGTATGTCAGGAAAAAATTTATGTGGGGAATGTAAGAATGGAATAGTTGAAGACATTACTTCTGCAATATCGGGGAACAGGACTATTTAAGTAAAGAATTATACTTATGCTTTTACAAATAGGCTCCCGCCTACGTTAAGACTTCGGCTGGCGAGCATTCTAGGTTTTAGACAGATAATTTTACAGATGGCGACATTGTGGATTTGAGATAGGCTTTGACAATCTGTTTTTTATTGACTGCATTTAAGACGCTTTCAATATTTTCTTCCAACTCTTTTTCCGGCTGGCTGACTTTGCCTACGACTGTATGAATAACCGGCGCGTCTTTTTCGGTTTTTATTGTCAAAGAGTTCCCTGAAAATTTCTCAACGTCTTTGTTACCTTTGATAATAGTTCCATTCTTTGGATTTGGCATGAGTCCTTTAGGACCCAGAATTTTGGCAAATGGAACCAATTTCGGCATCATGTCGGGGGTTGCCAAAAGTACATCAAAATCAATTTTGCCTTTTTTGAGTTTTTCAATGGTTTTATCATCGGCAACTTCAACTCTTTTTGCTTTTCCTTCGAAATGGGGGAGGGTGACATTTTCCGATAAGCCTACCTTTTTGACTACAATATGCATTTCAAAAGTTCCGTTGAATTTTGAGTAAGATGTTTCTTTAACCAGTTTTAGTGCATCGTTGACTGAATAGAACTTGTTTCTGTCTATTTTTGATTTAACTTGAAGATAATTTTTACCACGAATTTTTTTCTTGATGACTTTTTTCTTTTCTCCGGCTTCTGTGGATTCCTCTACGACCTCTGTGGGTAATGTTTCTGCCTCCACAACTTTTATCCTCTGCCCCCCCTTTAATCCGGCAACATGAACTTTTTCCTCTTTTTGAACGGATTCTTTTTTCTTTTGTCTTTCTTTGTATTTTTCTTCGCCGCTTAGTTTTTTTTCTTCAACCTCACCGACGAATGCTGTTTTTGTTTTTCCCATAAAATTAATCTTCCACTTTTACTCCCATACTTCTTGCTGTTCCTGACACAATCTTTCTTGCTTCTTCCAGATCCTGGGTATTAAAATCATCCATTTTTTCCTTAGCGATTTTCTCAACTTGTGCTTTAGTAAGCATTCCAACCATTTCTCTCGGAGTTGTTCCTGAGCCTTTTTCAATGCCCAATGCCTTTTTGATCATATCGGCAACGGGTGCTTTCTTTATCTCAAAATCAAAACTCCTGTCCTCGTAAATCGTTATTACTGCAGGCACTGTTTCACCCTTCATTTCGGTAGTACGCTCGTTGTAGGCTTTTACGAATTCCATTATGGCGACGCCGTGCTGTCCCAATACCGGACCCAAGGGTGGAGCCGGAGTTGCCTCTCCTGCTTTCAAGTTGACTTTAACAATGGTTTTTATCTTTTTAGATGCCATAAGTTAGTGATTGGTTATTGGTGATTAGTTTAGAAATTCCGCCGAAGAAAAAATCGAAGATTTTTGTTTTTTTGTCTTCGACAAACCTTTCGGCGGTCTGTCTTCCTCGATTTAAGTCAAGCTTAAACGAGGTAGTATCTATTGTATATTAAACTTTTGCTATTTGCAAAAGGTCTAACTCAACAGGTGTTTCTCTTCCGAAGATTGAGACTAAAACTTTTACTTTCCCTTTTTCTTCATCGATTTCGTTAATGGTTCCAAGAAAATCCGAAAAAGGTCCGTCAGTAATTTTTACTGCTTCACCTGTCGTAAACCTTGTCTTAAAGCGCTTTGCAGGAGCTGAAACGAATTTTTGGATGTTTGTTACTTCAGTCTCCGATAGAGGAGTAGGAGTTTTGCCGGCGCCCACGAAACCTGTGATGCCCGGAGTAGTTCTCACCGCAAGCCATGTAGGATCGTTCATTACCATTTTGATAAGAAGATAACCGGGGAAAATCTTTTCCTTGACCGTTGCCTTCTTACCGCCTCTTATCACGACTCTGTCCTGAGTAGGAACGAGAAGTTCATATATATTGTCCTGAAGTCCCATGGTTTCGACCCTTTGACGCAAGGTTTCGGCAACTCT
Organism: Candidatus Woesebacteria bacterium GW2011_GWB1_39_12; assembly: GCA_000993405.1. GTDB lineage: Bacteria > Patescibacteriota > Microgenomatia > UBA8517 > UBA8517 > GWB1-39-12. The sequence goes on along the minus strand of LBWB01000009.1, from coordinate 133,101 downwards.
TACTTCATGGCCGCTTGTTGTATGAACAACAAACCAGTTTGCGTCTTTATTATCGTTTGTGTTAATTACGATATGGCCGGGAATTTTTTTCTTTCCGGTTCCTCGCTCGCTTATTGCAGGGGTTTCCAAGGCAGAATTTTGAGATGCAATGGTTTGGGTGTTATCGTCGGACATAGATCTAGCTTGAAATTAAAACCTCAAGTAACTTTGTGAGGGCGAAATCTAGGACGCCAAGGTAGATTCCAATTATCCCAGAAATGATAAAAACAGTCAAAGTTAACCTCATGACCTCATCTCTTTTGGGCCAGGTAACCTTAGAGAGTTCGCTTCGAACGCCTTTTAGATATTCCAATAAAGCCTTCACGGGGAAATTCTACCATATTATAGCTTTTTCTGCTACAATAGGCGTGGTGATTTGTATGATGAATTATTATATACAAGCAGGGCCTCAGGTTTTTCTGACCTTCGGCCCGGAGGGAGAGGAGGCGATTTTTGATGGTCGTCGTGGTCAAAAAAAGGGGAGAATCCGAAGACAGGTTGATCGCCAGATTCAAGAAAGAGGTTTTGGACTCAGGTCTTCTGCAGGAAGCCAGGGAACGCGCTCGCTTTAAGCCTCCATCTGAAAAAAGAAAGGAACAAAAAGCCCGAGTCAAGTTCCAAATAGAACTGGAGAAAAAAAGAAACTATTAATTATTTTTGGAAAGATAAGTTTCTACAAATTTTTTTCTGTGATATTTTGTTGAGCCGTATTTTAAAATTGCTTCTCGATGCTGCCGAGTTCCATAACCTTTGTTTTTGTCCCACCCATATTTCTTAAATTTGGGTCTTTTACTTAAGTTTTTCATTAACTTGTCTCTATAAACCTTGGCAATTATTGAGGCAGCGGCTATTGAAAGAGATTTTTCATCACCGTTTATTATTGCCAACTGTCGTCCTGATAATTTTGAATATTTAAGTTCCTTGATTCTTTTATTCTTTAGTTTCTCAGTTTTTAGTGGCATCCGTAAGCCCCTTGTGTATGGTATATAAAATGCATCTATGAGTAAGTAATCTACTCGGGAAGCCATCCTTTTATTAGCGTTAGTAATAGCCCGACGAAAAGCCGAAGATGTTGCTTTTGTCATTCCTAACCTATTTATTTCCGATACTCTTCCTATGCCGATTCCCCAGGTTAAACAATTATCTTTAATCCACTTTGCTGCTATATTTCTTTGGGTTTCTGATAACTTCTTCGAGTCATCAATTTTTATATTTTTTGGAATTTGGAATTTGTTTTTTGGATTTTGCGGCATGAATACGTTGCATGCTGCTACTACAGGTCCTGCAAAACATCCTCTTCCCACCTCGTCGCAGCCGGCGACAAATTTATAGCCTTTTTTCCAAAGTCGTTTTTCATAGGAGAAGTTCGGTAATTTTTTCATTTAAAAAATTGCGCCTGGAAATTTCTGTATTCATAATATCCTATATTTTACTCTCGGTTAGCAATAAAAATACATAATTTAATTATTTTAATAAACGAGTTAAATTGTCTGAATTTATTAAAAGAAGAACTAGGGGAGGGAAGAAATGTGTTGGGTATGTGTTATGTTGGTTAGCTTTGAGCTAACATTTTTGTTGAGTACGCGCATGCGCACTCCATACCCGTAACAAATCTTGCCCTCCCCTTCGGGTTGGCACCCTAGCTTAGAACTTAGTGGACAAACGGCTGAATCAGCTCGACAACTGCACGAACTATGGAATCGCCCCTTTCCTTACCGATCACCTCGGTGATCTTGTAAGCGTAGGCAACCAGCCACGCGAGGAAATCAGCAGGATCGCAAGGATCCTCCGAGTGAAGAAGGGGGATTCTCTTTCCATTAATGAACCCGTGATAATCACACCCTTCGTCCACAGGGCTCCAGTTTGTCTGAAGCGACATGCCGTTCATGTTCAAGGTTACTGAGCCACCGTTTGGCGAAAAGAGCGCAGGAACGCTGATTTGGGCGCCTGGGAGAAGTTCCAAGGCGTTTTTCATCGCCTGCTCTGCAGCAGACAGTTCCGGCGCAGCGCCACCGGGTATGCTAATTTCCAGCTGCAGTGCAGCTGGGTTTGCGGGGCTCATCATCAAAGCGAGCGCCGCGAGTAACAGGACCGCGAAAAGCAGTCCACCTAACCTTGCGGTTGTAGTCATTTGATCATCTCCTGTATGTCAATGTGCTAGGGGTGCCAACCCTTGTATGGTTTCCCATACAATCCTTAGGTCTTGCGACTTTGGGAATCCAAAGTATATCAAATTTTTCCCCAAAAATCAACGTTATAGGATATTTATTTGTAATTTTCGAAATTGACAGTTAAAATGTAAACCCTGTATGAAATTAATTTGTGTTAGGCAGATAATCATGTACCTCCTATACTAATCGGTGATTTGTTTTTTTACTTACAAACCTTCTAAAACGGAGGTTTTTTGATGGAGTTAGTATGAAAGATAGTTTTAAAGACTAGGCACAGTGGAAGACCTTGTGGACAAACTGGGAAAAGATAAATATTGTGCGACGGTCTTTATAGATCTCGCATTACAAGAAGGTTTTTTTCAGACTATAGTTACCTGATCAAACCTCTGGTCGTTACCTAGTTTCTTATTAAGCGTGTTAAGGATTTCTTGAGAAGGATTATTTATTACAATTCTCAGCTCGTAATCTCCTTCTTCTGAGGCTATCGGTTTACTTGTCAAGATGTGTCTTGTGTCTACCTTAAGATCGTCAATGAGATTTGACACATCTCTTAGGACGTGAGGGCTGTTTTTTCCCCGAAGCCTGATCGTGGTTAAACTCAGAGCTTCTTTATTGATTCCTTCTTCCTGAAATACTTGACTTATTTCATTTAACAGATGTTCACCTGTTCTTGCAATTTTGAGGTATAAATCATGGAGATCTTGTGCGTCGAATTTAGTAAGGAGTATTCTTTCAAGAGGAGGCCAGTCAGAAACAACGAGAAGACCTATACGGGAAAGTATAGGTTCAAGTAATTCGCTACCTCTGACGACGTCAAAATCTCTACCCAAAAGTGCGTATTGAGATTCAATAATTTTTTGAGTTTCAGGGCTACAATGTTCCAGAAAATGTGCAGGTGGAGCTCTTCGTATATCTTCTGATGCTACTACTTTAATACTTGATGCATTTGGAACGAATTGTCCGATTTTTGTAGGGACTTCATTTACGATTAGACTTATTGCTTGAGCACCCAGCCAGGGGTTTTTTGCGTAAACAAAATCCACTCCGGTTGCATCTTTATTTAGAAATATAGCCTTACCTTCTTCGTCAAATACTATTTTCAATTCATATAGGGGAGTGGCTTCCTGTAATTGACCACGCCTTAATAAATACATTATTCCCCAATTGTTAAATTCTTCTCTTTCTTTCGTTGTTATTGCTATTTCAAATGATCCTTCGGGATAGTCGATTGTTGTTTGGAGTGCTGAGTATTTGTTACCTTTAGGTTTGGCTAAAAATTCGTCCAATCTGGTTTCATCTAAAGGCTCATTAAATTTTGGATGGTTATGGATGGCGCCGAGTATGCTATACAGTTCTAAAAGATTATTCGAATTAACAGTATCACATACTATGCGAAAGCTAACTAAGTCATTTATATGCGAAAAAGTACCCAATCTTCCTTTTCCTGCCTGCGCCAACCTGATTCTCTTATCATATAATGCCCATAAGCCATTTTTTCTTACACTTATTGAACCTTTCGTGCCCTCGTTATTTCTTAATACCTGATTTAAGCTGTTTTCAACTTTACTGATAAAATCAGCAGTAAGGCGTGGATCGGAATCCACCTCTTCTTTGATTGATTGATAAAGATCGGGTGATTCATATTTGAAAGCTAGATCTTCAAGTTCTGTTTTTACTGCCCACATTCCGAGTCTTTCGGCCAGACCTGCATAAATGTGGGTTTCCTTTGCTTTAGGAATTTGTTTTTCCTCGGGTACGAATTGGAGGGTACGCATATTGTGAAGTCTATCGGCCAGTTTGAGAACAAATACGCGGGGATCCGGAATTCCATGAGCAGCCTGTTTTTGAAGATATTCGGTGTCTGATTGTTCACTTCCATCTGATCTGAATTGAGATACACTTTCTACCAAGTAGGCTACACCTTCCCCAAAATCATTTTTTATTTTCTCGTAAATAAGAAGTTTTTGTTCGTCATTCGTATCCTCAAGAGTATCGTGAAGAAGAGCGGCACAGATTAAATCCACGTCAGGGAGAGCGCCATTATAGAATTCGGTGTTTATTATGTCAGTAACAGCTTCGGGATGAGATATATAGGGTTCGCCGGAGAATCTTACCTGACCTTCATGGATTTTTTCTGCAAGTTTATAAGATTGAGCCACTTTTCCATCAGGTTCTTGATTTAACCATTCTCTGATAGTTAAAGGTTTTTCATAAACGGGGGGTTGTATTTGAGGTTCGGCCGAAGTCCGACGTGGATTTTGTATCCACCAACGTGTTCGTTGACCGGAATTTAATTCGTGAGTCATGTTAATTGGGGTAAATTTCGGGAATTATACACCCGGGAAGCACGAGGAAACAAATGATGGTTCTTATTTAATAGTACTTAACAACCAATTGAGGAGAGTTGCCTGTAGCCATATTATTTTCCGCTGCCTCGAAGTAGGCGAAATCGCCGGTTACGTCGCCTCCGGTGTTTTCGGTCTGGAAATGGATTCTGAACTGGCTGCGCGAGCGTGCGTTGGCAAGATCATCTTTGACTTGGTCGGTTACTATAGCGTCCTTCCATTCTATTACGTTATTACTGGTTAATGTTATAAAACTTGATGAAAGCGCGGCCAAGCCGTAATCCGGGTTATCAAGAGAATCTCCGAAGTTTAGATGATCGATTTTAAGCGAGCCTCCGACTCCGTAAGGATTTCCGATTATTTTTGCCTGGTAGAGCCTGAGATTTACCTCTTTAATTACCGCTCCGGCAGGAATTTCAGAAAGGTCAAAACTTACGAATCCCCGCGTAACCAAATTCACATTTCTTCCGGCCCGAATTTCAAGAGTCTTATTTCCGCCTCCGTTACTAGATTGAAATCCGTCAAGAGAAGTGTTTGAAGACAGGGTTTTTTGTTTGACCACGGGTGTTGGCGTAAGAGTGGGTTTTGGAGTTACTGTTGGTTTTTTTGTAGGAGAGATTGTTCCTGAAATATTTATTTCAGGAGTTGGTGTGGTTGTAGGAGTTTCGGAAATTAAATCAGCGGGGGTTGGAGACAAAATTGATGTATCTTGTGATTTACCCTTATTTCCTAAAAAATACGATCCTGCACCGACTCCGGCTAGGAGAAGAATTCCCGCCAAAACTATCAAGACTTTTTTTCCGGAACTCAATTCTTTTACTTCTGTGACTTTTTCCTGGGGCGTAATTACCTGCTCTTCCATTGGCGTGATAGTACGTCAGATTTTTTTCAAAGTCAACTCAAAAACTGATTTAAAGATTGTCGGGAAGTTCGAGTTCGGCATCCGGTATGTCCGGATTATCCAGTCCGGAGGAGTATTGTGAATTGAAGAATTCTCCGTAAACCTGTTTCAATATCTCTGAAACAATATTTGTAAATTCTTCGAAGGTAATTGCGTCTTCTGGTTCCTGAACAACTACTTCTTCTCCAAAGTCGTCAAATTTTGCGGCGAATGCAATTTTTGCTTGACTTTTCTCGCTTGGTGAACCAGAAGTGCCCGTGAATATGCTGCCATAATCCATTTTGTCGGTTTCAAGATCGGCAGTGACTATTAGTTTTCTTGTGTAGTAACTATCTTTATCTATATAGATTTCCCATTTAAGGGCTTTTATCATATCCGAAAGTTTGACGGACTCGCTTGATTGGTCAAGATAAGCTCCACCAGTCTTTTTCCTCTCTTCTTCAAGCTTTTGACCCAAATGATCAATTAATGCCGGGTCAGCATCAAGCGTTATTTTGTACATTTCCCTGCCTTCTTCGGTGACCTCAACGAGCCTCATTTTAGAAAGCACTTCATCGTCAATGTATTTCTCAAAGGTTTCGTCTAAATACTCTTCACTCAAAGGGTCTATCTCTTCATCCTGAATTGATCTTCTGGCTTCGGTATCCAAAGGAGTTGTATCATATGAGACCCATTTGTCAAGAATCGGTGCAAATTCCTCAACCTTTAGTCCAAGAAGTGCCAGAAGTGCCGAAGGAAGCTTATTTATCTTAAAGTGTAGAAATTTATCTTTTTTTCTCAATTCAAAATTGAAGTCTTTGGTAATAGAAGTGTCAAGAACAAGTTTTACGTTTTTAGGGTCAGAATAGTCAACATTCCCCTTGGCTTCTATATCCAGTCCGCTTAGACCGAGTGAACTTACAAAGTCTTTTGAGTCTATTGCAAGCGAAATATCAAATGATTCCTTGGTTACATCCTGATGAGCCATGCCGGTTTTTGCCAGTAAAAACTTCGGCGTTTTTGGCGTGAAGGGAAGTGACATTACAAAATAGGCTACTTTTTTCTGAAGTTCGGGATTCTTATTAAGTTTTATTTTTTCATAAGCAACGGCATAGGTAGCACCGCCGGTGATTATTAGGATGAAAAATATTAATAATAATAATCCGGCGACAAAAGGTATGATTCTCCTTTTTCCCGACTTTGGAAAATCCTGAGATTCAGTAGATACTTGGGATGATGGAGCCGGGGAAAGTATAGTTTGCGGGGGTCCGGGTTGGGGAGTAGTCTCAATTTGAGAAGACTGTAAAGGTTCTTCAGTAGTGGAAGTCTGAACCTGGTCAGAAGAGGAAATTTCCTGGGTTACGAAGGCAGGTTTTGGTGTTTCTGTTTGGGCTGGTGAATCTCGTAGGTTATTGTTTGAATTTTGGACAGGATCCATACGTTAGTTTAAGTATAAGTTTAAGTAGAAGAGTAAGTAAAGAAGTAAAAAGAATGGAACAAATCTATTCCTGTTTACTATTTTATATGTTTATCCGATACTTTAGATATGTTTGTTAAAACCTTTCCGAGGATATTAAAAGACGAAGTTTGGTCGAAAGTTCTGACCTTAGGTATGATTTTATTTCTGATTCTATTGGCAGATGCAATTTTATCCTTCTGGGTTCCCAATTTTATCCAAGATTCTTTGCAAAGTTCTTTTTTAATGGGTCTTGTTATCAGTTTTTCGTCAGTCGTTGGATTCGGGGCTGATCTTATTTTTCCCCAGATTCTGAGAGGTTTTACAGTTAAAAGACTGATACTTCTGGGGATTCTATCAAGTTTTTTGTTTTCAGCAATTCTTCTTGGTGCTACCGCGGCGCCTTATCTTGTTATTTTTCTTCTTGCTATGGCTGTTTGGGGAATCTATTACGAACTTTTGGGCTTTGGTGAACAGCAATTTGTGGCCGATTCAACTCCTTTAAGACTTCATTCGGCCGCTTGGGGAGTAATGTCCATATTCAGAAGCTTGGCCTACTTTTTGGGTCCCATTATCGGCGGGTTACTCTTGGCAAGAGGGGACAGAACGCCAGCCTATTTTGCAATTCTCTTTACGTTTTTGGGATTAGTCTTTTTGATGTTGGCTCGGGAAAAGCATAAAAGACCGATTGAAATTGATGTTCACGAAGTAAATTTGATTCGGGAACTGGCCCATTGGAAAGTACTTTTTTCTCACGTCTGGCCAATTGTAATTATGAGTATTTTTATGGGGCTGGTTGATGCGACTTTTTGGACGACTGGCGCGGTTTGGAGTCATACTTTATCAGAAAGAAGTTGGTGGGGAGGGATGTTTTTACCTCTTTATACGTTACCCTCACTTTTTGTTGGGTTTGTTGTCGCCAAGTGGCAAGTTTTTGAAGGTAAGAAACGCCTGGCGGAGAAATTTTTGTTTTTTTCCGGAATTTTCTTGGCAATGCTTGGACTAACTGATGCCATCTTTTTTCAGCTTTTATTTGTATTTGTTTCAAGTACTCTTTTGGCAGTATCTTTTCCTCTGACCGACGGGGTTTATTCGGATATCGTTGCCAGGATGGGTAGAGAGAGAAGGCATCTCATTGGCCTATCACGCTCGACAATAAGTATTGCCTATATAATCGGTCCTGCCTGGGCGGGGTTTATAGCGAGTACTATTGGAGAAAGACTTACATTTAGTGCGGTTGGTATTACCGTAGTTGTCGTTTCGGCAGTTCTTTTACTTACTACTCCCAAAAAGTTAAAACTTCCTCAGGAGGAAATAAAGAAGTGGGAATAGTTTCGTGAATACCCCAAGTGTGTCATGTTTAAACTTAGCGATACTCAGATTTATTGCTGATCGCTATTATAAGAATTAACGGTATTCCAAACAGCAGTAGATTATTTAAATCGATTATCTGAAGTTTGTGGTTTGTAACAAGAAAGAACCTGTAAGCAGCGGTAATAATAAATTCGAGAGTAAGTGTAGTGATAGAAAATAAGTAAGCCTTTTGAGAGTTTTTTAGGAGCTTTACTCCCGATAACAAAAACAATATTCCAAAGATTGACAAACTGAAGGTAAGATATAAATTTTTGCTCCCCGAATCAATAACAACGGCAAAACCGAATAAAAAAAACAGCGACATAAAGATGAAGTAAAAAATAATCAGATACTTAGTAAATTTTAATAACACCTCTTAAATAATAACACTTAATAGCAGAGATTATGCGCTGGACTTTCTTTCAAGATGTCTCAGGATAAACGAGCAATTACAAATCGTGAGCATGGTCAAACCATTGGTATGAAATAAGCTCATTTGAGATGGTTTAGGGATGATATATAATTTATTCAAACTCCCTGAAAACTGTGGACTTTTAGTCCACGGATGAAAGGGAGGAGTGAACAAACTTGTTGAGCCCAAAGGGCGAGAATACCGTGGGTTATTAACCCTCGGTAGTTTATTTACTATGAAAAAAGTTTATTTGCCAGTGGTTTTAATTTTCGTTATATTGCTAGTATTTTTACTTTACCGGGTCAGTATGAATAACGATAGATATTGTAGCCAATTTTCAGGCAGTGCTGGTTATATGGAAGGCGAAACAGAAGCAAAAGAATGTGTAAAAGCAGGATGTCAAGTTGTTAATAAAAGGGAGTTTTATACCGGTCAAAAAATTAAGATGTGCGATGCTTCGATTGAAAACTGTAAAGAGGTTGAAGTACCAATATCCGATAGTGGCGGCTATGAGTTTGACTGTATTTCTAAGTAAGTCTAAATATTTACGAAATTCTTAAAGTACATTGATTTAGCCACACTAAACAATTCCAGGAGTTAAATAGCTCTTCGAGTCTGAGCGAAAAGTCCACCGCTCAGAATCAAACATCTGACACATTGGGAATTTAGGGAATTTTAAGCAGGGGCTAGTGAATTTTGTAGGGAACTATTTTTACACTAGCCCAACACTGCAAAAGCCCTAATTGGAGAGCCATCACCATTTTTAATATTTAGAGGGACACCATAAAACGTAAACGGCTTGTTTCTTGGTAATTTATTCATATTCACCAGCCCAGCCATTGTAAGAACTCCTGCTTGCAGGAGTTTTCTTTCCATCTCAAGTTCAAAGTCACATTTATCTCCAGCGATAACAAACAAAGGTCGCGCATCTACTATCTTTTTGAAAATATCTAAACCCAATATATTATCCCTAAACGCTAGTCCTATTCCCTGAGGAAAATTGTCGCTTGGTTTAACAAGAACTGTCTTACCTATGAATTTACTGATAGGCATCTTGTCAATTGTTGTGCCCTTTTTGTCCATATGAGAAAGGCCGTCTGCGTGAGTACCGATATGGGTAGAGAATTGGAGATATCTAAGCCTCCAACCTTCTTTGTTTAAGGTATGAATTTGTTTTATGCGAACCTCTGGGTCGCCTGGATAAACTTCCATTCCATCAAAGAGAGATTGTGATAAATCAACAATTTCCATCAAACGCATTATACCACCGAGGTTACGCGGCAGGGGCTAGTAAACTTTGTCAGGAGCTTCTTTAATTATGCTTATTCAAATGCTAATCTTCATTTATATGGCTATTAGAGCAGCAGGAATACTGTTAGTAAATAAGGGCGGACAATTGCTAGTGCTGCATCGGAAAGGCAATGTTCCAGAAGGTAATCGTTGGGGTTTGCCAGGTGGTAAGGTTGCTGAGGGGGCGTCCTTTATAGATACAGCAGTTTCAAAAACCAGGCAGGAAATAGGGTTAGAGTTTAATCAGGAAAACTTAACTCATCTGGGTACCTTTAATTTTTACGTAGTCCGCAAGCAAATTAATTACGATGTTTGGTTAGCGGAAACAACGTTAACTTCAAACTCAAAAATTGATTTAAACTTAGAAGGGCATGATAAATACAAGTGGGAGAGTCCTGAAGTACTTTTGGGATATAAAGATTTAATGGTAGGAATGTATCCTATATTAGAGAAATATCTTCAGTTTATAAATTTATAATGCCAGAGGCTATTTTGCAGGGATTAGTGGATTTATCCCGAGTGGGATCGAAGGACTGTTTCAACCAAATTGAAATATCTTAAGAATATTTGCAAGAGGTCACAATAGTTAAATATTTTTCTTTATTTCCATGGACAATTTGTGCCAGTTTTGAGTTGTATTTTCCAAAAACCTGTAGTGGATGATATATCCGATAAACAATGCAAAAAGCGGAATACCCAATAAAAGAAGAATGGTTTTTTCAAACACAATAATTAAAGCAAATACAATTGTTACTATAATTGCCACAGTCAGCATAACCAGAAGATGTAAAAGTCTTTCGTGCCGGATAATTGATACCATTTCTTGATGGGTTTTAAAGATTTCTTTCCAATCCGTGTCTGCACGTTTTGAATCAAGAAGCCTTTTGATTTTTCGATCGTATTCTCTAAGCATAAATTAATAATATCACTTGTTTAAACCACACCTGGAGTGGAATAGCTTGACACACTTGGAATTTCAAAGAATTGGCAGGGTCGCCAGGATTCACATTCGACTCGTTTCACTCGCTCAGTGTAAATTTCTCATCCTGGCCACAAAACAAAAATAGACTCCACAAGAGAGTCACTTTTGTTTTGCAGGGTCGCCAGGATTCGAACCCGGAAAAGCGGTTTTGGAGACCGCCGTGATACCATTTCACCACGACCCTATATTGTTTAAAGAACTATGGTTTAGTATTAACCGACAGTCCTAAATTGTAATCCTTAACTTGTATATTTTAACACCTTCGAACTTTACTGTAAATTTCCTGCCTTATAGTTCGATATATCGAACTAAGCAACCTTTAGAGATCGAAAGAGAAAATAAGTTAATAAATTCGACCACCCACATGTTTGGCGGTAAGTTTTAAAGCTCTAAATCCAAGATCTCCGAGAATCTCTTTTAAGAGTTTCCTTCTTTTCCATGGTTTTAATTTATTTAACAAAAATTTGTAAGTTGCAGGATGAGAATTCATTTCAAAGTGAACTCTTGATATAGTTTCGTTTGTTAATTTTAAAGATTCTGAGATTTCCTCGTAAGTTGCACCCTCTGAAAGCATTAATATTACTCCAAGTCTTTTAGCTATCATTAGCTCCTCGGTCTTGGTGATTAGAGAGTAAAATACTTTATCGTACTCACTGAATTTTAAATTAAGAAGCGCCTCTTTTAAGATGCTTTTTAATTCCTTTTCGGTTTTTGACTGCAAAATTCTGCGAGATAAATGTGTCATTAATAGTTCGATATATCATACTAATGATAGCATTTTTGTATATATCAAATATCAGACTTGGCTTTATAGGTGAACTTATTTTAGTTTAGAGGTCTCCTTATGTAGTTGGACTTTCTTACATCGTTTGCACCATTTTTTAATCTGCAGCTTGCCTTTGCCTTTCAAATCCATATTAACCTTATTCCGCTCAGTCACGTAATTTTGACTTTTGCAGACAGTACAGACTAATGCGACTATTTCCCTTGCCCCTTTTTTAGCCATAGTAGGTATTTTACTTTTATTAATGTAACCATGCAACAATCTAACTGATTTGAGCCGAGAGTGGGAATTGAACCCACGACCCCTTTCTTTAGACGAAGTCGCCTGCCAAAGGCAGGCAAGAAAGTGCCCCGCCTACGTATTTGGAGCCGTCGACCGGAATTGGACCGGTGACCTTGCCCTTACCAAGGGCACGCTCTACCAACTGAGCTACGACGGCACGACTTCGGCGGGCAGGTCTACCCCTGAGCTATCTCGGCTTGATTCGACTCGATTATATCAATATTTGACTTTAAAAACCAAGGAAGTTAAATTGAATATACTGGAATGGCAAAGAAAGGGAAAAATACATTTGGTCTTTTGGGGATACTACTATTAGTCATAGGTGTTGCGGCAGGAGTTGTATTAGTTTTACAAGTTCAGGATTTCAGAAATAAGGCCAAAGAGTTAGAAAAAGAAACTTTTGTTGTCTGTCACAAGGAGGAAGGGGGAGATTATTGGAGTTTGATCGAACTAAAAGAAAGCGACTTGGAAGAGCATTTGAATCACGGAGACATTCTTGGGGGGTGTCCTACTCAGTGATTTCAAAATAGCACTTGCAAAGACTTTGCAAATGGTGCTTTAATTGATTAGAATATAAATATGCCTGCGAAAAAGATAATTGTTGCACTTCTAATAATCATAGTTGCGGTGGGAGGTTTTGTGGCAGGTCTTGTGCTTTTAAGAGAACGACAGGAGCTGCGTGAGGAAGCGTCTGTTCCAACCGGCCAGGCCGAGGTTTCAATTTCCCCGGAGACAGGGGATTATGACGTCGGCGACACGATCAACTCAAGCATTTATTTTAATCCGGCAAATATCGCAATATCAGGAGTAGCGGTAAGACTTACTTATCCCTTTTCGGGAACAACTCCCGAAGTAAGCGTTTCGTCAATCGAAGTTAACTCTGCTCTTTTATCTTCAGGTGATTGGACCTGTCCGATACAAAATTCCAGTCTTTCGGGTGGAAATGTAGTTGTTGATATTTCCTGTACAAATACCAGTGCTTTTGGATTTACCGCAAATACGGCAACACTTTTGGCGAATTTAACATTAAGGGTCGATAGGACACCGTCAGTTTCGCCGTTAGTTATACGTTTTGACCCGGCAGAATCAATCATTACCAGAAAGACCAATAACGAAGACATTCTTCTCATACCTACTTCAACAGGAAGCTATACTGTAGCCGGAGCTACGACGCAGATATCCGGAACCCCGACCCCAACGACTCGGGTAACAGGAAGTCCGACTCCGACCACGAGACTGACCGGAACTGTTACGCCTACAAGAGCGGTTAGTGTTACAGCAACTCCGACCGGAACCGGTAAGGGTGGACTACCCGATGCGGGAGTTTCATACCCAACTTACTTTGGAATCGGACTGGGTATTCTTGTTATTATCGGAGCAGCGCTTTTAGCTCTCTAGTCAAAAAAAGATGGCAACAAACAAAAAGGATTATTCCTTGTTATACATCCTTATTGCCTGCGCGATTTTCGCGTTTGTGATCGCGGGGATTATTTTTGTCCGCTAAATTGGCAAACTCTAAGCCATATTTAAAAGGCTTCGTTTTTTTATTTTTAGCGATTTTATCTCTAGTGTTTGTATTTGTTGTTTTTATGGATGGTAGAAAACAGGTAATAAGTTTTACCCCGAAACTTCAAAACGAGGACCCTGAAAGGATAACAATAATTGCAACTGGTGATGTAATGCTTGGAAGAACGGTGATGATTGAGGCGGAAGAAAAGGAGGATCCGATTTATCCGTTTAGAAAGGTGGCCGATAAGTTAAGAGAGGCAGACTTAGTTTTTATCAATCTGGAGAATCCAATAATCCCTGATTGTCCAAAGAACGATAGCGGTTTTAAATTTTGTGCCGATCCTAAAATGGTTGCGGGACTCACCTTTGCAGGAGTAGATGTAGCGAGTCTGGCCAACAATCACTCTGGGAATTATGGTAAAGAGGGAATAAATGAGACCGTAAAAATCTTGGAAGAAAATGGTATTTTAGTAACCGGACTTGGCGATATAGTCATAAAACAATATAGGAATATGTCATTTGGTTTCCTCGGCTTCGATTTTACCGTAGATTTACTGAATGATGCTGATCTTGAATTGATAACAAGCGCTAATGAAAAAGCTGATGTTGTAATAGTTGGGGTTCACTGGGGGGTTGAATATACAGATAAGCCTACCAGGAAGCAAAGAGAATGGGCTAAGGAGATGGTTGATGCGGGAGCGGATGTTATCATTGGCCACCACCCACATTGGGTTCAAAATTCGGAAATAATTAATGGAGTACCTGTTTATTATTCTTTGGGCAATTTTATTTTCGACCAAATGTGGAGTGAGAAAACAAAGAAGGGTCTCGTAGTCGACTTAATGTATAGAGGTGGGAGACTTTTTTCTTCAAACCTTTACCGCTCTTACATATCTGAGATCGGTCAACCCGTTTTTTCTTCAGCCTATTTAGGGGAATGACAAACTAACCACCAGGGTTGACTTTATGTTCCAAAATAGGGTAATCTGTTACAATTAGAAAAGAAAGAGCCGACCGCAAACGGAGGCCCTGCAAAAATGCAGGGTTTTTTTTGGTCATATTTCTTAGATGATTAATTTATTCCAAAAATTCAAGGCCCTTAAAAGAAGTACTTTTGTATTTAGATTTTCACTTTTATCTCTCTTGTTTTTGGTTCTTTTTTATACTTTTTCATTTTGGGTTTTTAAACTAAATCTTGTTAAGGCTCAAGATCAAGTCGATATTTATTTTGAGCCCAATATTGCAGTATTTCCTCCAGATACCACTTTCAGTTTGACGGTCGATTCCAAAAGCGAAGGAATCGGCTTTATAAGAGTAAAAATTTACTTTGACAATACTTATTTCAGTCTTTCCCAGGAAATTGAAACTACGCCACTTTTGGCTAGTGTGATAGAAAAGACAGGCATGAATGAAGCCAACACAAACGGGCAAATACTGCTTGTTCTGGGTCTTTCTGCTGAACAACGGCAAAGTCCACCTTCAGGAGTTTTTGAATTAGCAAAAATACCTTTGGAGTTAAAGACAGAAGAAACAAATATCCATTCGGAATTGGCAATAGATAGTCAAGACATACAAATTGTAAGCATAGATGCCCAAAATCTAGATTTTCTGACGGAAAATGCGGATTTATTGGCTAACATTGAAGTAACCCCTGAAATTACTCCCACGCCAACCAATTCTCCCTTGCCAACGGATACTCCTACTCCCACGCCTACCGATACACCTTCATCCCCAGATCCGACAACACTTTCTTTAAGTCTTATTAACCCTCCTATCTTGGGTAGTCAGTTTTCAACTGATTTGCAGGTATCAACTTCCACTCCCGTCGTGGGTATAGATGCCGTGGTTAACTTTGATCCATCAAAAGTGGAAGTAGTTTCAATTGATGATAATAAACTTTTAAGCGGAAACACTATCAGTTCTTTTGATAATTCCGCTGGCCTGATTAGAATTTCTCAAATCGAGTCACAGGGGTTTAGCTATGTAGGGAAGGGTTCGGTTGCAGCCGTAAACTTTTTGGCCAAATCTGTCGGAACTACCGATTTTGACTTCGAGTTTGCGCCCAACTCGAAAAGCGAAAGCAATGTGATTGCAGCCGCCAGCGGCCAGGATATTTTGACTCCCCCTCAACCGCTTTCTATAGAGATAATTGATAAGGCCAGCCTTAAGGTTAAACTGACAACGTCCTTTGAGGGGACGAGTGGGCATCAGGTAGCAGGAATTGTTGAAAGTAGCGACGGCTTTTCTAATAGTTTTTCAACGGACACCGAGGGCGTGAGCGCTCCAATTGAATTGCCTGCACAGTTTATTGGAAACACTTACGAATTCTTCGCGAAAGTAACTGGTTTTTTAAGAAAGAAAGCGACCTTACTGGTTGACTCGGGGGAAAATTTAGTGAATTTTGGAAGTCTATTGGCAGGAGACATGAACGACGATGGGGTAGTTAATAATATTGATTTGTCTTTGATGTATGGTAGTTGGTTTGGAGGCGGATCTGCCGACTATAACAAAGATGGAATTGTAAACACTTTTGATTACTGGATCTTAATTCAAAATTTCTTCAAGACCAATGACTGATGCAAAAAAGGTTTTTTTTCTTTCGTTCCTACTGCTTTTCGGCCTTTCAAGGACGGCTTTAGCTACAAATTCCTCGATCTCTTTTTCCGAAAATGCTATATCGCTTGCCGAAGGCAGTCAGAAGAAAGTCGATGTAGTTCTGGATCCTGGTGGCGCTGAAGTTATCGGAATAGACCTTTTTATAAAGTATGACCCCAAGTATGTAAAAGTTATAGAAATCGAGGATTTAAAAGCATTTTCGACTTCACCGGCACAATCGGTCGACAACGATAGCGGCTCGGTCGAAATCGCATTTTCAAACGACTATAGCGTTTTTACAACCGAGAAGAAATCTGTTGCAAAAATAACTTTTGAGGGAAGAGAAAGAACCGAGTCGACAAATGTTTCTTTTGACTTTTCACCCGGGAGTTCAACTGATAGCAATGTTGTTGTTTCTGAGGGCGTCGATATCTTAATAAGAACCGGCAGCCTGCTAGTTAAAGTTGAGAGTCCTGCTTCAGAGTTGACGCCTGGTGTTAGTGTGACATCGGACAATACTTCCGATAAAGACACATCTTCAAAACTGAATCCGTTTAGGAAAAAAGAAGGAATCGTTAAGGGGGCGGAAGATAGCCTGACCATTAAAAGCGACGATAACGACAGTAAATTGAGTGGTAATAGTTATATATATTTTTTGGTAGTTTTTGGTTTACTTATCTCCGGTGGTCTGTCGGGCTATTTTATTGGTAGGATTGGTAGGAAAAGAAGAATATAATTTATTTATGCTTTGTAACTTGGTAAGACGGGTATTTTTCATTGCTTTTTTAGTCGTTTTTTTTGGCTTTTATGTTCCTTCAGTGAGTGCCCAAACCGGCCCTTCGATTAGCAACATATCGGATAATAAAAGCTCTTATCCAAATTCTCAAATTCCCAAGTACGAAAAGTTTGAAATTACTTTCCAGATTCAAAATACAGTCGCCCAAAACTTAAATTTTGCCTATGAACCAAATACCAGCCCTTACCCCGGTTCCGAGAATTATCCCTTTGACCAAGGTATCGCTGTTGATGCAGAATTCCTTCCCCCGGGCCAATCCGATTGGACCAGAGCCTACACCCAACCCGCTTTCTACTACCAAGATTTTCTAGATGAAACCCATCCCAGCCAATGGGGTACTGACTGGTATTACCCGACCACTAATTATTATTGGAAAGTCCGCTATGCTCCTAATCAGGCAGGCACTTGGCAGTACCGCCTCAAGGTCCAAGATGCATCGGGTACTGTAATATCTTCTTCTCAAGGTTTTGAGGTTGTTAATTCGGAAAATAAGGGGTTTATCCGAGTTTCCCAAATGGATAAGCGATACTTTGAATTTGAAGACGGGACATATTTCCCTGCCCTTGGTTATAACATGAATTACAATCACATTCAGTGGATTGATCCCGAAGCTGATAGTCCTACCAGCCAGGGCGATAATATCGATCATTTTCGTGCGATGGGGGATAACGGCATCCAGCTTATTCGTGTCTGGCTTTCCCAGTGGTCAATTTTTGGTTCGCACTGGAATCCATGGCGGGATGCTGCCAGCAACGGGAATGATCCGCCTTGGACTTGGCTTATGTATGATCCGGGTACCAACCCGGTAACAGAGTTTGCTTTTCAGATAAGTTCTAATCCCAGCCGGTGTTTTATGTACGGCTTAAATTCTCCGCATCCGCCGGTAAAACCCAATACCCGTTATCGTTTACGCGTGAACTATAAAACCTTGGGTATAGAGGGTCCGGCGGTTAACGGGCAACCTTACGGTTTTGTTGTCAAATTTACCAATACCAGCGATAATTGCAACCTTGCCGCAAGTGGTTCCAAGATTACCCCAGTACAACCCAACAACGTTGCCGCCTGGCAGACTCTTGAAGGTAATTTTACTACCCAAGCCGACCAGCGTTTTCTCGACTTTATTGTTTTAGCTTTGGAAAATGTCAGCGCCGGTATGGCTGAAGTTCGTTATGTTTGGATAGAAGAGGATTTGGGTAATGGTCAGTATGGCTCCAATATTTTGCCCAAGCCTTTCATGGATCATCACCGCTATTTTGATCAGCGCAATTCCTTTGCTTTTGATAAAGTCGTTAACATGGCAGAAGAGTATGGTGTTTATCTTCGTCCGGTAGTTTTAGACTGGCGGGAAGAAATTTTAGCCAGTTTTGGCTGGAACGGATTGTACACTGCTTCCCCCAATAGTGCTTACCTTTATGGACCGACTGATGGTTCGGTGACTCGAAGCCGTTGGTTGCAAAAGCAATGGTGGCGATACCTGCAAGCCCGTTGGGGATATTCCACAGCCATTCATTCCTGGGAATTTGTCAATGAAGGTACGCCCGGTACCGAACACGCTGTTGCTGCAGATTTGATGGGGCGGTATTTTCATCAGTTCACACCCAGACATTTGTCGGCCACATCTGTCTGGAATGGAACAACTTCGAGTTGGAACCTGAGTAATTATCCTGGAATTGATTTCGGCGATGTCCATTGTTATAACCGCCGAAGCGGTTCTGCCTGTGTTCCTTTGGAAGATTTCTACGATGCCGCCCAAGCTACCATAGATGCCGCAAGTCTTTGGGGTCCGCAAAATTCCGCTCGCTGGCCGGTAATCCGAGGGGAGACGGGTTTTGTCAACAGTGATAATTTGGATCCCAACCTTGATATTCATACGGATAGAAATGGAGTTTGGTTGCACAACTTTCTCTGGGGAGGACTTAATTCCAATGGGCTCATTGAGTCTTACTGGTTTGAAAATTGGCATATTTACGACTGCCCCGGGGGTCCACCCTGCTCGATTAGAATGGATTTTGATCACAGGCACCATTTCAAAGACGTTTTTGATTTTGTAAAAAACATTCCCCTCAATCTTGGTGGTTATCAGAACTTAGCCGCAACTGTTTCTGATGCTAATGTACGGGTTGTTGGGCAGAAAAATCCGTCCACAAACCGTGCCCATTTGTGGATTCAAAATAAACGTCACACTTGGTGTGCGGTATCGGGGAATATTTCTGGTTGTCCCCAAGTCTGGGACAGTAGTCGTCTAGCCGGAAGTGTTATAGTCGCCGGATTTAGTGCAAATGCTATTTTACCAGTTGAGTGGTGGTATTTTGATACCAACACCGGGTTAACTAGGCCGCCCCTTTCGTCGCTAACCACCGACAGTCAGGGGAATCTGGTTATAAATTTAAATAATTTGCCGTCAAGCGTTGCAGATGCTGGAATTAAAGTAGGAGATTATTCACAGATTGGTCCGTCTTTGTTCCCTTCACCTACACCAACTTTAGTGCCGGTTCAGGGAGATGCAAACGGCGATGGAAGAGTTGACGGCATAGACTATGTTATCTGGCTAAATCATTATGATACAACTACCTCAAATGGATCATCTGACGCAGACTTTAACTCTGATGGGGCAGTTGACGGGATAGACTATGTTATCTGGCTAAATCATTATGATTAACAAAAAGCTATATAATAAATCTATGAGACTCAAGGAGGTTGTCTTTCCACTTTTAGGAATCGTTATGGGTTTAGTTTTTTTGGCGACTCCGGTTAATGCGCAATCTAGCTCGGACTGGTATACAACAGCAGGTAATTTTAAACGCGAAAGTCGAACAGATGCCGGGCCTACTGGGAATTTAAGTGTTGAATGGTATCGACCAATAGAAGCATATATTGACCAAAAAACTCAAGTAATCGCTGTTCAGGGCAAGCTTTACATAGCGACAAGCCGCGGCCTTTATGTTTATAACGCGGCTGATGGCGTACTCGTTTGGAAATACGATAGCGAAATGCCAATTTTTACTCCGACGGTGGTTAATAATGTGGTTTATTTCGGCAGTTACGATAAAAAGATCCATGCTTTGACCGCTACAAATGGCTCAGCAGTTTGGGAATTTAGCGGGGCTAAGGCGGGCTTCAGCGGCAGCCCTATTGTAGTAAATAACAGAGTTTATTTGGGTGGCCGCGACGGCTATTTCTATGCGCTCGACGCAGCGAATGGGAATTTGGTTTGGCAGTATCCGGCCGCTAATCAAATAGCCCTAGGTCCGATACTGATTTCTCCAGCTTATGATAATGGCGTTTTATATTTTGCTTCTCAAAATATGAAGGCCTATGCGCTTAATGCTACGACCGGGGTCAAGGCTTGGGAATCCGCGACGCTGCCCGGATCTCAATATCAATCATTCTGGCCGGTAATCTACCAAAATTATGTCATTTTTTCGGCTTCAGAAGATTTTCGAAACGGTAAGCGTCCAGGACAAAATAGTCCTTTATACTCTGATCAGATCTGTGATATGTTTCCAGAACTAAACTGCACAAATTATACAGGTTCGGCATACCTTGGTCCCACAGTGACACCCCCGGCATGGGCCAGTGGTATGACTACATATAATGCGGCTCCGCGAATAACCGAATATTTTGAAAACCATGGACAGACTTTGGTAGACCAACGAAAATACAAACCTTGGAGGCGGCCATTTGTAGTACTCAACAAAAGTAATGGGAGCGAATTTACCTTTGATTCCGATGGTGATGGATATCCTGAGTATATGCCGGCCGTCTATTACGGTACTGGATCGGGTAATGATTACCCCCCAATTGTGGGAGCAAATGGTAATCTCTATTACAATAGCGTTTTCCAAGCTTCCGGCGATCCGCGGGGAACTGTATTTGCTTGGAATCCACTAAACCCTACCTATTTAGCTCTGGCTGGGACAGGAGGTTTTGGAGCTGGAAATGGGGCTACGGCTGAGCCTCAATCCATTTCGATGGGGGGCAGTGTAATATTCCGCAGCGTATGTTGTGATCGATTTGCTGATTATTTTTCCCTAAACGGCGGCGGTATGTTCTGGCAATATGATTTATCATCCAAAGCCCCTAATTATAATGAGATGTGGACGATTTTAGATTGCGGCCACCCAAATCTTTGCGGTTTTTACTCCGGGCCGAATGACTCAGTAAATGGGTTATATCACACTCATGGTGATCAAACTGCATTTGTTGCCCATCAAAATAGAGTTTTTATTCACAGGGGCAACGCTCTTATTGCATTTGGTCCAAACGGGGGAGCCAGAAAGCTGGCTACCCAGGCACTTACGTCTAAGAGTGATACGGCTCCAGCCATTTCCCTCGATGCACTTAAAAATCGCTTAGAAAATGAAGTTGATAAACACGTATCCGCAGGTCACCTTCGACCCGGATATTATAACGTCAATCAATTTATGTATGACTATATTTCTGACTATTTTAACAATCCGGGCGACACACTTTACACCTTGTCTTTAGCTTATCCCCACCTCTCTTTGAACCTCCAAAGCCGACTAAAGACATTTTTACAGCAGGAATATCAGACTTATTTTCAGACTAATGCTTATGCGAGCGTAGGTTGGGCGACAGGGATAGCGCGGGAAGATATGAATTTTCCCCCCGATATATCACCAGATTTTGCCACCTTTGGACCGGGGTACGGGACCTCTGGGGCTTCTTATAATTATCCGCCGCAAAATCTGTATGCGATGTATTTGTATGCAAAAAATGTTTTGGGTACGGACACTACGGCGGTTCGAGCAGTTTATGACCGGGCTAAAACATTAATTACCAATGGCACAATTTCTCAAACTGCTCCGCGCTTAAGCGGTAGTGCCAATGTTTGGGAAATGAATTCTTGGATGGCAGGGTATCAGGGATTTTTGAATTTACACACCCTGGCCGGGATTGGTACTGGAGATGCATCTTTGAAAAACAGTATCCAAACTGAATTGACTAATCTCAAAACTTACCGCTGGAGTACCTTTAGTAAGGACACTCCGTTTACTGGCACAGACGAAGTTTCCTATCATAAACGCAATATGAATATTGCCAGAAACTTCCTGGGTCTGGTGCCGGAGATAGCTGATGCCTATGCAACTAATTTAAACGCCCAAGTCGGTTCGGCTCTTGCGGACTACAATACAATCGCTCCTTATTGGTTTGTAGCCCGGTACGAAGCTGCCCAGGGAGAGTCGGTAATGCAGTCGCTTTATGATTATCCGGCCCTTTTCCAAGCTAAAGCTTGGATACAAAACGAGTCACGCGAAAATCTCTATAAGTATTTGGATACTCCTGCATTTCAACGTGGCGACCTTTTCTTTATTCAAAATTTAGTAGCTACTATAGAAGCACCTTCTTCTGGGGTGGATCCTGGAGCCGGGGTAACTGATTCTCCAACTCCAACTTTAGTGCCGGTTCCTGGTGATGCAAATGGAGATAGGGTGGTAGACGGAATTGATTATGTTATCTGGCTTAATCATTATAATCAGGCAGCAGGAAACGGAAGTTCTGGTGGGGATTTTAATGGCGATGGGGCAGTTGATGGAATTGATTATGTGATATGGCTAAACAATTACGGATCTTAAAGAGAAAAAATGCATACCTTTGTCATATTGGTTGGTGTTTTGGTTTTATTTCAGATTACTGCATTTACTAATCTAATTTCTGCCCAGACTCCGGCACATCCTTTTATGCTTGTCAGTGCAGACCAATTACCTGCTCTCAGAGCCCGGGCCAGTCAAGAGCCTTGGTCAAGTATGAAAGCCGATGCCATTTTCGATTGTCAAAATTTAACCTATAGCCCAGGCGACCTTCAGGATTACGATAAAGGGTACCGAATGCAAAATATTATGAGTGCCTGTTCCTTGGCTTTTATACTAGATGATGCTAACCGTATGCAGTATAAACAGAAAATTCTAAATGTGATGCCGATGTGGGCTGATATTTTGGTAGTTCAGCGCACACCAAATTACTCCGCAGCCTTCTTTATGGCTCCGGCCGCCGCTTTTTTAGATTCTATCCTGGCTATGGATATTATTTACAACGATTTAACCTTAGCAGAGAAAACCAGCGCAGAAAATTGGTTACTTCAGGAATATAACCACTACTACAATGCCCCTCCAGCCAACCCACCCGCATTTGAAGGCACACAGTTGGTTTGGAACATTTACAAAGGTAAAGACGCAAGTGATCCTTATATTAATGCGTTAGTGAAAGGGGGTCAGAGAGATGATTATCGGCCCATAGTGGGTTATAAGCCCCAGATGGATATGCTTTTTACTCCGGACGGGGTTTATTACGAGGGACCTTTTTACGGTACCGTAGCTTTTGCACACCAGCGGGGGGAAAGATCTCATATTATAGATATTTTGGAACACACCAATATCATTAGAAATATCGATTTTGACGGGAACGGGGTAGCAGACAACTACAGTTTTTATCAAGATCCCAAATATCAAAACCTGTATGAGTGGCTTTTTGGCTATGCTTCCACCCCGGCAGGGATTCAAGCCCCCTTTGGTGACAGCTCGGATTTTTACCCGGTTTGGTCGGAGAATTTCGGCTACTATACAATACATACTGCTCATACGGGACAGGCATCCAAGTTTAGTCAAGAGGCCGGACAATATGCCATGTGGCGGCGGACGCAGTTTGCAGACAAACCTTCTCAAGACCCGATATTTCTTCCGGGGCGACTGCTCCAATATGTTTTATTATCATATCCTTTGCCGGCTCCGACTGCCCCAATCAGCAGAATATTTAATGACGGAGGAGCTTTTTTTATGGACCACAATTTGACTAAAAATTCATTGTACGGCGCTTTGTGGAACGTAAAGGCAACCGAAGAGTATTTTAATGACCCAAATATGGTTTATTTCCATGCCCACAATGATACCAACTCGATACATGTATCTGCTTACGGAGAGCCGCTTCTTCTAAATGTAGGTTTCAAAGGGGCTGGGGGAGCCCAAGGGGCGGATGAGTGTTTAGGGTTTTCCACTAACTATATGACGCACCGGGCGGTAGGAAATAATACGGCACTGATAAATTACAATATTGGTAACCCGAACGATCCAAGTGAAGCAAATGACCATCGGTATAAGTTTGGTGCTGGAATTAGCGAAGGGTTTACCGGAAATGGAATTGATTATGCATCCGGGGATTCCGGGCTGGCTTTACCCAATGGTAAGCATCAGCGTAATTTTATTTTTGTCCACCCGCAAATTGGAAGTAACGGCTATTTTATACTGTTTGATGAAATAACCGGTAATGCCGGGACAAGTACTGCCCATATTGCTTTACACCCAAATTCAGATTTGACTGCTGCCGTCAGTTCAAATCAGGAATACCGGGCTCCAATTCCCGCAACTCCTCGGACTTGCTATGATCCCGAAACAGGCGACCCTTTTTCTTGTTCGGTGGCTTTCACCAACCAAAGCGCTGGCATAAGCGTATTTTTGGCCACACCGCCTCAAAGAGTGGATCTTCTTGACGGAGCACTTTGTCATTGGGAATACTATGATGACCACGCTCCTTATGTGGGCAAGTACATTTTTTCTACCTATCCGCTTAGCAGTAGCCGGAAGAATATTGTAACTGTTGTTTTTCCTTACGATAGCACTCATGCCGCAGCCGGTTTTTCCCGCCTGAGCGGGAGCAATTACACAGGAGCATCCGTACAACATCCAGCAAGTATTTTTGACACAGCCCTGGAATCTTCTGCTCCAACTTCGGATATCCGGCATGACTTAGTGACTTTTCGAGGGAAAGCGGTTTGGTACAGAACCCAGAATTCTCAAACTAGCGCTTACTTTGTCCGCCAGGGAAGTTTGTTTCGCGATTCCGCCACTCCTCAAAGAGGTTTTGAAGCCACGAACTCGGTTAGTTTGTATATGAGTGATGAGGGAGGAAATGTTATTTCTCAAGGAAGCGATATTACTTTTTATCGACCGGGATTGATAACAATCTATTTGAATGGTCAAGCTCAGACCCCTCTTTCCAGCGGAACTGACTGGGTTAGAATACGGATATCAAGCGGAAGTTACCAGATAGCATTTAATAATCAGTCTAGCTCAACACCAATACCAACCCTAGTACCCATCCTGGGTGATGCTAATAACGACCGCCGTGTTGATGGAATCGATTATGTTATCTGGCTCAATCATTATGGTGTAACTACCTCAAATGGGTCATCTGACGCAGACTTTAACTCTGATGGACGAGTTGATGGCGTAGACTATGTAATATGGTTGAACAACTATGGAACACAGTTGTGAAATCCTGAGTGAAGCCGAAGGACTGAACCATTATAATGTATAGACAGTGAAGAAAAAATTAACACACTCATTGATTTTTTTAGCAGTATATTTTTCCATAAATATTATGGGGGTAGGGATAGTTAGTGCTCAGATTGACCCTAATTTAAATACTCGTTTGCAACAGGCCCCGATCATCGTTAACCGCACCAGCCTGTCGCTGTTTGAGCAAATTCCAGACTTATATATCCAGCGGGCCGCGGCCATCCCTATGATCTTTGGCAACCGCTCGGTTGGTGTTAACACTGATGAAGCGATCAGCTGTTTAGTATGGGAATCGGATGAAGCTTGTTGGGACAATAGGCCTAATTGTCTGCTTGACTGTATAAAATTGGATCACGCCGACCCAACTTACAATCTTCCAGCAGACACCATTAACTGGTATAGACCAGGAGGTTATAACCGGACGAACTGGATTCATGAACCGTTTGCCGAAACTTGGTATACAATGACTGCCGACTACATGGCTCTTTTGGATAACAATCAAGTCCAAGGTCAACGGAGTATTAATAACTTTTCGGTTTACACCTTCCAATTCAGCTATTTAAACGTGCTTGATTTTGACTCGATCGCTGAACAACCGGGTGGCTTTTTTTGGAACAATGCCGGGGATAAAAACGATGTTTATGATCTGGAAACGCGGTTGGCAAGATTCCCCAATAAATATTTTATCTTTATGACTTCAAGTTTGGCTCGAAGTATTGGCAATAGTGTGGCTACCGATTTCAACAACCAAATGCGTCAATATATACAACAACGTGATAGTTTGGGAAAGTATAGGGTCTTCCTGGATTTTGCCGATATTGAATCCCACTTGCCCGATGGGTCTCCCTGCTATGATGATCGTGACGGTGTCCAATATTGTCAATCTCCCGGGGTGTGTGAAAATTTAGCCAATGACGGTATTAACTATCCAGCGATATGTCAGCATTATACTGTCGAGACCACGAATGGTCATCTAACCATGGGGCCGATTCGGATTCGTATCGCAAAAGCCTTTTGGGTTCTGATGGCACAACTTGCCGGCTGGAATCCGGGGGGAGTAAATCCGAGCCCAGTACCATCACAGACTTCCACTCCAACACCCTCGATAAATCCTGGAGCTAGTGTAACTGATATTCCAACCCAAATGCCCACTTCTTCTCCAACCCAACCGCCATTGCCCGGAGATGCGAACGGGGATAGGAGAGTTGACGGAATAGATTATGTAATTTGGCTAAATCATTACAATCAGGAAACAAATGGAGGATATCTCGATGGAGATTTTAATTCAGACGGGATGGTTGACGGTATTGATTATGTTCTTTGGTTAAACAATTATGTATGAATTTTTTATGGCTCATCCCGAACGATTGGAGTGAGTGAGGGGTTGAATAATTACCAGAGATAGTTTACTCTAAATTGTAGTTCGTATAATATTATGAAATTATTGGAAAGGCCTTTTAACAAATTCATAAAACGCATCAAAGATATTTATTGGAAATTCAAGATCTATTTACCCAAAGGAATAATTCCCCAATTTATTATCGCCGCTACTTTAATTATAAGTATCCCGTTAATAATTTACCTTGTTAATCGTCCCGCCGACATAAGGACACAAGCCGATGCTCCGACCGTCGACATTTTCTTTGGTCCAAGCGAACAAAACTTGCCCCCAGATGCTCACTTTAGACTAATGATAAATTCTAATGAAATTGAAATATCCTTTGTTAGACTAATTTTTAATTTTGATCCAACCAAACTCCAGCTTTTGGACGAGATTCAGATAAGTAGCCTTAATACAGTTGTAAGCGAGTTTTCTTTGACTTCTATTTCTGGTACAGAAAATGATGCTACGGCCCTCCTCATCGACAATACAGATATTCAAATAGTCGATAGTACTGCTGCTTCTTTGGGCGGCAACATTGATCCTGCTAATTTAGTTCTCAATTATATTTCACCAACTCCAACTCCCGAACCCACGGCTACTTTGACTCCTGTGCCCACAGAGATTCCGACCGAAGCACCTACAGCTACCCCCGTGGCGCCGACCCTACCGGGAGGTGGAACATTTGGAGGAGAACCTACAAGTACTCCAACCTCTACTCCCGCTCCTACTAATACACCAACACCCCAACCGACCGCAACGAGTGTTCCTGTCACACCCACAGTAACCCCTTACCCAACAGTTACTTTTTCTCCCAATAATCCAACGGCAACTGCGATAACCGTACAGCCAACGACTACTACACAAACTTCAACAGGAAGTTCAGGATCCTCTGGGGGTGACGGAGGAAGTAGCAGTGGTGGAGGTTCATCGGCCTCTTCGGGTAGTTCAGGTTCATCAACCTCGACTTTGAATAAAAAAGGAGATGTTAACAAAGACGGTAGAGTTACGATTATTGACCTATCCACAGTTCTCTCAAAATTCGGCAAAACTGGTTCCCAGGGTGGTGCAGATTTGAATGGCGACGGAAGAGTAACTATACTGGATCTAAGCATTATTCTCTCAAACTATAATAAATAATGAAAAAAATAACTGCCCAACTCTTTGTCTTTTTTAGCTTTTTTGTCTTGTTTTTGGCCGTTCCCTCGTCTGTCTTTGCGGCTACATTCAGCCTTAGTCCTACTTCTGGTACCTATTCGAAAGGCTCTACCTTAAAGATGAATGTAAGTGTCGCGACAGGAGGAGAAAACGTAAATGCGGTTCAGGCTAACATTATCTATCCTGCGGACAAGCTTCAGTTTTCAAGCGTATCTACCGGCGGCTCGGTTTTGACAATAATTGCTGAAAAGGGGGGTGGGGGAGGTTTTGTAAGAATCGGCGGAGGGACGCCTACACCCGGATTTTCGGGCAGCAAATTCATAGCTTCTGTAAATTTTATTGTCTTAGCTGACTCCGGCTCCGCGACATTGAGTTTCGCAGGCGATTCGGCAATTTTAAAAGATGCCGACAATTCCAATATTTTCACAGGAGGCTCAACCGCCAACCTTTCACTTTCAGGTTCAGGTAGCGAGCAGTCATCCTCCGGTTCTCAAACTACCCAGACTTCAACGGGAGTGGCGGCATTAACTATTAGTAATGTCCAGGTTACAGAAATTACTAAGACTTCTGCTAAAGTTACATGGAATACAAATCTTGCTGCAAGTTCTATTGTCGAATACGGGGTAACAGGTAATTACGAGTTCAATTTTCTTTCAGAAGAACTTACAAAGGACCACGTTGTTATCTTGGCGGAAGGAACTCTTATTCCTGGCACAACTTACTACTTAAGAGTTAAATCTATCGATTCAAAAGAAAACGAGGCGGTGGGTGATGCAACGACCTTTTTGACACCCGGTTTTTCGATAAAGTTAAAGATATTAGACATTAATGGATCTCCCGTTGAAGGGGCTAGTATTTCTTTATATTCTGAGCTCAAAGAAAGCGTCACAGACGAAAACGGTGAAGCTACTTTTGAAAACGTGGCGCCAGGGGAGCACGGCCTAATTGTCAAGTACAAAGGAAAGACCAAAATAACCAAAATTAATGTTGTAGAAAGCGACACTCTGCAAACTTTCGAAGAACAATTTTCTGAAAGTACTGCAAATATCCAAAACTGGATACTTTACGGTGGTCTGGCTTTTGGGGCTGTAGTTATCTTAGTGCTAATCTTAATTTTATTTCTGAAGTTAAAAAAGAAGAAAGAAGAAAGAAGCAACCCCGGTGACCCTCCAACAGTCGTAAGTCAGGTCTAAGTTTGTACTTCTCTTGAAAGATTCTTTACTTGTGCTGGAGCCAGGATTCGAACCTGGGTAGCCCGTCCGGGCGGCAGTTTTACAGACTGCTCCGATTGTCCACTCCGGCACTCCAGCTAAATAAAATGTGTGTTTGCACTTGAGCCGTCTTAGGGATTCGAACCCTAGACCTGCTGTTTACAAAACAGCTGCTCTACCACTGAGCTAAGACGGCAAACGCATCTCAGCGGCCAAGCTTTGCTTACCGAGTCTGACTCGGCCAAGCTTTGCTTACCACTGAGCTAAGACGGCGAGACTGACTGATTATAACATTACAGAAGTTATTATTGAAGCTGGATTTGCTCAAGAATGACCCTGCTTTGGGTTCGGAAGAAGACTTTTCCCGGATGAATCCAGGTGGGTAGGCTGTCTCGAAGTCCTTAGAATCCCTCGATTTCTCTCGGGACTCCGTGGAAATCGGGAACTTTGCCCCGAGGCCCTTAATTAATGGGCACCCATTGTTTAAAAAACGGTGAGAAAAGGCTTTCCCGAATCCCCTCCACAGGGTCACTTATATTGTAGCAAGAAAGGTCAATAGTTGAATAGAGCAAAAATAACCTTAGGGTATAAGGATATTTAGTAATAATCTTCGAATAGGGAATAAAACGTATGAGAGTGGGGCTACTCTTCCGAATATAGGAAAAACAAGGAATAACAATATAATCATGCCGTATCTTCTAAGGAAGATGTCTGCTTCATATGCCTGATCTTGAGGTAATAATCCTATAAATATTTTCCCCCCATCCAGAGGGTGAATCGGGATAAGGTTAAATAATCCAAGTACAATATTAATGTCTATTGTATAAGTAAGAAGATTTATTAAAAAAGACGTGGAAGGAAAGTTGAAAAGAAGTAACCTTAATATTATTGAAAGTAAGATAGCTAAGGAAAAATTTGAGAGAGGTCCTGCCAGCGAGATTGTTGCGGAATCTTTTCTGGGATTTTTCAGGTTATAGGGATCAAATTGAACAGGTTTTGCCCAGCCAAAAATTAATGGTGATCTGGTGATAATTAGAAAAAGTGGAACCAATACTGTCCCGACAGGGTCAATATGTGCCAGAGGATTAAGTGAAAGTCTACCTTGAAGTTTGGCGGTTGGATCTCCCAATCTATAAGACATCCACGCATGAGCGGTCTCATGGATTGTTATGGCTACTAGAAAGGAAATAACGGGTATAAGAATTTCCATAATTGCTTTTGATATTAAGGCGCTTTATTAGTATAATAGACAAGCTTTGCAGAAGCAAAGCAAATAATTGTTAGATAGCTATATGGCTGAATGGTTTTTTTATGAATATAATAATTATTATTCTTAACCATTTAACTATCTAACCATTTAACCATGTCATATATTTGTCAAATTTGCGGTAAAAAAAGTGTCGTCGGAAGTTCTCAAAAGCACAAAAGGGGTGTTGCGGGAAAACGTTGGATAGATAGAGTAACTCCGACTCCGCGTCTATTCAAACCTAATTTGCAGAGAGTTACCCTCAGAATTCGGGGAGAAGAGCGCCAAATGCGCATATGTGCAAAATGTTTGAAAAGAATCAAAAAATTCGGAGCTGTTAGGAATTATAAAAGTATTTCAGTTGTTTGATTGGCCAATCTAGAATTTTGCTTCAGGGTAGCCTTCGAGGAATTGCTTCCAGGAAACGGGGGATTTGCCTTCAAGTTGGATGAGGTCAGGCACTAGGCACTGGGCACTAGGCACTAGTTTAGTAGCTGGTAGCTTGGATCCAGTAGCTTGGATTGATTCGAGATGGGCTTTGAGAATTTTCAGTCTTATTTGCTCTTTGTCCTTAGCTCTTTGTCCTAGCCGGACGAAAGTCCAGGCTGTTGGCCATGGTTGCATGGCGCGAATGAAATTGTGGACAGTGATTGGTGTACAGTGAACAGTGAGATCCCCGATAAAACTAATTTTCCACTCCTTTTGTTTTTCTGACCACTGACCACTGACCACTGACCACAACATCTGCGGTGGAATAAATGCGTCTTCTTTTTTGGTTTCACGAGTAAATGTTGTTAACTTATGATCCTGTTCGCGGGGGATAATTTTACCTGACAAATAGGGAGGGATGAGGGTAGTCAAAACTTCTGCAGACCTTTCAAATAAGCGTCTACGTAAAGTTTCGGTTGTGTCTTCTGGTAGAACCTCGTCTTTAAATTGGGAAATTATCGGACCATGATCCAGTTTTTCATCAATTTTAATAATTGTTGCACCCGCCTGATCTTCGGAGATAATTATGGCTTGAATGGGAGACGAACCGCGCCACTTTGGTAAAAGAGACGGATGGATGTTTAAAATGCCGTGAGGGAAATGATTAATAACTTCGGCTGGAATAATTGTGCCATATGATGCTAAAACGCCTAAATCTGCCTGAATTTTATTTTTTAATATGTCTTCTGGATCGAAGAACTTAGGAACCTTTTTCTTGAATGCCCAGGTATCAACAGGCGAGTAGGATAATTCCTGTTTTCTTCCGGTCGGCTTCGGAGCTTGAGTAACTACTGCAGCAATTGGTGACTCGCCCGTTTTAGGCTTGAAAGTCCTATGTAAGCTTTCTAAGACGGGGACTACATAATCTGGGGTACCGAAAAATATAATCTTCATAATAATTCATCCTTCGACTGCGCTCAGGCCTTCGGCTCTGAGGCTCAGGCTCGAAGAGATGGAACTAAAGTTCGACTTCTTCCCACTCTCCATCAATATACTCATAGAGCGGTTTTTTTTGCTCCAGGAGGCGGTCAACGAAAAGTATGCCGTTTAAATGGTCTATTTCGTGCTGAATAATTTGGGCTTCAATCCCAAAAAAAGTTTCAGTTCTGGTAACGCCTTCCTCATTAAGATATTTTATGGTAATTTCAGCGCTTCGTTTAATCGGCCCGTAATAGTTAGGAAGCGACAGACAGCCCTCCATAATTTTTCTGCCGGCTGCCCCATCTGTTGGACGAGGTCGTCCTTTAGATGACTTTTCTTCCTTTTTGATTTCCGTTTCCGTTTTAACGACTTCAGGATTAATAATAACCTTGATTTTACTATCCGGCATAATAACAAAGACCCTGACATTTTTTCCGATTTGCGGCGCCGCAAGACCGACTCCCTCGGGATCTTTTTGGACAAGAAGAGTTTCTTTTAAATCTTTGATAAGCTCTTTAATTTTTTTATCAACTTTGCTCGCCGGTTTTGAAACCACTCTTAAGCGGCGATCTTTTGTATTTAAAATTTCTCTAACCATACTGCAGATTATATCATGAAAACGGCCAAAAATTAGTTGTACATCAAATTCCTAATTCGTCTAACTCCCTCTTAACTTCGGGATCATTGGAAGAGATATTTTCTAAAATATAAAGAAGTTCTTCTTTGGCTTTTTCCTTTTCGCCTTTATCAATATACAAAAGGGCAAGGGCATAGTGAGCCTCCTTATAATTCGGTTTCATCTCAACCGCCTTTTGGATAATTTCAATTGCCTTTTCATAATCGCCGGTACGAAGATAGGTCACGCCCAGATTATAAGAAAGTTTCGCTTCGGTTGGGGCAAACTTTACCGTTTCTATTAATGTATTGCGAGCACTGATCAGAAAACTCGGATCGATTATCGACAATTTGATAAACATGTTGGCTCTATCCCTTTTTAAAGTGATATTTGCTGGTGAAAGTTTTGCTGCCATATCAGACTCATAAATTGCAATTTCCACGAATTTTTTTGCAAGATCTTCATCGCCTTCCTCGTAAGCGATGATTGCTAGAGTTGATGCAACGTCAGCCAGTTCTCCATGATAAACGCTTTCTTTTGGAGAAAGCATTGCGGCTTTCGCAAGTGTAGCCTGGGCTTTAATATATTCCTGCGAATCGTTAAACATCTTTCCTTTTGCATAAAGAAAGTCTCCATACCAGTATTTTCCTATGGAAAATAGCGCAAAGAGCATAGTACAAAAAACAAAGAAGACTAGGGTTTTTTGTGAGTTAGATGATTCGATTTTTTCAAATCTTTGCACTTTGTCCTCTGCACTTTGTCCTGCAAGCGTAATTGCAAATGCAGGAAAGAGGAAAAATTGTAGTGCGACGGGGACGACGGAAAAGCCAAAGAAGTTGGTCATAAGGATTGATATAAAGCCAGATAATAATGCTATGCTCAAAAGACTAATTTCTGATTGCTCTGATTGGCCTAATTGGGATTTGGAATTTGGGATTTGTTTAGAAATGGCGGATAAATCCTTTGGACTTTGTCCCAGAAATTTGATATTAGAAATTTGGTAGACAGAGAAGCATATTAGTAAGAGATATGCGAGGAGTCCAACCGTGCCTGCAGTTGCAGCATAGTTAAGGTATTCATTGTGTGCTTTATTGTAAAGAAAGTCCCACTCCGAAACCAAATTATGTTCTACCGGCCGGAAGTTATAGTAGGAAAAGGCAAAAGTTTCTACGCCCGTACCCAAGATTGGATAGTGTTTCCAAATATCGATTGCCCCTTTCCAGACAATTTTTCTAATTTCTACGGAAGACGAACCTCCTACCTCGAGCGCAGGACCCGCCTTCACCCCTTCGGCGTCGCTCAGGGCTTCGGCGGGCAAGCCCTCATTTTTTAAATTCGGAGTCCAAGGAGTGCCGCTCGCCAGGGCGAGAATTACAAACGCCAAATTACAAATTACAAATGTTTTGAGAAAGTGTTTTTTTTCAATATTATGTTTAAGGGAGAATAAGAAAGACAGTGCCCAGAAAGTCAAGTTTGCTACTCCAAATCCAAGTAATCCAGATCTAGACTTGGTGAACAATAAAGTTGAAAAGAATAAAATTGAAAGGGTAACCCAAAAAACAAACTTTAAAATATTTGTCTTTTTGCTTTGTAATTTTGATTTTTGATTTTTGATGCTTCGACTTCGCTCAGCATCAATCCTGAACTTTGCCGAAGGATTGATATTTGATATTAAAGCGAACCCCCACGTTAATGGTGTGAGTGCTACTATCCAAGCCGCCAACCAATTGGGTTGCCCAAGGGTTGCATAGACTCTATTTTGAACGTCCTGTACCCAGCATGAAGCATCGAAGCTACGAAACTCCGGAACTAAAAGACAGCTGAATGAGCGGCCGAAGTGCTCAAATATCGCCCAGATACTTATTAAAAATGCGCTTGTGATAAGAATTTTTATTGATTTTATTACCTCTAAACGATGCATATTTGAAACAAATGCCCAGTAGAGAAGCGAATAAGAAAGACTTGATGCCAAACCTCCATGGAAGCGGGAATAGTAGCCTAAAAGGGAAGTTCTTGAATCTATGGAGATTAAGGTACTTAGGAATTGAGAAATCAGGAAAATTATTAAAGGTATATCCAATATTGTGCGACGAAAGATAATCTTTTTCTCGAGAATCATGCGGATAAGCCATAACGAAACAATAAATGTTGTTAACGCGTAGGTTAGTACCATTTTGTTAAATTCAAAAAGCTCTGAAGTTTGAGGATGAAAAATAAGAGGTACACTAAAAAACAACAGATAATAAACTACTGTGATACTATTTTTAATTTTTTCGACCATACTTACTCCAATTTACAACAAAATCAATATCTTTTAAACGAGATTTTAGTGTTGGGGTTTGCCCTCACACCAAGTTAGTAGCTGATTTTACAAAATATGCTCCTAATTATAATAATTTTGGAACATTCAATAACAGTAAGATATTAATAATCTTACGTTGCAAATCAGTTTAATATTTTCTGCTAACTTAGTGTTGGGGTTTGCAACTTTTAAGCAAAAAGTTATACTGCGGTAAGGTATGAAGATATCTACGAAACTTAAAAATGTTGGCGGCATCTTGCCTTCTTTGCATATAAATAGACTTTTTGGAATCTTCTCTCATGATGTTGGTATCGACTTAGGAACTGCTAATACACTTGTCTGGGTTAAGGGTAAAGGGATTGTCATAAGGGAACCCTCTGCTGTTGCCAGGCATAAAAAGTCGAAAGAAATTCTGGCAATTGGAACATCTGCAAAAAAAATGGAAGGACGTGCTCCATCAACAATTGAGACTGTTAGGCCATTAAGAGACGGAGTTATTGCTGATTTTGACGCAACTGCAGCTATGCTTTCTCATTACATAAAGCGCGTTCATGAATCTGGCGGAATTATACCCAAAATTCCCCGACCAAGAGTTGTTATCGGAATTCCGTCAGGAGTAACAGAGGTCGAAAGGCGGGCGGTTGCTGATGCTGCGGTTACATCTGGGGCGCGTGAAGCTCATCTAATCGAGGAACCAATGGCTGCTGCAATCGGGGCAGAATTACCCATTGAAAAACCTGAGGGCATTTTTATTGTAGACATCGGTGGAGGAACTTCCGAGATGGCTGTAATCTCCTTGGGGGGAACCGTTGTTGGGCGATCAATAAGAATTGCCGGAGACGAAATGAATGAGGCGATAGTTAGCTACGTCAGACTTAAATATTCACTTTTACTGGGAGAACCAACCGCAGAGGAAGTGAAGATATCAATCGGGACTTCCAAACCCACAAAAGAGGAGAAGTACTTTGTGGTTCGAGGGCGAGACCTGGAAACCGGTCTACCGAAATCAATAAAACTCTCAAGTTCAGAAATAAGAGAGGCTCTCGCGCCAGTTATTCAGGAGATTGTTGGAAATATCGTAGAGACGTTGGAGGAAACACCGCCCGAACTTGTATCTGATATTATGGAAAAAGGGATTGTTATGGCCGGAGGAGGATCGCTTTTGCCTGGAATTGGTGAATTTGTTGCAGAAGCTACCAAAATGCCTACCTATATAGCCGATGACCCCCTGACTTGTGTAGTTAGAGGATGTGGAAAAATCTTAGAAGACCTTACGCTTTTGACTAGAATTAAGTTTACGCGTGGTATCTAAATATTGACGTGCAATCCCAGCGGTATTTAACTCGATGCGAATAGTGCGAATCAAAACTCGAATGATGCGAAAAGTAGTATATTAGCATCGCTATTATGCAGACACTGTCCTCAACAAAAATTCAAAGTTGGTTAGTTTGGTTTTTACGTGGAGTTTTAATTTTGGGGTTTCTGGTTCTTTTTGGAAGACTTATCGACTTACAGATAATCCGGGGAAGGTATTTTAAGGCTCTGGCCGAAGAGAACAGGATAAGGAGAATTCCGATTTCCGCTCCCCGGGGAAAAATTCTGGCGCGGGGTGGAGAAATCTTAGTCGACAGTAAGGAGGTAAAAATGAGGCTGATTTTCGACGAAACCGAAGGAGTTAGAAAAGAAGAAGTAAAAGAAGGGGACTCCTCAGAATTGATTTCCGAGTGGGTTAGAAACTATCCGATGGGGGCCGATTTTGCTCACTTATCTGGCTATTTGGGTGAAGTTTCCGAAGAAGAATTGGGAAAATCTCTTTCGGGATATGAAGGCGAGGAGTTGGTCGAAGTTGACGCGATGGGCCGAAAGGTAAGAATTTTAGGAAAAGTAAAACCGAGGCAAGGAAGAGACCTGAAGACAACTGTTGATTATGGATTACAAAAAAAGATCGCTCAATCGTTGGAAGGCAAAAAGGGAGCGGTGGTTGTAAGTGACGCAAATGGGGAAATTTTTGGGCTTTTTTCTTCGCCTTCTTATGATCCTAACCTATTCATAACTAAGGATAATCAAAATCAAATTTCGGATTTGTTTCAAGACGTCAATTTACCTTTGTTTAATAGAGTGATGGGCGGAGTATATCACCCGGGATCTACTTTTAAGCCGATTGTTGCAATTGCAGCTCTAGAAGAAGAGAAAATCGACAAGAATTTTACCTTTGAAGATACGGGTGTCATAACCATTAAAACTTTGTACGGGACTTTTTCCTATACCAACTGGTTTTTTAATCAGTATGGAGGGAGGGAAGGTAAGATTGGTCTAGAGCGGGCAATTGCAAGGTCAACCGACACCTTTTTTTATACTTTAGGGGAAATTATCGGTGTTGAGAAACTCGGTGATTGGGCACACAAATTTTCGCTTGACGAAAAAACAGGTATCGATATCCCCGGTGAGGTTGCAGGTTTGGTTCCAGGTCCGGCCTGGAAAATGAGGACCAAGGGCGAGCGCTGGTTTTTGGGAAATACCTATCATATGTCAATCGGACAGGGAGATATTGCTTTGACTCCTCTGGGGGTTAATGCAGCGATTGCTACCATTGCAAATGGCGGAGAGTATTGCCAACCCCATCTTGTTTCCTCTTCAGAATTAGAAGATTTCCAACCTGCCCGCAATGCTTCGCATAGCGATGCAGGCGGGTGCAAAAACTTGGGAGTTGAAAAAGAAAATATTGATTTGGTTAAAGAGGGAATGAGACAGGCGTGTAGTACGGGTGGGACCGGCTTTACTTTTTTTGATTTTAAAGAAAAAACTGGAATTGATGTTGGTTGTAAAACGGGTACAGCCGAAACTGAAAATAGTGATCCGCACGCCTGGTTTGTGGCATTCGCGCCACTTGAGGATCCTCAAATAATTGCCACTATTTTGATAGAAAATGGCGGAGAAGGCTCGCGTGTTGCAGGACCGATTGCAAGGGAAATATTCGACTACTGGTTTAAAGTGTCGAATGAATTTTCTAATATAAAAGAGTGATTTTAAAACCAGACTAAAATTCCAAATCCTAATTTCTAAATTCTAAACAAATTTTAATTTCCAAATTCAAATGTTTCAAACCGCATAGAGCATTGTAATTTTGAATTTTGAGTTTATTTAGGATTTCGGATTTAGAGTTTAGGATTTCTGATTCGGTATATGACTGACCGTGAATATCTGATTGCTTTGTACGCATTTATCTACTTTGGTCCCGCGAGGACAAATCTTCTGATTCAGTATTTTGGTAGTGCTAAAGATGCTTGGAATGCTAACAGTAAAAGTTTAGTCGAAATAGGTCTGAAGAAAAATATTGTTGAAGACTTTGGAAGATATAAGAGAGATTTTAACTCTCAAGAGTACTTTGATAGATTAAAGAAGCATTCAATTGATGTAATCACAATAAACGATGATAGTTACCCGGAAAATTTGAGAGATCTGGACGACGCCCCGTTGGTTTTATATATAAGGGGGAAATTAAGTAAAAATGACACCAACTCGGTGGCTATTGTAGGCAGCCGGAAAATGACTTCTTATGGTAGAGAGGTAACGCAAAAATTATCCTCTGAACTGGCGTCTTTGGGAATAACGATTGTTTCGGGCCTTGCATTCGGCGTGGATTTAGAAGCCCATAAAAGCGTACTTAGTGTAGGAGGAAGGTGTGTTGCGGTATTGGCTTCGGGAGTTGACGAACTAACCCCAAGGTCTAATGAATGGTTAGGTTTGGAAATAATAAAGACAGGTGGGGCGATAGTTTCGGAGTTTCCTCCGGGAACCGAGGCACAACGGTATTTTTTCCCTTTCAGAAATCGAATAATTTCGGGTCTGAGCAAAGCCGTTATTGTTGTTGAAGGAATGATTAAAAGCGGAACAATTCATACAGCAAAACATGCGGCCGAACAAGGAAGGACCGTTTTTGCGGTTCCCGGCCAGATTACGTCTCCAATGTCAGCAGCTTCGCATTATTTGATTAAAAACGGAGCCAAAATGGTTACGAGTGTTAATGATATTTTGGAGGAACTGGATTTACAGCTTAAAGTTGATAGAGACGCCGTTAACAAGGTTATGCCGACTGACGCAGATGAGAAGAAAATAATTGAAATTCTGACAAATGAACCCTTGCATCTTGACGAATGCGCTAGAATATCAGGGTTGAAAGTTTCTGAAATTTCAGGGAAACTTACTGTTATGGAATTAAAAGGGATAGTGAAGAATATTGGTAATGGGGTATACAAAAAGGTTTAAATTTCTAATTCTTAATTTCTAATTTTTATTCAATATTTAATTAATAAATTAACTAATTGAAAATTCATTGAAAATTAAAAATTGGTAAAATAAAAATTATTCGTTTATGAATTTAATTATTGTCGAATCACCAACAAAGGCTAAAACTTTGTCCCGTTTTTTGGGGAACGATTATTCTGTGGAGGCCACAACGGGACACATTAAGGATCTTCCTAAAAGTGAGTTGGCGGTTGACATAGAAAAGAATTTTGAACCAAAGTATTTATTGGTCGAAAAGAAGAAAGATACGATCAAAAAAATTGAGGAGGAGGGGAAGAAAGCAAAGCAAATATTTTTAGCAACGGACCCTGACCGTGAAGGAGAAGCTATAGCTCAACACGTTAAAGAAATTCTCACCGATCACCGATCACATATCAGCGATCACCCCCGAAGGATCGTTTTTCATGAGATTACAAAAGAGGCGGTAGAGGAAGCAATTGCTCATCCTAGGGATATAGACAAGAATTTAGTCGACGCCCAGATTGCAAGGCGCGTTTTGGATAGACTTGTGGGTTATAAGCTTTCGCCGCTTTTATGGAAAAAAATTCGTCGAGGTTTGTCTGCCGGACGAGTACAATCGGTTACGGTACGCTTGATTGTAGAGAGAGAAAGAGAAATAGAGGCTTTTAAATCGGATGAATATTGGGAAATCTTTTGTCAGGTAAAAGGTAAAAGGCAAGAGGTAAAAGATGGCGAATTTACCGTTCAGTTGATTAAAATAAATGACAAAAAAGCTGAAATCAAAAATGAAGAAAATGCAAAATCTGTAGTTTCCGATCTTGAAAAATCCGGTTATAAAGTTTTCGATGTACGAAAACGCGAAGTAGTTAAGTCTCCGTATCCCCCTTTTACAACATCAACCATGACTCAAGCAGGAGCCAGACTTTTTGGCTGGTCGGCCAAAAGAACAATGAGTATTGCCCAAAGGCTTTATGAAGAGGGCTTAATTACTTATCACAGGACCGATTCGGTGAATTTGGCTGCGACTGCGGTTGAAAAAGCCCGGGAATATATAGGCAAGACATATGGTGCAAACTATTTGCCCGAGAAACCACGGTTTTTTAAAAGAACTTCCAAACTTGCACAAGAAGCCCATGAGGCAATCAGGCCGACTAATGTTGAAATTACAAATGACAAATTACAAATTACAGATGGAAAATTTAGTAATGATTTCGAGAAGCTTTATCAACTTATTTGGAAGCGCTTTGTTGCCTGTCAGATGGCAGCTTGTGTTTTTGACGAAACAATAATTGACATTGAAGCCAGTATCACCTCCGAGGTGAAAAACATTCACACCTCGGAGGTGTATTTTTTACGAGCTTCCGGGCAAGTTCTGAAGTTTGACGGATGGAGAAAAATAATACCATTAACCAAAGAAGAAGAGCCGGAGTTGCCTTTGGTCGAAAAAGATGAACTATTGGATCTGTTAAAAGTGTTATCAGAACAGAAATTTACCCAACCACCCCCTCGTTATAACGAAGCGTCGTTGATTAAAACTTTGGAAGCTCTCGGAATCGGTAGACCTTCGACTTATGCTCCGATAATAACAACAATACAGGTAAGAAATTATGTCGAAAAAGAGGAGGGAAAGTTCATACCGACCCCTATCGGCGTTGCGGTAAATGATTTTTTGGTCACGAATTTTAAAGATATTGTTGATTATTCATTTACGGCAGAGATGGAAAAAGAATTGGACGATATTGCAAAAGGGGAATTGGAATGGGAAAAAATGATGAAAGTATTTTATGCCCCTTTTGATAAAAAATTGGTAGACGTCGAGAAAAATTCTAAAAGAGTAAAAATTGAGGCTGAAAAACTTGGAAAAAAATGCCCAACTTGCGAGAAAGAAGGAAGGGTTGGAGATAAACAAGGTGAATTGGTTATAAGAACAGGACGTTTTGGCAAATTTATTTCCTGCTCACTCTTTCCCGAATGCAAACACACCGAAAAGTATTTAGAAAAGCTTGGTATGAAATGTCCTAAGTGCGCTAAAGGGGATGTCATTATAAGAAATACAAAAACCGGTCGAAAATTCTTCGGCTGTTCCCGCTACCCCGACTGTAAATGGGCTTCTTGGAAAAAACCATCTGATAGTAAATCAGTTAGTCAGTGAGTCAATAAGTCAATGGTATATAAAAATACAGAATTTAGAGAGAAGATGCAAAAAAGAACAAAAGATTTCTCATTAAATTTAATCGAAGTATTAAGTAGATTTCCCAAAACAATTCCAAATGAAATATTAATAAAACAGACTATCCGTTCGGGTACTTCTATAGGTGCGAATTATAGAGAGGCTTGTGAAGCGGAGTCTGGCAAAGATTTTGTTCACAAAATAAGAATTTGCAAGAAAGAGTCTAAAGAAACCTTGTACTGGTTAGAATTATTAATTGAAATTAATCCAAATTTTACAAACGAATTAACTGAATTACTTCGTGAAGCAAAAGAATTTGTGAAGATCTTCTCATCAATATCTACAAAATTTAACTCATGACTTATTGATTCACTGATTTACTAAGAATATACCCTCGGCCTTTGAGATTTTTTATATTAAAGTTATTTTTTACTTTCACTTTAAGGCGCGATATTAACTTATAAATTGCCCATAAGGAAAAATCATCATCAGACATCTTCATTAAGTGGGCTAAATTATCTAAAGTTACAATTTTACTTTCCTTCTCGCTGAAAAAAGACAGAATCTTTGTTTCGGTGTCACCTAGCTGTGGGTAGAGGTTGCTAATCATATCGCTTCTGAAATTTTTTAAGAAGTATTTTAAAAGTCCTGATTTCAATCGGTATTTTTCATCGATTAATCCCATCAATTGAATTTGTTTTTGATCATAGGTAATCAAAATTCTTGTCATAAGTCTAAGTTGAAAGCCGATTTGGGGAATTAGTGTTAACTTGTCTTTATTGGCTAGCGGGATTCGAGATTCATAAAGCTCTTTAGTTAAGTATTTTATAATTCTAGGGATTCCACCAGACAAATTATAAATTTCTTTGTAGCTGGAAGGCTCAATTTTCCAGCCATAATAAGACGCCAACGACTCAACCATTTTTTCTGTGTGAGCAAAATCAAAAGGAGAAAAATAAATTAGTTCAGAAAAGAACACCGTTGTTAATGCCTGGTGCGAGGAGGGATTTAAAAAAGCTTCTTGATTGGAAACGGCTAAATAGGTGAGACTCTTTGGATTTTTCCTTCTGATGTTATCAAGTTTTTCCAAAGTCTCTCTCTTTTTTTCAATTTGTTCAAAGAATCTGATAATGAGAAGTTTAGTTTTAGAAGTTTTATGGGATTCCAATTTTTTGGTATAGTCGATAATACTTTCATTTTCCAATTCGGGATCATAAATATAAATTTCGTTAAACAGTTTGTCGTTTTTGAAATTAAAATTCAGGAAATTAAAAATTGTTTTTTCTCCAAAACCAGGTATCACGGAAATGCAAACATTTTCACCTTTAGTTAATGCACTGCAAACTTTTTGGTAAAGGTTACCAAAATAATCCTTGGACAAAGTTTCAAAATAAGCCTGATTCATGTCAAAAATCCTATTTAGGATTAGGTTTATACCAGAATGGAACAAGGTTGTCAAAAAATGTCAAAAACAAGTCAAAGATGCCCAACGGATTAAGTCAAGCTTTATTATTTTTATAAAGTTATATTTGCATGAATATGTCAGAAAGAATCGATTTGCTAACCGGAGAAAAGGCGGGGGTTCGAGTGGGTCTGGCTGAAAAACTTGCGAGAATTTTATATACAAACCATTTTTCAGTTGAGGTATGGTTAGAGAATGAAAATTTAGCAGCTGCTCGGAAGGATTTAACTGATGATGAAATAAATCTGGCTTTAAAAATGCGAGATGAAAAAATAGATAATTATTTTAGAGAAAACTCAATCGATCACATGCCACCGTACGATTAGCGTACCTTATAGGGCACGACCCTTAAAGGAACCCTTAAAGGTGACAAGTATGTCTCCAGAAGAAATTAAAAAACCCAATCCGAGTTTAGGAATGGTTATACAGGAGCAAGCGAGAAGATACAAGGACGCAACTGGTAACGAGGTCTCTGAAGAGGAAGTTCAGCGATTACTTGAAAATTTTCGTGGAAATTTGGAAAGCGGAATTGGTGATTTGGGTGGAATTAAAAAAGCTGCCAAGGTTTTTGATACCATGCGTTATTACTTATATATGTTGAGAGATGGTTCGAGTCCAATGGCCGCCATGGACATCGAACTTGCGCAGAGAATCGCTAAAGGATTAGGGAAAAATTTAGGAGAGATGTTTACTGATCCTGGTTCAGAAGAATGTAAGCATTTTACTCTTGATGTCTAAAGAAAGGATATCCTCGAGAGAAAAACTGCCAGTAAGTGTTTCAAGCGGTGTTTTTATCGGGGATAGAGAAGGGAGACTGCTCCTTTTAAAAAAGAAAATAGAGGAAGAAAAGTTTGCATGGGCACCCCCTTCCGGCAAAATGAAACCACACGAAGATCCTATGATGACTGCGAAAAGGGAAGCCAAGGAAGAAATCGGAGTTGAAATAAACCTTTTAGATCTAATTAGGATTTATCCAACTGATCGGGGAGATGATGCAACCGGTTTAGGGTTTGTTTTCAGAGGAGAAATTGTTGAAGGTGAAGTAACGCCAGACGGGTTTGAAATAACCGGTTTTAATTATTTCAGTACTTCGGAATTAGAAAAGCTGATAGAAGAAAATAAATTATATAAACCTGAATATAATATTCCAGCAATTAGAGATTGGATCGACGGTAAATCATATTCCACTGAGGTGATTAATGAAATTTGTTAAGACCCCAGAACGCAAATGGCCAGCTGGCGTAAGCCGAGTTAGACTCGGCGAAAACCCAGAGCGGAGAGAGAAAACGCTACAGGTTCAGAAAGGGAAATTAATTAATTAAAACTATATACACCTCGTAGGAGCTGTCCCTTAAAAGTAAATAATAATACTTCTAAAAAACTTTATTTGTTGTAAAATAGACAAATTACTGCCCTCCTTTAACAAGGAGGTTTTTAATGGGTAAAAAAAAGAAAATGGTGACAGAAAGAAGCGCAGAAGCGAAACAAGGCAAAAAGACGTTTATGCTTCCAATTCCGGTTTCTATCAAGTCTGAAAAAGAAGCTTTACCAACTCTTGATAAGACATCGCTTTTTGTGCCAACCGAAGTTTTATTCAATGACAGAACAGAGTTTTTGCCTTCCTTTTTTTCTCCGGATGTTTTAGTAA
Source organism: Candidatus Woesebacteria bacterium GW2011_GWB1_39_12 (assembly GCA_000993405.1). Taxonomy (GTDB): domain Bacteria; phylum Patescibacteriota; class Microgenomatia; order UBA8517; family UBA8517; genus GWB1-39-12. The sequence continues at coordinate 89,025 of LBWB01000009.1, read as the reverse complement.
CTCGAAATGTACCAGAAGTTTTGAAAGTTGTATTTAAATACGGTGATGTTGCGAGAAGATATGGCGAGAATGGTTTAGAAAATGATCCTACTAGACAGCAAATAATTATTTATACCATGGTTACCTGTCAAGAAAATCTTCTTTGGTATCAACGTTCAAGTCCCGAAGCTAAAAAAGGTAGAAAGTTTATTGGTGATCCACGACTTCAGGGTCGTTTTACAGTTGGTTTTGGCGGACATAAAACTCAAGAAGATATATCAATAAGCCGTGAAGAACTTATCTTTCTTAAAGGTTTACTACCCGCCGTTCAAGATGAAGTTGGGACAGTTTTAGGTTTGAATCGTGGTTTTTTCAGTGAGGTTGAAGAAGAAATAGGGATAACCAGAGACGGAGTTGAAAATTTAAAACTATTGGGCGCATTTTACGATAAAAGGATTGAAGACCCGTTATTACCAGTACAAGTTGGTTGGGTGCACACAGGCATTGCGGCAGTTTTAGAGATTAACTCCCGAGTAGTCAGTCATTTAACATTTCCTACAAGTGAGATTGCAAAAGCTTGGTGGGTTCCATTTAGTAAAGTGGAAGAAGAGATGGAAAAAAGACAGGGTGATTGGAATAGGGGAAAAGAACCCAAAATTGAAACTTGGACAGAAATTATGATCAAAGAGTTTTGGAAAGATTATCTTGCTTCGACTAGGGTATGATTGGTTAGCGAGTACTAAGTTATAAAAATTTGTTCAGAACTGTATATGAAATTTTGGAGCTTGTAACAACTCCTTTTTTTTGATAATAACTATCTTTGTAAGCATGGAAAGACCGCTTGGATTAAAGGTTAAGATAGGAGGAAATGAGGTAAGTATTCATTTTCTTGAAGGAAATTCAACAAAGGAAACACACCCATTATTACAAAATAAATTAATACCTAGAGGGGAACTTGCTTCAGTAGGCGATTTCTTGAGAAGAAGAGGATACAAACTATCATTTACAACTGGTGTTTTTGATATGGTCCATATTGGACATGCCAGGTATTTGGAGTTGGCAAGATCATTGGGAAACGTGCTTTTTGTAGGACTCAACACTGACGAATCTGTAAAGAGACTGAAGGGACCAAATCGACCTGTTTTGAGAGAGAGTGAGAGAGCGGAAATGCTAAGTTTTATACAGTTTGTGGATTATATTACTCCTTTTCCTGAAGATAATGGAGCCGAGGTAATAAGAATCTTAAAACCTGATACCTACCTGTGTGTTGAAGGAAGTTGGGAGGGCGATATTGAAACCAAAGCGGAAGTTATAGCAATGACCGAAATAGGAGGACAAGTTTTCCGTACCCCAAGACAGGATCCTTTTCTTTCAACCACAGATATAATTCATAAGATATCTGAACAAAATACACAACAAATAATTTCCGATTTCCAAAGGTTCATGTCAGAAAGAAATAAAAGTGCCTAATTTTATGGTAGATCGAGATGATCCATTTAGGACTAAAAATCAGCTCAACGCGAGATTAGAGGGGAAATATCACAATATTGCTGAAAATGTTGGCAAGTGTGTTTTTTGTGACTTAAGAGACAAGTACGTTGTTACCAAACAAGACCAGTGGATTTTGACTGTAAATATTTTCCCCTACATTGATGGTCAAGTGTTAGTACTTCCCGAGAGACATATTGAAAACTATCATGATTTAACTAATGAAGATGTTTTAGCTGGACATGAGTTAGTTAAAACTGGGATTGGGCTTCTTCAAAGAGAGCTTGAAATTGAAAATTACTGGATTATTTTACGTCAAGGGCCTATAGCTGGAAAAACCGTAAGCCACTTACATTGGAATATAATGCCATATATCGAGGGATTAAATACTTGGCATTTTCAGGAAATCAGTATTACCCCTTTAGATTTAGCAGAGAGATTGAGAGGCGCACTAGAAAAATGAGAGAGCTTGATGTCTTATCACCAGAGAGTCTAAATGTATCAGAAAAAGCTCGACTGATGTTACTTGTATGCGATGAAAGAAATATAAGCTGTGTTAATCTCCGTGAATTTAAGGAAATGATTACTGAAGTAGGTATTGATGCGATATTGGTAATGCCAGATTATCAATACCAAAAAGGTACTAGGGGCTGGGCAAAAGCCCAGATTTTGGCTTCAGTAACAGAACGGTTAAAAGGAGTAATGCCTCTGGACTACGAATCCGCAAACCAAGAGGTGGGAAATAACTGGGCTCTTGTGAAAATAGAGGGGCAAGTAAGATGGAGTAAACCAGAGAGAGCGATTGCAGAGGAAATTGACACAGGAGTTCCAATTAATGAATCGACCGACCCATTTGATGTGGAAATGATAGCGAAGGCTAGAAGGGCGGCCGAATCAAGTAATTGCTGGTTGGATCCTGCAGGCTGCGTCTTTGTTAGGGGTGATGGTGTTTTACTGGAAAGCGCATCTACAAGTTTTAACAACTCTAATTGTAGAGAGATACCATTAGATTTCAGAGAATTACATTTGAATCCTGGTGAAAGGATGTTATTTTGTGATTCTTTGCATGCGGAAAGGGTAGGAATATCCCATGCATCTAAAGATGGCATTTCTTTAGAAGGGTCAACTATTTATGCGACTAAGTTTCCTTGTAGGCCCTGTGCCATGGAAATAATAGGAGCGGGCATAAAAACGGTGATTTTTGAAAGAGACTCATATGGACTGTCTGAGGCAGTCCCACTCTTGGTAGAAAATGGAGTTGAGTTAAAAAGAGTTAGCTCTACAAAGCAACGGGAATCTTAATTGGCGGATGGGGGTTGTAATTGAGTAGCTGAAAGTCTTCCACTACATGGTCATAAATAGTTCCCGTTAGTGAGTTTGCAATGGTTACATCTGGACGCACTTTGGGTTCTCTTGTAAGCAACTCTTTCATAGCAGGGATTTGGTCAACATAGATGTGTGCGTCATCTAGGTTATGAATGAATTCTCCTGGTGGTAAATTAACCTCTTTCGCAATTAACATCTGAAAAAGCGCCCACTCGGCAACGTCATTTGGTACACCAATTGGGATATCTGCACTTCGCTGGGTCATTATAAGATCTAATTTTCCACCCATTTGAGCAAAGTGAAACATTGCAATGCATGGCGCAACATCTACTGTGTGTTTGCCTTCTGGGGTCTCGACATCACTCAAGTTCCAAAGACTAATTATTGCTCTGCGTGTTTCTGGTTCTCGCTGTAACATTCCGATTACTTGTGTAAGTTGATCAACTTGTCCCCCAAAATTACGAAGCTGATGGCCGTAAATTGGACCCAGCTCCCCATTTTGATAACCGACTTTTTCCTCGGCTGCCTTTGCCCATTTATCCCATAAATTACTGCCATACTTGTGGAGGTCGTTTGCATTTGTGCTACCAGATATTATCCATAGAAGTTCTGGAACTATGACTTTTAACCAAGATTTACTTAGGTCGCGAGTAGTTATTAAGGGGAAACCATCAGCTAAATTATATCTTACTTGTCTTCCAAATACAGCAATTGTTCCTTCTGGTTTTGGTCCTTGCCTTGGTTTTCCGTTTGTCATAACATCTTCAACTAGGTCGAGGTATTCTTTCATGGTTGTATATTATCTGCGTGTATTGAATAAATCAAGTTAATTTTATAATTTATGATAAGTAAGATTTCTTGAGTTTATTAATTATTGAAAAATGACTTCACAGGGAAAAACTGCTGCCCCTGAAAGAGAAGGTTATGCTTCCAAAGAATTTGCTCCGAGAGAAGTATTTTTGGGCGAATTTTCAAATTTTATCGAGACTTTAAATTTGTCAGAAGAGGTTCTTTCAAACGCAGATCAAGGTCAGAAAAGACAGTTTACAGAATTGGTGAGAGGACAGCTTACAGACTTTCATACACAATTTTCCCCGGATGAAATTGGGTTATTCGAAAAGACGTTTAATCTTTTTTCTATAAAATATTCTTTGCCTCCTTTTGATAATTTCCCGGAGTTTTGTGAAATTATGATGGGGGAAGGTAAACAGGAATTCGTACTCGAAGCTGCAGGAGTTGTTGGAGTTGGTAAATCCACTCTTACAGAGTTTGTTTCGCCAGAAATTAAAGCGAAAATGGAAAGCGAACGTTTTCATTCATCAGAGAATCCTTTTTTAAGCCTGGCTTATTCAGACAACGATTATTGGTTAAGAACAGAACTAGGTTTTGGCTTAGACAGTATTTTTACCGGGTTAAGAGGAAAACTTTATGACGGGAGATGGGCGAGAGACACAAGTGTTTGGTCGGATAATTTTATATTCATGAGAGCAAGGGTGGAGGGAGGCCAAGTTACAGATGAAGAATATAAAGTTTATAAAAAAACAGTTGAGCTTTTAAAACCATTGATATCAAAACCCGATTTATTGGTCCTTATGCTTCCTACTTCTGTTGAGAGATTATATCAGGGACTTCAGGAGAGGATAGAAGGGAATCCAAAAGTTCGAGACATGGAAAGAAAAATAACACTGGAGGATCTAGAGGTGATGGTTCGGGTAGAGAGGGAAGCAATAGAACCATTGAGAGAAGAAGGTATAAAGGTTTTGCCAATTGTAGTTGATCCTCCTGAATTTTATCGGAATCCAGATTTGAAGTATGCAACTTTGTTTTCAATAAGAGATCAACTTGAGATATTGGGAGAATATTTGAAGCAAGATCCAAAGGAAGTAGCTGATTATATAGTAAGTAGAATTTTTTCACCAAACATGGGACCACAAGTAGTTATTGCTCATAGTAAAAGTATGTTTGCTGGGAAAACAAGTGTGCTTACTTACATTTCCGAAATGGTGGGAGATGAAAATATTTTAGCCTTTCAACCTGCCGCAGCATTAAGATACGGACCCGAGTATGAAACTAAATTAAAAAATCGAGACGGTGTGGAGATACCGGCTAATACGATATGGAGTAATAAACTTTCAGAGATTTTAGAGGATGTGAAGAGAAGGATTGGGTCTGATAATATTGATCCGAGAAAGACTTACTTATTTATTGATGAGACAATGTTGTTTTATGAGAGTGACGCAGATGAGGCAGTTAGTTCAGTTGAAGAGTTAAGACAGATGGGTTTCCATGTGGTTTGCGATTTTATAGACTACACATTCCAAGAAGAACCATTTAATTTTGCTCATAAATTAATAAGAGAGGCAACTGTTCGTCCAGATTGGCATGAGGTAGAGTTGGGTACTACCTGTAAGTATTGTGATAACGAGGCACAAGGAACGCGAAGGTATAACCAGTATGGGGAAATAGCTGATTACGATGACAAAACCTTTGTTGCGGGTGAGGAGCAATATGAACCAGTATGTTGCAAAAATGGACACATTAGTTGTGTAAATCAACCGGAAGATTTTGTTAGACAACCTTTGCCGTCATTGATGTAGACAAAATAGAATGCTAATCTAACTTAACAAATTTTATCTCTCATGGACAAGATCTTTGAATTAATTAAAAAGGAGGAGAAAAGACAAATAGAGACGCTTACCAAGCTCAGCTTGGCCAAGCTTTAATCAGTAGCCATGAAAAAAGAAGATAAGATATTCGAGCTAATTAAGAAAGAGGGGACGAGACAGAGGGATACCCTTATGATGATTCCGTCAGAGAATTATATTCCAATTGACACTTCTTGATTTTGCACTCTTGCGGTTTTTCTAATAATAGTCTATTTTTAGCCAGAGATGTCAGCTAAGACTAATCAGCAGCTTGCAATTGTTTTGGAAGGTCTGGGCGGCTCGGGCAAATCTACAACCGCAGAGTTACTGATTAAGGAAGTAGTAAGTAGAGGGATGGATGTGTGTTCTTTAAAACTTCCCTGTTATGAAACTCCGACAGGTCGAATTCTAGAATCAATCCTGAGGCCTGACGGATATACGCTTATTCCTAAGGGAAGATCGTTGCAAGAACTTTTCGCGGTCAACCGTGGTGAAATTTCCCAGTTTATTGAAAGTGGAATTGTAATGGGATGGTCTTTTGTTATAGAAAGGTGGCCCTCCAGTAATGCACTGTCGATACTTGATGAGGTGAAAAGATTCAAAACTACTGCTAGTCAAGAGTTTAGATTTTTAAAAGAAATAGATAAGCAATTTTTTTCGTTGTTTGAAGGGACTCCTACCTTTAAATTCTTTTTGGATGTTAGTACTAAAGAAGCAGATGTCTCGCGGGCACGACGAGATATAGATAGGGGTTTAAAGGACGACTCTTTTGAAGTAGATAGATCAGCCTATAATACAAGAGCTGGTATTCTAAAACATTATATTCAGCTTGAGCAGGATTGGGTTGTAATTGATAGGAAGAATTTGTCAGCAGAAGGTGTAAGTAGACAAATTTTGGAAGCTGTAGGTCCAAGGCTGGGTATTAGAGGAAATGGAGAAAGATGTGGACGTTTTGTTGATTTCAATGAGCAAGTTCTGGGAAGAGTTTTTAGAGAAGGAGAAACGGGTACAATTGGAGAGATATTAAACAGAGCAAATTATGAGCTTGAGATAGGAGTAAGACATTCTTGGTCCACTCTTGCCCCGGGGTGGGAAAAGTATTGGCCTGCCCGCGAGTTCTTCTTTGATTCCAAGGCTTCTTCAAGACGAGCCGAGAGGATATAGTTTATAATCAAAGTAGAGTAAAATATTGAAATACATGGATAAAATATTGGAATTAATTAAGAAAGAGGAAAAAAGGCAGGCGGAGACGCTTATGATGATTCCGTCGGAGAATTATACCTATCCCGAGGTTCGGGAAGCGGTTGGATCAATCCTCATGCATAAATATTCAGAGGGCTATTCGGGTGCACGATATTACCAGGGTAACAAAATAGTTGATGACATTGAGAGGCTTGCAGTTGAAAGGGCAAAAAAACTTTTTGGAACTCCTCATGCAAATGTTCAGCCATATTCCGGTTCTCCTGCCAATTCAGCGGTTTATTTTGCTTTAGTCAACCCTGGCGAAACCGTAATGGGGATGCAGTTAAAAGTTGGAGGGCATCTTACTCACGGTCACCCCGACATTACATTTTCTGGAAAATACTTTAGGTCTGTACAGTTTGGCGTTGATGAAGATGGGAGATTGAACTATTCAAAAATCGCCAAGTTTGCAAAAGTTGAGAAGCCAAAATTGATGCTTATAGGAACTACGGCTTATCCCTTGGCTTTTGATTGGAAAAAGTTTTCAGAAATTGCTGATTCGATAGGTGCCTGGTTGGTTGCGGATATTTCTCATGTTATTGGTCTAATTGTTGCAGGTGCTTATCCTTCCCCAATTAATTATGCACACGTTATTACTTCAACGACTCATAAAACTCTTCGCGGGCCAAGAGGAGCGATTATTTGGGTGACAAATAAAGGCTTAAAAAAGGACCCGGTGTTGCCATCAAAAATTGATAGAGCAGTTTTCCCTGGTCTTCAAGGCGGGCCACATAATAATACAACGGCAGGAATTGCTGTTGCTCTTGAAAAAGCTGAAATGCCCGAATTCAAAAAATATGGAAAACAGGTTGTAAAAAACGCTATAGCCTTAGGAGTTGCTCTTAAAATGGGCGGCCTTAGCCTTTATGGTGACGGAACTGAGAGCCACTTAGTAGTAGTAAACCTTATGCCGCTTGGACTTTCCGGAAATGTTGTAGCAGAAGCACTCGAGATAGCCGGAGTTGTTGTTAACAGAAACTCGGTTCCGAATGATCCGATGCCACCCTTTTATCCATCGGGGATTCGACTGGGGACGCCGGCAATAACCGCAAGAGGTATGAAGGAAAAGGAAATGGAGCAAATTGCTGAATGGATTTTAAAAGTAATCGACTATGTTAAAGCGTATAAACTTCCACAGAATAAAGATGCAAGAAATACTTAATTTCCGATTGTTTAGGAATAGAAATTATTATGGGAAAAGGTGGTTCCGAAAGACCCGATTGGTGTGCCGGAATTAACTGTCCTAATTATGAAACTGGTAGGTGTCTTTTAAAGATGTGGGTAAATAGAGGAGGATTTATCAGCAATAAAACAAGAAGAAGATATTACGATGAGTTTAGAGAACAATCGCAATCGAACCCTGAAAGTCTACAAGAACGATGCAATAGAACAGTAAGTAAAATTTAAGGCTTCAATAATTGTTTACTTTTATCAAATGAATTAAAATTCTTAATAATATGACACATATTTTTGACGGAAAAGCGTTTGCTTGGGAAAAAGAGAATAAGTTAAAAGAAGAGATGAATTCGACCTTCGGTCGTAAGAGATTGGGGGGGGTGACTCCTAGGTTGGTATCGATTTTGGTGGGGGATAATCCTGCAAGTACCCTGTATGTGAATCTCAAGAGAAAAGTGGCAGAGAGAATAGGGGCGAAGGTAGAAGTGATAAGTTTAAGTCTAAGTATAAGTAAAAAGGAAATCCAAAAAATAATTGTAAAATTTAACAATGATGACAATGTACACGGGATAATGGTGCAGTTGCCGCTACCGGATAATTTTTCGAAAGGAGATAGAGATGAAATACTTAACACAATCGCGAAAGAAAAAGACGTTGATGGTCTTCGTGAAGACAGTTTGCATTTGACTCCAACAGTTAAAGCGGTTTTGGAGATTCTTCGCATAGGAAAACCTTATATTAAAAACAGGGTACGACCCTGCAAAGTAGTAGTTGTTGGGGCGATGGGATTTGAGGGAAAAAAGATTTATCAAAATTTGAAAAAGATGGGATATGAAGTTGAAGGATTAGATCGTAAATCGGGAAATTTGAAGAAAAAGACAAAAATGGCGGATATATTAATCAGTGTAACCGGCTCACCAGGAGTTATCGGCAGAGATGACATCAAAAAAGGCGCAGTAGTTATTGACGTTGGCGCACCGTATGGTGATATTGAAAAAGGGGCTTACGAAAAGGCTTCATTTGTTTCTCCCGTTCCAGGTGGCGTCGGACCAGTTACGATTTCATGTCTTTTGGAAAATTTGGTTGAAGCTGCAAAGAATTAAGCGGGGAATCATATTTGCTTTTCGAATCCTTGTTTGCTAACATACCAAGAAGTTCACACATCGATCAGGTCTCCTGAGCACTTCTGATCGGTGGCGGTAAAAGGAGACATATGACAACTAAAGTATCACTCAAAGAATTAGTTTCAGCTGGAGCACATTTTGGACATCAGGTAAAACGCTGGAATCCTAAGATGGCCCCTTATATTTATGGGGAAAAAGATGGGGTTCATATCTTTGATTTGACCAAAACTAAAGAGAAATTGGAAGATCAAAAGAGGGTAAGACAATTCTTTTTGTAGGAACAAAAAAACAAGTTAAGGATAAATTGGCAGAGATTGCCGAAGAAGCCGGTTCTTTTTACGTTAATGAACGCTGGCTTGGGGGTACTTTGACTAATTTTGACCAAATCCTTAAGTCCGTAAAAAAGCTGCAAGAGTTAAAAAGCGGGATGGAGAGGGGAGATTTTAATGACAGAACCAAAAAAGAAAGACTTCTGATTGATCGAGAAATTCAGAGACTTTCCAATTTTTTTGGCGGCATAGTCGGGATGAGCAAGATTCCCGATATATTGATTATTATTGATATTAGACGCGAGAAAACGGCCGTTAGTGAAGCAGCTATGGTAGGAGTTGAGACAGTTGCGTTAGTTGACTCAAATTGTGATCCGACCCTAGTTGACTATCCAATTCCAATGAATGATGATGCAACAAGGGCGCTGGAATATGTGTTGGAGTTAATGAGAGATGTGATAATGGATGGGAAGGGTGGTAAGAGTAAGAGTGAGAGTAAGAATAAAACCAAATCCTAATATCTAAATCCTAAATAAATCACAATATTCAAAATTAAAAATTCAAAACAAAATATGTTTGGAAAATTTGATATTAGAATTTAGGATTTAGAGTTTTTAAAAATCTGGATAATTATCCAAAGTCATGATTAAGGTGTCTGCTAGTCAAATAAGAGAGTTGCGAGATAAAACCGGAGCTCCTGTAATGAGGGCGAAGCAGGTTTTGGAGGAACTAAAGGGGGATATGAAGAAGGCAGAAATGCTTTTGCAGAAAGAAGGTTTTGAAAAAGTTGAAAAGCGCGCAGGGCGTGCCACTACTGCGGGAATATTAGCAACATATACTCACCATAACCAGAAAGTTGTTGGTGTGGTAGAACTTTTTTGCGAGACGGATTTTGTGGCAAGAAACGAATTATTTCAAGAGTTAGGTAAAGATCTTGCAATGCAAGTTGCTTCAATGGGAGATAAAGATTTTGAAAAACAAGATTTTATAAAAGATCCTTCAAAGAAGGTCGAAGATCTGATTAAGGAAGTTATTGCCAAAACGGGTGAGAATAGTCGCATAGGCCGAGTTTTTCGTGTAGAATTAGGTCAGCCTGCAAAAAGCTAAAGCTTTAGCTATATTGCTGGCGGGAGAAAAGTAAAATACTCCAGATGAACGAAGATGACATTAGAAGACGGATGCAACAGGTATTAGATTTAGTGACTTCCGATATTGCTTCAATTCGCACAGGCAGGGCAACCCCGGCACTAGTTGAAGATTTAGTCGTAGGAGTTTACGGCGGCCAGCAAAAACTGAAGATCCAGGAGCTTGCTACGATTTCTGCGCCTGATACCCAGAGTCTTGTCATTGAACCTTGGGATAAATCAATAGTCGGTGAGATAAGACAGGGAATTCTAGCGGCAAATGTTGGCCTGAACCCTTCGATTGACGGACAATTTATTAGGATAAGCCTTCCTCCCTTAACTTCCGAGGACAGAGAAAATTACGTAAGACTTCTTCATACAAAACTTGAAAATGGTCGGATAATGATTCGCCAGATTAGAGGAGATGCAATGCACGATATTAAAGAGAGTTTTGAGAAAAAAGAGTTAAGCGAGGACGAGAAGTTTGGTCAGGAGAAACATTTGCAGGAAGTAACTGATGAGCATATTGAGAAAATAGACAAGACAGGAAAAACCAAAGAAGAAGAACTACTTCAGATATAATTTAATTTTCAAATTATCTAAATAGAAATTTGTAGTTTTTTGTGCTAATCTCTAGTGTATGCTTTTTTCCATAATCGCCTTCATTGCAGTTTTATCCATTCTGGTTCTCGTTCATGAACTTGGACACTTTTTTGCGGCAAAGCGTGCAGGAGTCTGGGTCGAAGAATTCGGATTCGGGATTCCTCCGCGAGTTTTCGGTAAAAGATTTGGTGATACGATATATTCCCTTAACCTGTTACCTTTTGGGGGATTTGTCAAACTTCACGGAGAAACCACGGAAGATACGGTAACTGACACCTCAAAGGCATTTCTTAATAAAAATAAACGGGTAAGGGCGGTAATAATTTTAGCAGGTGTTGTAATGAATTTTATTTTAGCAATAACGGCATTTTCGCTTGTTTATTCTTTTACCGGAATTCCAAAAGAAACAGAGAATGTAAAAGTAGTTGAGATTAGAGAGGATTCTCCTGCAGCTTCTTCGGGTTTAACGATAGATGATATAGTAAGAAAAATCGACGGAGTCGAAATTACTTCAAATGCCGTCTTGATACAAACTGTTGATGCAAATAAGGGAAGAGAGATTACCTTAGATGTCCAAAGAGGCGATAAAATATTTGAGACAAAGGTGATTCCCCGCGAAAATCCTCCGGAAGGGGAGGGAGCACTGGGAGTTTTAATCTCGACAACGGAAATTTATTTTCCGCCGATATGGCAGAGGCCTTTTATTGGAATTTACTACGGTTTTAAGGAAAGCATTTTTTGGTCAGGGATTGTTATTGGAGGATTTATAAAGCTTTTTAGAGATCTTTTCGGAGGCGTCGTTCCCAAAGACATTGCAGGACCGGTTGGAATTTTTGCACTAACCAGCGAGGCGGCAAAATTTGGCATTTTGCCTTTAATTAATTTTATAGGAATTCTGTCGGTTAATTTGGCGATTCTAAATGTGATTCCTTTTCCGGCACTGGATGGAGGAAGACTTCTTTTTGTTGTGATTGAATCCTTTTTTGGCAAGAGAATTGTTCCAAAAGTTGAAGCTACAATTCATACGGTTGGAATGATAATTCTAATTTTACTAATACTTGCGATAACGGCAAGCGATATTCAAAAGCTTATTTTAGGCGGAGGAATTTCGGGCTATATCGAATCGGTTTTTAAATAATACTCATTTTGTCATGCTGAACTAGTTTCAGCATCTTAAAGTGGAGAAAAAATATTTTGTCTACATTTTGGGTAGCAACAGACTTACGCTTTATATTGGGACAACTTCAAATTTAGTAAAACGAGTTTATCAGCATAAAAACGGTTTTGTTGAAGGATTTACAAAGAAATACAAAATTCATAAACTGTTGTTTTATGAAATATTCGATACTCCAAGTGAGGCAATTAAGAGGGAGAAGCAAATGAAAAATTGGCATAGAGAGTGGAAGTTAAATTTGGTAAAATCAATAAATCCTGGATTCAGGGATTTATATCCAGAGATCCTGAAATGAATTCAGGATGACGCTTATGAGACAATCGTCACTTTTTCCAAAAACAAAAAAAGAAGCTCCTAAAGACGCGGAAAGCATTAATCATAAACTTCTGGTCCGCGCAGGATTTATCGATCAACTGATGGCCGGGAGCTGGACTCTTCTTCCAATGGGATGGCGAGTGGTTAATAAAATAAATCAAATTATAAGAGAAGAGATGAATTCAACCGGAGCTCAGGAGATATTAATGCCTTTGATGCATCCCAAAGAAGTTTGGCAAGAAACCGGAAGATGGGACACCGCTCGCGAAATAATGTATCAACTTAAAGACAGTCGGAATAAGGACTTGGGACTAGGTTTCACTCATGAGGAAATAGTTTTGGATTTGGTAAGAAAACACATAACAAGCTATCAGGATTTGCCTTTGGCACTTTATCATTTTTCAACGAAGTTCAGGAATGAGCCAAGAGCTCGGTCTGGAATCTTAAGGGGACGGGAATTTATGATGAAGGATTTATATTCTATTCACGCGGGAGAAGAGGATTTTTGGAAATATTACGAGGAAGTAAAGAAAGCTTACTGCCGGGTATTTAAGCGATTAGGTTTTGATTTCAAAATTACAGAGGCAGCAGGGGGCGTATTTACGGACAATAATACTCATGAGTTCCAAGTTTTAGCAGAAGGAGGAGAAGACACAATTTACTATTGCGAAAAATGCGACTTTGCACAAAATCAAGAAATTTTTAAAGCCCCCGGCCCGGAGGGCCTCGGGCCCGGAGGGGTAATTACGTGCCCGGTTTGTAAGAAAGGTTCGATCAGGCAATCCAAATCGATTGAAGTAGGTAATATTTTCCCTTTCGGAACATATTATTCTGAGAGAATGAGGGTTTACTATACCGATGAAAAGGGAATGAGAAAACCTGTCTGGTTTGGTTCTTACGGCATTGGCTCAACAAGGGTAATGGGTACATGGGTTGAGGTTAGCCATGATGAGCGGGGAATAATATGGAATAAGACCATTGCTCCTTTTGATGTCCATTTATTGGACATCAGGACAAACGACAAAGGCCAAAGAGCAAAGGAGATTTACCAGAAATTAGAGGATTCGGGTATTGAAGCTCTGTGGGATGATAGAAATGTTGGAGCCGGAGAGAAGTTCGCAGATGCGGATCTTATAGGTATTCCTGTGAGATTGGTAACTTCAGAAAAAACTAAAGATAAAATTGAGTGGAAAAGCAGGGCTTCCGAAAAAACCGAGCTTCTCACAATCGATCAAGTGATAGAAGCTATTACAAAATCTCGTCTGTAGGCTCGGTTTTGAGTCGCCTTTGGCGACAGCTTATAGCATCTCATTTCAAGGTTTTGAAATGAGATGTAAAAAAACTTTCTAAATGAAAAGGAAGAAGATCGTTGTTGTTGGTGGAGGTACGGGAACCTATACAGTTTTAATTGGTCTAAAAAAATATCCGGTTGATCTTTCTGTTATCGTTTCAATGATGGATTCGGGAGGAAGCAATCGTGTGATAAGAGACGAGTTCGGACTTCTTCCGACTTCTGATATTCGTCAGTGTATCGTTGCACTCTCTGAAGAAAGACCCAGGGATATTTTAAGGAAACTTTTCACTTACCGTTACAACGCCGGAACCGGAATTACGGGCATGACTTTCGGAAATCTTTTTATGGCTGCACTTACAGATATTTACGGATCACAGGAAAAAGCAATCGAAAAGACCTGCGAATTTCTGGATGTAAAAGGGGAAATTATTCCGATTACCTATGATAATACGAATCTTGTTGCTGTTTACGATAACGGAAGACAGATTTTAGGAGAACATGCAATTGATGAGCCTGATGAGGATTTGAGTAAAAGGAGAATTGTTGAACTTTCGGTTTTTCCGGAAGCTTCTGCAAATAAAAAAGCAGTAAAGAAAATTAAGGAGGCAGATTTAATAGTATTAGGCCCCGGAGATCTTTACACGAGTATTTTGCCTAATATTGTTGTTTCCGGAATAAAAGAAGCCGTAAAGTCGTCGAAAGGAAAAGTTGCTTATATAGTTAACCTTATGACGCGTTTTGGCCAAACAAATGGATTTAAAACATCAGATTTCTTGGCCGAAATGCAAAAATATCTTGGGAAAGATGCCATTGATTATCTTTTGGTGAATGACGGAAAGATTCCGGCTAAAGCCCTTAAATGGTATAAGAAGACGAATGCTGAACCGGTAGAGGATGATTTGAAGAGCCTAAAAGGAGTAAAAGTTATAAGAGATAATTTTGTCTATTCGGAAATTTATAAAAAACATAGTGCTGATAAGCTCACTCGGAGTCTCGTTCGCCACGACCCGGAAATATTAGCCAAAGCCATAATTTCTCTTCTTTAGGTCTTGTAAGAATTTTCACAAATTGGTATATTTAATTAAAGGTAAAGGGTGAAGGATAAAAGGAGAAAGGAGAAAGAACTATGGAAGATTGCGTATTTTGTCAGATTGTACAAGGAAAAACGGACACTAAGCTTGAAAAAGAGACTGATAATCTTGTAGTTTTTCGCGACATAAATCCTCAAGCCGCAATCCATCTTCTCATTGTTCCCAAAAAACACATTAAGGATTTGGGTGAAGTTGATGATAAAGTTTGGAAGGAAATAAAAGATGTAGCGGTCTTAATTGCACGAGATAGAAGCGCAAAAGGATTTCGTTTGATTCATAATTCAGGAGACGCTGCCTCGATTCCGCACATGCAGATTCACTTCTTGGCCGATATTACACCAGAACGAGCAGCATGAAATCACTTTGCGTATTTTGCAAAATAGTCAGAGGCGAAATTCCTTGCTACAAAGTCTATGAAGATGAGGAATATATGGCATTCTTGGATACAGCTCCAGCTGTAAAAGGACACACGTTACTAATTCCTAAAAAGCATTATCGCTGGATATATGACGTGCCGAAATTTGATGAGTATTGGATGAGAGTATTAAAAATAACCAGAGCTATGCAAAAAACACTAAACCCAGTTTATGTGAATTACTACACGTATGGAGCGGTTCCTCACGCTCATATCCATATTCTGCCTCGCATGACTGAAGTAGGCACGAGTAATGTGAGAGGGGAACTGGATATTATTCCGCCTGAAATTCCCAAAAAACAAATAAGTGAGGAAGAGATGAAAGAAATTTCTGGAAAAATCAGAGAAAGAGTTTGAAAATACCAAAGGTGTGAAGCCATTTCACCTCTAAGGTGCAATATAATAGATATGATTACAGATACAATTAATCAAAAAATTTCACAAGCCCTGAAGGCTAGAGACGAGGTAAGATTATCGACTTTAAGGATGCTATCGTCGGCTTTAAATTATGAAAAGATCGCTAAACAACACGATCTTTCCGGCGATGAAGAAATAGTCGTTGTTCGCCGGGAAGCCAAAAAGCGCCAAGATGCAATTGAGGCTTATGAAAAAGTTGATGCGAAAGATCGGGCAGAAAGAGAGAAAAAAGAACAGGAGATTTTAAAAGAATTTTTACCGGCCGAGATGCCTGAGGGAGAATTAAATGAGTTAATCAGTGAATCTATAAAGCACTTGGGAGCAAAAACAATGCAAGATATGGGGAGAGTAATAGGCGATGTAATGAAAAAAGCAGGAGGAAAAGCAGAAGGTAGTAAAGTTTCAGCATTGGTAAAAAAGAAGCTCGAGCCATGATACAGGTTTATGTCAAAAAACTTACAAACTGCCCGGTTAGTGCTCCAAAAGTCAAAAAAATTTTGAAGGAAGTTTTGACAAAGGAGGGAATTGTTTCGAAGGCAGATGTAAGCGTTAGTTTTGTTAGCCAAAAACATATGCTTAATCTTGCCATAAAGTATTTAAGGGAAAGAGAGGTTCATGACGTTTTGACATTCCCTTACCTCGAAGGTGACCAGGCTTTTATCGAGCCGCCAGATGAGACTATTCACTTGGGAGACATTGTCATTTGTTACCCCAAAGTCGTCAAGGAAGCAGAAAGCGAGGGTAAGCTGATAGACGAAAAGGTACTTGAATTAGTCGAGCACGGTGCGCTACATTTGATGGGAAAGCACCATAATTAGTGTTTGGTGATTAGTGATTGGTGGTTGGTAATACAGAATTAGAAATCCACTATTCACTATCCACTATTCACTATTCACTAACGAATGACATTATATCTAAAATACCGCCCCCAAACTCTAGACGAGCTGGATTCTGAAGGTGCGCGAGAAACTTTAAAAAAGATTGTTTCGTCAGGAAATATTCCACACGCCTTTCTTTTTTCGGGCCCAAAAGGAATTGGAAAGACTTCTGCGGCCAGGATTTTGGCCAAGATAGTAAATTGTGAGTCCACAACGCCAGCACTTCGAGGACCAGGGAAATTTGAGCCATGTAATCAGTGTGGGCAGTGTATTTCCATATCAAAAGGAACGAATGTAGACGTAATCGAACTTGATGCTGCGTCTCACAGGGGAATCGACGATGTAAGAACTTTAAGAGATGCCGTCAAACTTGCACCCGCCAACTCCAGAAAAAAAGTTTATATCATTGATGAGGCACACATGTTGACAACTGAAGCCTCGAACGCACTTCTTAAAACTTTGGAAGAACCTCCAGAGCACGTTATGTTTATTTTGGCAACCACAAATCCTGAAAAGTTGATAGAAACTATTCGGTCGAGGTGTACAAATGTAATTTTTAAGAAGGCGAATTTAGTCGAAGTTGTAAGGTCGTTGGAAAGAGTTTCCAGAGAGGAAAAAATAAAGACCGGGAAGGAAGTCCTTGAACTAATTGCGAAGTACTCGGACGGCTCTTTTCGAGATGCTACCAAACTTTTGGAAACTGTGGTAATAGAGGTCCAAAAATTGGAAAGAAAAGAAATTGAAGACTACCTTTTCAATAAAAAAGCATTTGATGTTGAAGAATTCCTCCTGGTTTTATCAAAAAAAGACGTTAAGAAAAATCTTTTAGCAATCGAATCCGCTGCTAGTTTAGGGATATCACTAAAAAATATTACAGAACAGATTATTACAAGATTACGGAGTGCTTTAATGAATAAAATAGGCATAGAAGGTGAAGATCTAAAGTATTTTAATAAGGAAGAAATCGTTCGTTTAATTAAACTATTCTCGCAGGCATATAGCGATATATCGGATTCTTATTTGGAGCAGATTCCACTAGAACTTGTGGTTGTAGAGTGGGGAGAAGTAAATATTAAAAATGAAAAATCAAATATCAAAGATGACAACAATAACGATTTTCTCGATGACGAAAATAAGACAGAGGTGACGGAAATTGGTAGAACTAAGAAAGAACATACAAAAGTTGGTGTTTCTAAGCATACAAATTCAGAAAGTGTTCATGTCAATGGTTTTAGTGATGAGACTTGGGGACAAATATTAACCCAAATTAAGCCAAAAAATTCTTCAACAGAGGCACTTCTTAGGGCGGCAAGGCCATTGGGTTTAGACGGAAGCGTTTTAACGTTGGGCGTTTATTATAGATTTCATAAAGAGAGACTCGAGGCAAATCCCCACAGAGATATACTTGAGGAAGTCGTAGAGGGAGTTCTTGGTAATAGGGTTAGGATTGTTTGTACATTAACAGAACCCCCTTTTCGTCCAAAGGACGGAAAGATTATTGGAGGAGTTCAATCTAACAATGAATCAAATGTCGTTTTGACCGAGTCGGACTCGGCCCCAGCCGCGTCTCACTCGGCCCCAGCCGCTTCCGACGCGGTTTTGACTGAAGGAGAAGATGAGGATATAATTAAGGTGGCCAAAGAGATATTTGGGAGTTAGAATATGTTTGACAAATTACAACAAGCAAAGGAATTAATTAAGCTTCGTCAGCAGGCTAAAAAGCTTCAGGACGAATTAAAAGACATAAGGCATACCGAAGAAAGGGACGGTATGAAGGTAACCGTGGACGGAACGCAAAATATTGTTGCTTTGGAAATCGGTGGTGAAGACAAGACGGAAATAATTGATCTTCTAAATCGCGCAATGAAGGAGGTCCAGAAAAAAGCAGCCAAAAAAATGATGGAAATGGGCGGTGGACTTTCAGGACTTCTTGGTGGAATGAGTTAGAATTTAAACTTCAAAGATTACTTCAATGACATTAGGCTGTTGTTCTGATAAAATGAAGCTGTGAGAATACCTAAGGCTTTAAATAATTTAATTGAGTCTTTTCAAAAACTTCCGGGAATCGGGCCGAAAACAGCCCAAAGGTTAACTTATTATCTTTTGCACGTTCCTCAGACCGAACTCGAATATTTTGCAGAATCTCTATCGAACTTGAAGAAAAACACGATTATCTGTTCGATCTGCAAGAACGTTAGCGAGGAAGACCCATGTCCAATCTGCTCCGATTTTAAAAGAGACAAAAGTCAAGTAATGATTGTTGAAGAACCTCTCGAAGTTCTGGCATTTGAAAAAACAGGAAAGTATGATGGAACTTATCATGTTCTCCATGGAGCAATAAATCCGCTGGAGAATATAGGACCAGACGAACTTTTTATAGAAGATCTTTTCAAAAGGTTAGAGTTAGATAGAAGAGGCAAGAATTATGAAATAAAGGAAATAATTATTGCAACAAATCCCACAATGGAAGGTGACGCAACCGCAATGTATTTAGCTAAAAAGTTAAGAGAAAGATTTTTAAATGGAAAAGAATTGAAAGTTACAAGGCTGGGAATGGGAATTCCGACCGGAGCCGATTTAGAGTATGCGGATGAAACAACATTAAGAGAAGCAATCGAAGGAAGAAGGGAAATGTAGATGGATAGTTTCGTTAAACAAACTAAAATATCTGCGTCCGATGCTGCAAGGAAAGTTGCTAAGCAAATTGCTCGAGAACCGATCGAACTTTTAAAGACGTCCAAATCTCAAGTATTGAGACAAGAAAGCGATACTTCTCGCCTGGTTCAAGAGATGGTAAGCGGCAATGGAGAATCGGGAGAAATTTCGGAGACTCAAAAAGTCGAAATTGAGGCAAAAAAAAGAAAGCGGATAGAGGAATTGGAAGAAGAGTTGAAAAGGATTCGACATGAGAGAGAGAAAAAAGAGGAGGAATGGTCGCAGTTACAACAGCAGAAGATGGGTACTACTCAAGATAGTGTTGGATCCCATCAACCTTTTATTGAGCCAACGACAAAGCCCAGACGCGGATTTATGGGATTTCTGAAGAAGAAACAAGGAACTAAGGAAATGGGAAAACAGATTTCAGGATAAATATATGTCAGATCTTTATCTTACAAATTCACTCACTCGTAAAAAGGAGAAGTTTATTCCGATTGATCCTCCAAATGTAGGAATGTACACCTGTGGTCCGACAGTGTATTTTTACCCGCAAATTGGCAACTGGCGAACTTTCGTTTTTGAAGACATTTTAAGGAGAGTATTGGTTTATAACGGATATCTAGTGAAACATGTTATGAACATTACGGATGTTGGACATTTGACGGGAGATAACATTGGGGATGCGGATTTGGGCGAAGACAGAATGGAGAAAGAAGCGCGAAAGGAAAACAAAACCGCTTGGGAAATTGCTGATTTTTACATAAAAGATTTTATCGAAAGCCGTGATAAGTTTAATATTCTTGCCCCCACTTATTTTGTCCGAGCAACAGATCATATAAGTGAGCAAATTAGTCTTATTAAAAGACTTGAAGAAAAAGGTCTGACTTACATAACAAAAATGGGGGTTTACTTTGATATTTCAAAATTTCCTGATTATGGAAAACTGGGTGGACAGAAATTGATTGATAAAAGGAAAGCCAGCAGGGAAGAGTTGAAAGAAGATAAAGAGAAAAGAAATACTTTTGATTTTGCTCTCTGGAAATTTTCTAAGCCTGATGAAAAAAGACATATGGAATGGGATTCTCCTTGGGGAAGGGGTTTTCCTGGTTGGCATTTGGAGTGTTCTGCCATGTCAATGAAATATTTGGGTGAGAGCTTTGATATCCATACCGGTGGAATTGATCACGTAGCATTACATCATACCAATGAGATTGCCCAAAGCGAGGGTGCTACGGGTAAGCCTCTCGCAAAATATTGGTTGCATGGGGAGTTTTTAAAAGTTGATGGCGGTCGGATGGGGAAATCGTTAGGGAATGCGTATACTTTGCATGATGTTGTAAAAAAAGGTTTCGGTCCGCTTTCTCTAAGATATCTTTATTTAACTGCGCATTATCGAGATTCCTTAAATTTTACTTGGAATTCTTTGGCTAGTGCCCAGAAAGCTTTAAATAATCTGCGTGAACAAGTTTTAGCTGCAAAAATTCAAAGTTCGAGAACCTCTTTATCCAGCGAGAAAAGCAAGAAAGTTGATGATTACAGTAAGCGCTTTAGTGAAGCAGTAACGGATGACTTAAATACGCCCCAGGCTCTTGCGGTTTTTTGGGAAGCTATGAAAAGCAATATCCCTTCCGAAGATAAATATGATTTAGCACTTTCATTTGACGAGGTGTTAGGATTAAAACTTGGAGAGGTATCAGAAGTATCAAAAGTACCAAAGGTATCAAAAGAATTAAAAGGATTAATTGAGGAAAGAGAAGAGTTGAGAAAAGAAGGTAAATTTAAAGAGGCTGATGAGATAAGGAAAAATATAGAAAAGAAAGGACTTAAGGTTGAGGATACGTCAGAAGGGCCAAAGATAAAATCTCAAGGCCCCTAATTTTACTTGATACACAAAAAAAGTTGTAGTCCTGAAGGTAAAAGTGTAAATTTAAAATACATGAGGAAAGTTTTGATTCTGCCCACTATTTTTTTTGTCGCCTTGAGTTTAATTTCAGTTCAACAAGTTTTTTCGCAATCTCCCGAGGCAACACAATCATCCGAGATTAAAGAAGAAGAAAAAGGTTTTGATCAGGCATATCAAGAATACATTTTAAAACTTCAAGATTATCAAAAGGTTCATGAAGAATATATTTTAAGAAGGTCTCAATATCTTCGTTTCCAGTCCCTGAAAAGTAGGCAAGATGCCCAAGAAGCCACGGTAAAAATGCTTCAGGCTAGAGATGAAGTAGTAATTACCTACTTAACCACTCTTTTAGCGAGACTCTCTGAAGGAATTGGAGTTCATGAAGTCAGAAAAGAAGCTCTTACCTTGAGAGTAAATGAAGAAGTAGGTTGGTTTACCGATCACAAAGATACCGTTCCCTCTGCAGGAACACTGGAAGATCTTGTAAAAGATTCAGATCTTGCAAAGAAACGGTGGGAGGGAGTAGAGCCCCTTGTTTACGAAATTTTAGGCACAACCGCTTACGGGAAGATATCCGATTTTACCGTGAGATCTGAAGGAGCACTAACTGCCGTTAAAAATAAACTTGAAATTATTAGCAAGGAAGATAGAGACGAGTATAAATTTAGCAATGAAAAGTTTGAAGTTTTGGACCGCTGGATTTTTGAGACGGAAGAGAAGATTGTAAGAAGCAAAGAAAAACAGGTCGAGGTTGATAATATGCTCGTTCTTATTGTCAAACAGAGAAAAGATGTTCTCAAATACTTTAACAATATGATTGGCGTTTTGGGCGAATCTCAGCTTTTCTTGAAAGAAGCAAACACCTTTTTGAAAGAGGTAATACGGGAAGTCAAAACGGCAGAGGATTAAAAATGGGAACGATACAAAATCAAACAGAAAATAAAGAAGGAGTAAAGGGTATTTTTAGCGGCATGGGTGGACTTACTGGTTGGATTCGTTCGCTTACGGGTAAATCTCCGGTTTCAAAAGAGACTTCACAACCAAACACTTCTTCGCAACAGGTTCCACCCGAAGAAGACAGCGTTAAGCAAGACGTCCAAAAATTTAAAACTTTTGTTAGAAAAAGTATCACTAAAGTTTCTACTTCATCTAAGCCTCTCACTTCCAAGGGTTTGGCGACCGGTTCTGTATTAACCTCTTCTGTAAAAGGAGCATTTGAAAATAAATTCATTAAAAGACTCGTAAGGACCTTTCTCATTTTGGTTTTTTTGATGATCTTGGTCTTTATAGGCATAAGACTTTTCAGACTTTTACAGGAGGATGGTGAGGTGAAGGTACCCAGAAATGAAGTAAGTCCAACCCCGGCATTGTATCAACCCTATAAACCATCAGTCTATGCGAATGATCCCGAAATCTTGCAACTCGAAGAAGACATAAATGTCCTTGAGAGAGAAATCTCGGGAAGCAACCTTCGCGAAGATAAGCTTATACCCCCAAACCTAGATTACAACGTGAGTTTTAAATGAAAAATCTACTCAAAGTTTTTGTGGCGATCGACTTAATTCTTATAAATGCACTTCTTGGTTTTTTGATATACAAGAATGAGTTTAAGTTGACAGATGAAGATTCTAATATAGAACGACTTCAGGAGATTTCTTCCCAAAATGAAGAGTCAAAAGATGAATGTGGGGAGGAATGTAAGCGCTACATAGAGCTTAAAGTTTCTGAGTTAACCTTGGATACGAAAGAAGTCATCTCGTCAACTCCGACTCCAAGATTAGTTCCAACGAAGAAATCTCGCCGTACATACTACGTTCCGATTCCGGGATCGGGAAGCACGTTGGCGACAGATTGGACTAATCTTTCCGGTACCGATTTTTATTTAAGCAAAAACGATTTCCCAGGCCTTCTGGAAGTCTATTTTGAGGCGAATATAAAATTGTTGAACGCTAATGGTAAAGCCTTTTTTAGAATATACGATACGACCCATTTTATCGGAGTTGGGGGTAGTCAAATTGAAACCACAAGTCAGACTTCAGTTTTTGTTTCATCCGGAAAAGTATCTTTGTGGGAAGGGTATAATCACTATATTGTTCAGGCAAAGACCCTAACCGCCGACACGGCAGTTTACGAATCTGGAAAACTGAAAATAATAACTGAAGAGTAGCATGCGAAAAAGACGTAATTTTAGGTATTTTGCAATTTTTGTCATAACCTTGAGCTTGCCGGTCACGATTTTTTTGTTGAATAGAAAGACTTCATTTTTTGAAAAAGCCTATTTTAATTTTTCAGGAAGGGAAGCAAATTTAGTTGTAGATTTATCAAGATCATACTCTTTTGTTCCCCACTGGAAATATTTGGCTCAGGGCGGTGAGGATAAGAATGATATGCTGACACCTGTAATACAAAAAGTCAAAAAGATTGAACCTTATTATATCCGGATTGATCATATTTATGATTTTTATGATCCCATTTCCAAAGATACAGGCGGAAACTTAAGTTTCGATTGGGGAAGGTTGGACATCCAGATAAAAATTATACAGGCAATGGGAGCAAGGCCGTTTTTATCGCTTTCCTACATGCCGAAAGCTTTGTCGCAACGGACAGAAACCGACTTACCTTATTCTTGGGATGAATGGAAAACTGTTGTCCAAAGGACGATTGAGCACGTAAGTGGAAATAGGGGATTGGCAATTGCGGGGGTATATTACGAAGTCTGGAATGAGCCCGATCTTTTTGGCGGATTTAAATTGTCAGGGCCAAAGAATTATTTAACTCTTTATGAGTATGCTGAAAAAGGTGCTAAGGACGCCCAAGACGTATTGCCTTTTGCCTTTGGGGGTTGGTTCCAGGATTTTTTTGATTATGCTCTTAAAAATGATTTAAGGGTTGATTTTTACTCCTGGCATAGATATTCAAAAGAGGTTGATGATTTTGAAAATGATATAGAGAATGTAAACCTGTGGATAACCCGATATCCTAAGTATATGAATACACAGTTTATAATAAGCGAGAGTGGCCATAATTCTGAGATTGACGAGGGTTACGATACTAACTTTAGTGCAATTCAAACACTGGCCATGTATGCTGCCACATTTCAAAAACTTCCAATAGTATTTCTTTTTGAAATAAAAGACGGCAGAGGTCAAACCAAAAATTGGGGAAGATGGGGAATACTTACAAACGAAAGTTTCGGTGATCCGGAGGAAAAACCAAGATATAAGGCAATAGACTTTTTAAATAACTTAGACTGGAAATACTATCCAGTGGAAGGATCGGGGACATGGGTAAAAGCGATTGCTACCAAGAGTGCTTCTGGAAATGTGGTAAAGATTTTGGTAGTTAACTATGATCCATATTTAAGTCATTCAGAAAGTGTTCCCATAACATTTAATAATTTGCCTTTCAAAAATTTTACATTCAGAAGATCTAATTTTTTGGGACAGACAATTGAAACTGAAGTCTCAACAAATAGTCTAAGTTGGACGACAGAACAATTTTTCCAGACAAATTCAGCAGCCATATTTGAACTCATCCCTCGCTAGAATTACCGGTATTTTCAAAATCCACTTTTTTGTTTAAAGTTTCAACGATATACTCTATATATGGATCCTGAGAAAGAAAAAGAAAGGAAAAGATTAATAGCCCTAACGAGTTTGAACCTTCTTAATACTCCGAAAGAAGAGAGATTTGAAATAATTACGCGTCTTGCTTCAAAAATTTTTGCCGTTCCCGTCGCCGGAATTTCTTTGGTTGACGCTCAAAAGGTATGGTTTAAGTCTATACAGGGACTTGACCACTTGACGGAAGATCGAAGCACTTCTTTTTCTAACGCCGTCGTTTTAAAAGAAGAGATGGTTATTATTGAGGATACTCTTCAAAATGAGGAATTTAAGAGTAATCCTTATGTTACCGATGGACCTAAAATACGATTTTTTGCGGGCGTACCCATAAGAGCTTCGGACCTCTCGGTCGTCGGGAGTCTTTTTTTGGCAGACCGCTTGCCTAGGAAATTTTCTGACTTAGAAGTCTCAACCTTAAAAGACTTATCTACCTGGGTAGATGTGGAATTTTTGAGGAGTTCGTTAACCTATCAGATTTCCCTTGAACAGAAAAAAATTCAGGAAGAGCTTGTTAGTAAGAATAGAGAACTTGCCGAGGAAAAAGCGATGGATGACGCAATGCTTGCGAATATTGGAGACGGCGTGGTTGGAATAAACGATAGAGGGGAAATAATCTTTACAAATCAACAAGTTGAATACATGACTGGTCTAAAGCAAGATGAACTCATCGGAAAACCAATTTGGTATTCGATAAAAATGTTTGACAAAGACGATAAAGAGGTAAGCGTAAATGAACGTCCCATCAGAAATGCCCTTTTTCTAAAGAAAAAAATCGAGAGCACCAACTATTTTTTTGTTAGACGCGACGGCAGTAAATTTCCGGTTTCTATAACTGCAACACCCGTAATAGTCTTTGACAGAGTTATCGGAGGAGTCGATGTATTTCGAGACATCACCAAAGAAAAGGAAATAGATAGAATGAAGACTGAGTTTATTTCGCTTGCTTCACACCAACTCAGAACTCCTCTTTCTGCAATGAAGTGGTTTTGTGAAATTCTTTTAGATCGCGACGCGGGAGACCTGAATAAGGAGCAAGAAGAACTTCTTACAAATATATATCAATCTAATGAGCGCATGATTCAACTGGTGAATACACTTTTGAATATTTCACGAATTGAATCAGGGAGGATTATAATTGATCCCAAGCCGACTGATTTAAGAAAACTTCTTGACGAAGTGATTCTTGAAGTTAGACCAAGATTTGATAAAAAGAAACAGCATTTAGCAATTTCCATCCATAAGAATCTTCCTTTGGTGAATATCGATCCCAGACTCATTAGGCACGTCTACATGAATCTTCTGACAAATGCGATAAAATATACGCCGGATGGGGGTGAAATCGTTATTATTATATCTGTAAAGAATGGCGAGGTTGTCTCTCAAGTTTCAGACAGTGGATACGGTATTCCGAGGCGCCAGCACGAGCAGGTTTTCAAAAAATTCTTCAGAGCAGAAAACGTGATCAAGATCGAAACCGAAGGAACCGGCTTGGGTCTATATTTGACTAAAGCCATTGTCGAATCATCAGGAGGGAGAATCTGGTTTGAAAGCGATGAGGGTAAGGGTACTACGTTTTGGTTTGCCGTACCGCTTTCGGGTAGTGTTCAAAAAGAAGGAGAGGTTACAATAGATATATAGGATAATATATAATAAAAGAAATGGAAAAAACGATAAAAGTGATGGTAATTGAAGATGAAGAGCTGCTTCTTCAGGCTATTTCCAAAAAATTAACAAGCAAGGGTTTTGAACCTATTACGTGTACTTCGGCCAAGCAAGCGATAGATTATTTAACTAATATAACAGAATTTCCGGACGTTATTTGGCTCGA
Organism: Candidatus Woesebacteria bacterium GW2011_GWB1_39_12; assembly: GCA_000993405.1. Lineage (GTDB taxonomy): Bacteria > Patescibacteriota > Microgenomatia > UBA8517 > UBA8517 > GWB1-39-12. The sequence goes on along the minus strand of LBWB01000009.1, from coordinate 62,453 downwards.
TTACTATCTTGAGGACATGAACGGATTGGAGTTTATGCGGGAATTGAAGAAAAAAGAAGCCTGGGCAAAAATACCTGTTGTTGTAGTCAGTAATTCAGCCAGCGACGAAAAGAAAAATTCGATGCTCGAACTTGGAGTAAAACAGTATTTATTAAAAGCGCAATATAGACTTGAGGACATTATAGAAATACTTCGGGAAACCGTTGAAAAGAACTGAGTGTAAAACTATAATGGCTAAGAGCAAGTAGTATGAGTGATAAAAAGACAATCGTATTATTAGTAGAAGATGAGAGGCTTCTTTCTAAGGCGATAAAAAGAAAGCTGGAAAAAGGAGGGTTTGAAGTTTTGGAGGCTTTTGATGGTGGAGAAGGTTTGGCGGCAGCTTTAGAGAAACATCCCAATCTGGTACTTTTAGACATCGTTCTTCCGGTTATGGACGGGGTTACGCTTCTTGATAGACTTCGGGAAGATGAGTGGGGGAAAAATGTTCCCGTAATAATTCTTTCAAACTTAAGCGATGCATCAACCATTGAAGAAAGCAAAGATAAAGGAGTCAACTCCTATCTAGTAAAGACTGATTGGAAGTTAGATGAAGTTGTTGCCAAGGTTCGCGAGACACTTAAGAATTCATGAAGAAAATACTTGTTGCCGAAGATGATAAATTTTTAGCAAATGCCTATAGAGTAAAACTTACTAAAGCTTCATACGACGTAACTTTGGTTGCAGACGGTGAGGAAACACTTGCGGCGCTTCAAAAGGGCAAATTCGATCTTATTATATTGGACTTGGTAATGCCAAAAAAGGACGGTTTCTCGGTTCTTTCCGAGATGAAGAAAAATGACGAGTGGAAAAATATTCCTGTTATTGTTGCCTCTAACTTAGGTCAAAAAGAAGATATAGAGAAAGCAATGGGCTTGGGAGCTAAAGACTACATTGTCAAAACTGATTTTGCAATAACGGGTTTGGTCGCCAAGCTCCAATCCCTCATCGGCCCAGCCCAATGAATGCAATCTCCATATTAAGATTTGTCTTCAAATTAGCTTCGAGAAATTTGATATAATTCGCTAATGATTAAATTTGTTTTGCACGGCGGGAATCTTGGCGACAAAAATCAAGACAACTACGGTTTCTTTAAAGAAATGACTATCGGAAATAAAGAAAACCTCAATCTTCTTATGACTTATTTTGCAAGCGACGAGAATAAAGTTGAAGATAAATTTAAACGGCACAGCGAGACATTCAGGTATTTTGCTAAGGGTAAAAATGTCGAGTTTAAATTAGCAGAAGTTAATAACTTCCCTGAGCAGGTGAAATGGGCTGATCTTATCTATCTTGCGGGTGGTTTTGCAACAGATAAGTTGATCAAGAAACTTGCGGTAACAAAAAATCTTGGTAAGTTACTTGAGGGTAAGGTTGTTGGAGGTTCGTCTGCTGGAGTAAATTGTCTGGCTAAGTATTATTACGGAAACGAAGTTCAGAAAATTGAGAGAGGTTTGGGAATTCTAGATATAAAGTCGTATTGTCATTATAAGCAAGGGGATATAAAGATAATCAAAAAACTAGCTTCTTACAAGGAAAAACTTCCGCTTCTGATTCTTCCAGATTATAAATGGGTGGTTATGTTTAAGTAATTGTCTACTCCGGGAAGATTTTAGCGCTAAAGATGAATTCCGCAATAGTTCTACTAATAAGTTCAATACCCTCGGCTGAGGGGTGAACATAATCATCCGGATTGATGTAGGCTAGATTGCCGTCGTCTTGGGCGGTCAAAGATTTCTCATAAACATTAATGAGAGGAATTTCGTTATCCTTCGCATAGACAATTACGGCTTCGATATATGAAATCCGCTCATTTGCCCACTTAATTCTTTCCTCTGAGGAAAGGTCATAGACGCCCTTCGCAAAATAACTTTTATTCGGAGCAATTGGGGTCATTATTGCAACTACTGAGTGGGGTTTTTCTATGATAATTTTCTTTATGTTTTCGTCCAAAATTTGCATGTGTTTTGCAAGGCCTTCCCCTTCATTTAACTGCGAGAGGGGATTGTAGCCAAATGATTCTACAATGATAAGATCAAAGCCCTGGGATAAAATCGGCTGATAACTTTGACCTCTATAAACAGTATTTTCAGCGAGTCTCTCTGGTAACGTTTCTATACTGGTTGCGCCGAAACCGTAATTATAGTTAACAAATTCATGACTCGGGTAAAAAACTATCAGGTGTTGGCGCAGGCGGTCTGCGTTTGGCCCGAGAGAGCCGACTATTGAATCTCCGACGAGCATCGTTCGATACGCACGGGAATAAGGAATGGTTGGAATTTTGTAAGGAAAAGGATTAAAAGGGATAGGAGTGGGCGTGTATGTCGGGTTGAATCCCCGCGCAGGATTAACTTTCTGAGGTCTTTGAACATTTGATAAGGAGGCGACGAAAATAAGAAAAAGAACAGAAAGAGATAACAATCGTATGAAAACATCCTTTTTTTGAATATCCATCCAACCATTGTATCGTATCTGAAATAATCATTTGTCTTCAAATTAGCTCCGGAGTCCTTCGGTAAACTCAGGATTATAATCCTTCGATTTGACTCAGGATCATGGTAAAATTGGCTCATGAACTGCGATGTTTGCCCTTTTCTGAATAATTTCGGTAGAACGATTACTCAAACTAAATTTTGGAAAGTTGATATCAATGAAAATCAGGAATATTTAGGACGTTCTTTTGTTTCTTTAAAAAGGCATTGCGGAAGTCTTTCTGAATTAACAAAAGACGAATGGTTAGATTTTTCTGAATTAGTAAGAAAACTTGAAAGTTGTTTTAAAAGAACTTTTGATGCGAAACTCATCAATTGGTCCTGTTTAATGAATAATGCTTTTAAAGAAAAAACGGCTAATCCGCATATTCATTGGCATGTAAGGCCAAGATATGAAAGAGACGTGAAGTTTGCAGGACTTACCTTTAAAGATCCTGAATTTGGCTCACATTATGCTCGAGGGCAAGATAGAATCTTTTTACAACCCGAAGACGTTCTAATAAAGATCATTAAAGAATTAAAGGAAAATTTATAATTTGTCTTCAAATTAGCTCCGGAGGTTTTGTGGAAGTTCTGCACTTACTACGTCTTGATTGAAGTGCTACAATAACGGGTATGAAATACGATAAGTATATTGAAATCAATCCGAAGGTGATGGTTGGTAAGCCCGTCATAAAAGGCACTAGGATTCCTGTGGGAACTATCCTTAACCTTCTTGCAAATGGATACACTTTTGAAAAAATAGCGAAAGCTTACCCACCTATTACCAGAAAGCAAATTGAGGCAGCGCTCGCATTTGCAGCAGAGAAGTTAAATCGTGAGGAAAACTACAACTTTGCCTAAATTTCTTTTGGATGCAAATCTTTCTCCACTTACTGCAGAATTTTTGAGAAATCTTAATTTTGATGCTACCTCAATTCTTGAGCAAAAGCTTCATTATTTGTCTGATGAAGAGGTAGTGAAGAAAGCTAAAAGGGAAGCAAGAATTATTATTACCTTTGACCGTGATTTTGCGGATCTATGGTATTTCCGTGAGAAGGGCAAGATTGGAATAATACATGTACGAACAAAAAATCAAACACCCGAGAACGTCAATGAAATTCTCAGAAGGTTTATTGAGAATCCAAAACCCTCAATAAACTTAAACAATAAACTAACTGTAGTCAAGGAAACAGGTTTTAGGATAGTTAGTTAAAATTTCAGGAAAGAATATTTGTCTTCAAATTGACTCCAGAAGAAAATGATATAATTTCATTATGTCGAAAGTGGTAATTGTTGATAAGAATGATAATGTCGTTGGCTCGGAGGATAAAGAGACTGCATTTAAAAATGGTTTAATAAGAAGAATTGTTAGAATATTTGTATTTAACAGTAAGGGTGAGATGTACCTTCAAAGGAGGAGTGCTAGTATGACAACTTACCCTGACACATGGGATCAATCAGCGGGCGGACATGTTGATGAGGGTGAAACTTACGATGAAGCTGCAATGCGTGAGTTGAGAGAAGAATTGGGGATTAGCACCTCGACACTGGATAGGATTACAAAATTTTACAAAGAGCAAGATTTTAAGGGACAGTTACTAAAAGAATTTAGTACTCTTTACACAACTATTTTTGACGGAGCGATAATGTTGGACCAGAATGAGCTGAGTGGCGGGCGATGGTTTAGTTTGGCTACTGTGGAAAAAATGATGGAAGATAACCCAAAAGATTTTCCACCGGGATTTGTGGAGGCATTTAACAGGTATAAAATCAATAAATAATTTGTCTTCAAATTAACTCCGGAGTCCTTCGATGAACTCAGGATTATAATCCTTCGATTTCACTCAGGATCGTGATAAAATTTAATTTGTAATGAAGAATCAGAAGTTTGGTGCAATTTCACTTTTTACTGCTGCGGGATTTTATGGACTTTATGGGATATTTTCAAGATTAATTGGAACTTCTTTTGGAAGTTTTAGTCAAAACTGGGTAAGAAACCTGATTGTTCTCGCATTAATTGCTGGCGTGATAGTCATAAGAAAGACCAAGCTTCTGGCAATTCGAAAGGAAGATCTGAAATGGATTATTTTATGGCTTTTATCCGGATCTTGGGTGACGGTTTTAACATTTATTGCATTTAACAATCTCCAAATCGGAACGACATATTTGATAATTTATTCGTCGATGATTGCTGCAGGATTCATTTCCGGGAAGATATTTTTTAAAGAGAAGTTAAATATTTCAAAAACTGCGTCTTTGGTGCTTTGCTTTCTGGGACTTGTAATAATTTACAGATTTAGTATTAGCTCAAACGAAGTCATTTATGTTATTCTGGCTTTTACATCCGGATTTATGACAGGTGTTTGGAATACGATTTCGAAGAAGTTCTCTGATCATTATTCTAATAACCAAATAGTTATGATGGATGCGGCGGGGGGGGTAATTGCTGCACTTATTGGATCCATGCTTTTTAAAGAAAAACTGCCAATGGAATCCTCTTCAGTTAAATGGTTTTGGATATTTGTCTATGCACTTGTCCAAACAGTAAATGTCGGCCTGATAGTTTACGGGTTTAAAAATATCGAAGCCCAGGTAGGAAGCATTATTCTACCGGTCGAGATTATATTCGCAACACTATTTTCCTATTTTGTTTTCAAGGAGTATCCTCAACCTGCGACATATCTTGGTGGTTTATTAATAATTTCAGCCGCAATACTTCCAAATATAAATGCTGTTTTATATAGAAGAACTTAAGAACCCATTTCCCCCGCAGCATTTTCGCATTATATTGCCTAAAGTATTATATAATTAATTCTGTATGAATGAATCAAAGCATTTAGACGAGCTAGGCCAGATAATGCTTGCGTCGGAGTGCTATGTAATCAAAGATGGCAAAGTATTGATGTTCAAAAGAAGCGACACTGCCAGTAAATTTCCGGGTTTTTGGATTGGACCGGGTGGCCATATCGATCATGATGAAGATGCTCTTTTGGCAGCTGTAAGAGAAATAGACGAAGAGGCTGGAGTTAAAGTTGATTTAGACGACATAAAATTGAAGGGTATAGCTCTTCATCACCACATGGATAGGAAAGAAGTCTGGGTATCTTTTGTCTTTCTGGCAACCATCAAGAAAAACCAAAAGGAAAAAAAAGAAGATCTGGAAGGAAATGCCAAATGGATACCACTTGAAGAACTACTTGTTATGGATAACGTTTTTCCGCCAGCGAAATATTATTTTGACCACGTACTTAACGACAAACCAGGTATTTTGTACACAAACATCCAATGGAAAAACTCACAACTGGTAAAATCTCTCAATCAGAGAGTAGACAAGAATGGATAAGAACCCATTTCCTCCAGAGATGTGATTTTAAATGATTGACAGATTTTCTTTTATATACTTAAATAGCAATATGGCACTTACAGATAAGGATTTAAACGCAATTAAAGATTTGATGAAAATTACTATTGATGAAGAATTGGAAGAGAAACTTAATGAAAAACTAAAGCATTTTCCGTCTAAGGAAGACTTCTTTAGCAAAATGGATGAGATAATGACCGAGCTGAAAACGATGAGAGAAGAACAGATTGTATTGACGAGTAAGGTTTATGATGACCTTGAACCAAGAATGGAAAAGGTTGAGAAGAAAGTTCAAATTCACCCTACTGCATAATACTTCATTTCCCCTCCAGCCTTAGAAAACTAGATAATATCCATTTGGTTAAGTTGACTATACTAGACTTCTGGAATTTTGTGGTAAATAATAGCGGTAAACATGGAAATCAAAATTCACGAATTTCAAATTTCAATTTTACGGGAACTTCTTTTTAAACCCAACGCAAGATTTAGAGACCTCAAAAAGGTTGACATAACAAACGACCATTTTACTTTCCACCTTAAACACTTATTAAAAGAAGGTTTAGTGGTAAAAACAAACGGAAGGTATTCTCTTACGGATGACGGCAAGGAGTTTGCTAATAGAATGGACACCGATGCTTTGAAACTCGAAAGGCAAGCAAAACTGGCCGTTGCTCTTCATGCAGTAAGAGAACATAAAGGAATTACAGAGTATCTTGTGCACCAAAGATTGAAAGAACCTTTTTACGGCTGGTACGGCAGCCATAGCGGAAAAATAAGATGGGGAGAAAATCCACAAGATTGTGCCAAGAGAGAGTTTCTTGAAGAAACCGGTTTGACAGGAAAATTCGAATTGAAAGGAATTATCCATTACCACCATTTCCATAAAGACGGTAGACTTTTGGAGGATAAATACTTCTGGGTTTATAGGGTGGATAATGTTAAAGGAAAATTAAAGAAGCTTGTTCCTGAAGGTAGAAACATTTGGATGAGTGAGAAAGAATATAGAAAATTAAAAAATGTTTTTGCAACAGTGGACGAGGTTATTGAAATCGTAAATAGTAAAACCCTCCTGTATATAGATAGACCCAGAGTAGTAGAAGAATATTAAATACCACAACTAGGGGATGAAGCAAAAATCAATATTTAGCGAGAAGATATCATGGGTTTTAACCTGTGATATCTTCATTTGGAACTAGTATAGTAAATATAAGTTCTTAGAGTAAAATATGTTCAATTTAATGGATCAAACAGTACTAGTCAACCATCCAATATTTGCTGCACTTATTGCAGGTCTCTTTGCTTGGGGAATGACGGCACTCGGTGCGGGAGGGGTATTTGTCTTTCGCACTGTTACACAAAAGTTGCTTGACGCGATGCTTGGGTTTGCGGCCGGCGTTATGATCGCTGCCAGTTTTTGGTCTCTCCTGGCTCCGTCCATAGTTCTCAGTGGGCAATTGGGTGTAATAAAATGGGTGCCTCCTGCAATAGGTTTTCTAACAGGAGGGGCTTTTTTATGGATTGTGGATAAAATTCTGCCGCACCTGAATATTGTTAAATCGCGATCGCGTCCTGAGGGTTTACCCACAGGCTGGCATACTACCGTTCTTCTGTTTCTGGCAATAACATTTCATAATTTTCCCGAAGGGCTAGCGGTGGGGGTTGCATTTGGCGCAGCGGCGGCCGGTATTCCCGGAGCAACTATTGCTAGTGCAATTGCTCTGGCCATAGGCATCGGAATCCAGAATTTTCCAGAAGGCTTTGCGGTTTCAATGCCCTTCAGGCGTGTGGGTGTAGGGAAATTAAAGAGTTTTCTCTTTGGTCAGGGATCGGCGATTGTTGAGCCTATTGCTGCGGTTATCGGAGTAGTCGGTATTTTGGCTATGCGCCCGCTTTTGCCTTATGCGCTTGCATTTGCAGCAGGAGCAATGATTTATGTATCGGTTGAAGAAATCATTCCCGAATCACAGAAAAATTCAACCGACGTTGCCACAATCGGCGCAATGCTGGGTTTTACAATAATGATGATTTTAGACGTTGCTCTGGGTTAATAATTGAAGTTGATAACCCATTTCCTCCACGGCTTCTTGATAATTCTGTAAATTTGATATACTTCAGTTAATGAAAAAACAACTCTTATATAAAAATTCAGCCAAATACTACGACCTTATATATTCTTTTAAAGATTATCGGGAAGAGGCTTTAAAAGTTAAAAAGCTAATCGGACGGTTTAAGAAATCCAGTAGAAACGAGCTATTAGAAGTTGCTTGTGGAACTGGTAAACATCTAGAACATTTAAAGAAAGAATTTAAATGTGTAGGAGTAGATATAAATGACGGTATGTTAAAAATGGCAAGACAGCGGCTAAAAAATATCGATTTTAGGCAAGCAGACATGATTAATATGGAATTAGGTAAACAGTTTGACATAATTACTTGTTTATTTAGTTCAATAGGATATGTTAAAACTTATGAAAATTTACAAAGGACGTTAAAAAACTTTGCTAGGCATTTAAGAAGGGGCGGTGTAGTTATAATTGAACCCTGGTTTACAAAAAAGACCTATAAAGTTGGTGCACCTCATATGACAACTTATGACGCTCCCGATATCAAAATAGCAAGATTAAATGTGTCTTCTGCTGATGGAAACTTATCAGTGATGGATATGCATTATTTGGTTGCAGAGAAAGGTAAAGGTGTTATCCATTTTTCTGACAGACACGAACTTGGGATGTTTGAAATAGATAGAACTTTAGAGTTGATGAAGCAAGAGGGATTAGATTCAAAATATTTTAAAAATGGACTTATGAAGGAAAGAGGATTATTAATTGGAGTTAAACAATAGAGAACCCATTTCCTTCGTGGCCAATCTACTTATAGATGAGCTAAATCTGTCCCATATGTTGCAGATATTTGAGTATTAGCTCATTGGCTAAGTCTGATTTAGATGAAAGATTGTCGAAGTCGGTTGTATCAAGTGAAGAGATAGGTTTAAAACTATCGTCTACTCCTATTGATGTATCCACAACCTCTATGTCGTATTGTTGACTTAGTCTAATTATCTCATTTCTGTGAATGCTAGCTCCCACCGCAACCCCAACATAACCTCTTTTAGCATTTCGTATTTCTTTGTATCTATCGGTGTAAAACTGAGTAACGTTTTCTCCTTCTTTAATAATGGGAAAACTGGTAACTGCGTTAACGGGTAATTGTGAATAAGCCCATTTCCTTATTTGGTCATCAAGTACAATTTTCTCACCTTCAATTGTTGATACGTTCTCACGAGGTTCATAAATTAAAGCACTAACAATTTTCTTAGTTTTTAAGTTTTCCAGACCAAAATAGACGGTTTCTACTTGGTTGAGTGTCGGAAGTGTTCTAAATTTTCCGGGAAAAAATATGAATCCAGTATCTTTTGGAATTGCTGAAATCTTTGAGAGAAAATCATTCCAGTTAACAATTTCCGCTCTCTCACCCCATTCTCCTCGTATATTGTAGTTAATCCATCTAACAGAAGTATAAAACATCGCAGCTCTTTGGGTCCAAAAGCCTGTGTTATGTTCAGGTGTGCCGGTTTCAAATTGCGAGAGCCAATTAGTTAAAAGGGCTGCTGCAACGTGAGGTTTGGGAATTCCTTCCATTAACCAGTATTTCCAAATGTTTGGGTCGTCGATGTAGTCAAGTATTGGATATTCTTTTGGCACAACCGAAATATAACACTTTATATGTCCATTTTCTATGACCCACAATTCCATCACAACCCACTTCCTCCTTCGGGTCTCTAGTCAAACCTCTTCGGGCTTGGTAATATGGAAGTATGAGGCTTTTTAGCGAGCAGGAACTTTTTGATACTTTAAAAGAATTGGACGTCATTCCCTTGGACAAATTAAAGGAATCCTTTGAGGAAGCGAGTCTTAAAAAAATCTCTTTAGAAGAATTACTTGTCCAAAAGGATTTAATTTCAGACACTAATATCGGCAAGATTATTGCGGATCTTATTAATTATCCTTTTGTTAATCTTTCCGAAACGGCAATAGATGAGGGTGTATTAAATACAATTCCGGAGGTTTATGCAAAAAAGCAGATGGTCGTTGCATTTAAGAGAGATAAGGAAGGACTGCACATTGTTTTAAATGACCCATCTGACAAACAAGTGCCGGATTTTATAGGCAAGAAGATCGGGATTCCGGTAAAAACCTATTATGCATCCAAAAGAAGTATAAAGGATGCCCTCAATCTTTATGCAAAAGATATTGCAAAAGTCTTTGATGAAATTATTGCGGAAAGTGTCAAAGAGGCTAAGGGTACCAAGGTTGCCGAACCTTCAATTATTAAAATCGTAGATACAATTATCACCTATGCTTACCAAAACCGCTCATCTGATATTCATATTGAGCCAACGGATGACGGTTCGACCGTACGTTTCAGAATAGACGGAATGCTTCACGACATTATAAATTTGCCTTCCGTGATACATCCGCAGATAGTGACCAGGGTAAAAGTTATGGCCCGCTTAAGAACAGACGAACATCAATCAGCCCAGGACGGGAAGATAAGTGTCGAGCTCGCCGAGGAAAACTTGGATATCAGGATCTCCATTGTTCCAGTGACTAACGGTGAAAAAGTTGTCATGCGGCTTTTATCCGAGAGAAGTCGCCAATTTTCACTTCAGGATCTTGGTTTTTCCGAAAGCGATCTGAAAAAGGTCGTAAGCGCTTACAACAAGCCTCACGGGATGATTTTGTCAACAGGGCCCACCGGAAGCGGTAAAACCACGACCCTTTATGCGGTTTTGAAACTCTTGAACAAAAGGAATGTGAATATAATGACAATAGAAGATCCTGTTGAATACGACATGGAAGGGGTTAATCAAATTCAGGTAAATCCGAATACGAACTTAACTTTTGCGGCAGGCTTGAAGTCCATAGTTAGGCAAGACCCCGATATAATTCTGGTCGGGGAGATTCGTGACGAAGAAACCGCAGACATTTCTATAAACGCCGCTATGACAGGACACTTGGTTTTATCGACCCTGCACACGAACGACGCTGCAACAGCCTTCCCGAGACTTCTTGATTTTGGGGTTGAACCTTTTCTTATTGCAACGACCGTTAATGTGGTAATTGCCCAGCGTTTGGTAAGAAAAATTTGCCTTAAGTGTCGCGTTTCAGAAGAAGTTAGCGGCATTTTAATTAACGAAATTTCGGAAAGTATTATGCAAAAGTATTTTCCAAATGAAAAAAATCTGAGAGTATATAAGGGTAAGGGTTGTGATTTGTGCCACGGGACAGGCTACGTTGGTCGCGTGGGAATTTTTGAGGTACTTTTAGTCGACGACGAAATGAAGACTGCAATTGTTGCCAAAAAAGAGTCATCTGAAATTAAAAAAATTGCAGTTAAAAATGGAATGACAACCATGTTGGAGGATGGCATCGGAAAGGTAAAACAAGGCATAACAACCATTGATGAGATAATTAGGGTGACGAAAGAATAAATAAGCGATGCTAATATACGAATTCATGCGAATTATGCGAATATTTAAATTCGTGTCGAGTATAAACATATGATATTTACTACCCAAGTTACATTTTTGAAAAGAGTGGGCATTCAGGAGCGGCTTTTATTTACCAAGCATCTGGCTACAATGATGAAGGCCGGAATATCAATTACCGAGGCCTTGGAGACTTTGGTTGATCAGAGTAAAAATGCATACTTCAGGAAAGTTCTCGCTCAAGTTTTGGAAGACGTCAAAAACGGTAAAAACTTGGCTGATTCTTTTAGAAAACACCCTAAAGTGTTTGACCAGTTTTACGTAAGTCTTATTGAAGTCGGGGAGAGTTCGGGTACTTTGGGGGAGAACCTTGATTTTTTGGCAAAACAACTTGGTAAAGACTATTCACTCCGAAAGAAAGTTCAAGGCGCGATGACTTATCCGGCAATAGTACTTTTCGCAACAGTAATAATGGGAAGTTTTATTTCGTTTTATATACTTCCACAACTTGTTGATTTTTTTAAGTCGTTTGATATTGAACTTCCTTTAACCACAAGAATTCTGATCTTTTTTGCGGAGATGATGAAAAATTATGGGTCGCTAATTGCTGTAGGAATCGTCATTTTTGTTGTACTCTTTCGAATAGTATCACAGCTTCCTAAAGTTAAACCGCTCTGGCATGCCGCCCTACTGAAAACTCCGGTAATGGGAAAACTTATTGCATACGGCCAACTCGCACGTTTTACCCGAAATCTTGGAACCCTTATAACAAGCGGAGTTCCGATAACAAAAAGTCTTGAAGTAACGGCAAATACTCTTTCAAACCTGCGTTTTAGAGGTGACGTTTTAACTCTTTCAAAGTCTTTAACAAAGGGAAAAAACATCGGGGAGTCAATGCGTAAAGGTTACTCAGAATTTCCACCACTTGTAGGAAGAATGATTTCTGTTGGTGAAAAAACAGGAAAACTCGACGAAACGCTCTTATATTTGGGAGATTTTTTTGAAGACGAAGTCGATGACATAAGTCGCAATCTATCCACTATTTTAGAGCCGGCTCTCCTTATTGTGATAGGGTTAGTTGTGGGGTTTGTGGCTTTGTCGATAATCTCACCGATCTACCAATTGACTGGGTCAATTCGCAGATAATAACGCTGATCAATGCTGATGAGTACGCTGAATGCAGATAAATAACGCCGAGAAACGCTGAAAATGTCCATATGCCAAAAAAAAGAGTCGATAATTTTTTATATGAACAAGAATCATATTCTATAAGAGGAGCATGTTTTGAAGTATGGAAAGCCTTTGCTGGTGTTCATAAAGAAAAGATAGTAGAACGAGCTTTGAAAAAAGAATTAGAGGATCGTAAGTTACAAGTTGAAACCCAGAAAAGAATCACAGTTGCATATAAGAATGTCACGGTTGGAATATATACCCCCGATTTTGTCGTAAATGAAAGGATAATAATTGAGCTGAAATCTAAACCCTTTATAACAGCATCAGATAAGAAACAATTTTGGAACTATCTGAGAGGTACTCCTTACAAGTTGGGCTTCTTGATTAACTTTGGAGAGGAAAAATTGGATATTATTCGTAGAGTATATGACACTGTAAGAAGTAAGTATTCTCGAGAACAGAGAAAAACACTAATAAATAAAAGCGTTAATCTGCGTTCTCATCGGAGTTTATCAGCGGCTTTTACCCTAATCGAGCTTCTTTTGGTAATCGCGATAGTTGCCATTCTAGCTGCTTCAGCCGGCCCTTCTTTAACGCGGCTTCTTATTACAAACAATTTGGAGGTAGGAAGCGATAAAGTAATAAGCGCAATTCGTAAGGCCCAAAGCTATGCAATGGATGGTAAAGGCAACACTACTTGGGGAGTTTGCATGAGCGGGGCTAATTTACGTTTATTCAGCGGTTCGTGTGCAAGTCCTACTTACAGTGAAGATTACGACTTGACTGGTGTCAGTGTATCGGGACTAAGCGAGACAACTTTTTCGGGTACTTCGGGTCAGAGGGGAGAGCCTTCAAGTGTTTTAAATATCACCATAAGTAACGATTTGGGATCTACTACAGTTGGTTTAAATGCAGCAGGGGGATTGGATATAAATTAATCGTGGACTATGTTTAAAAGAAAAACTGTTAAAAAAGGGTTTTCAGTAGTCGAAGTGATACTCGCCGTTTTTATGTTTATAATCATAGCGGCGACAGGAGTTGCGACTGTAATACACAGCTTTTCGGTTAATAGACAAGCCGAGGAAGAAACACAGGCTACACTTATTGCCCAAGAGGGAATCGAAGGAGTTAGGTCGATTAAAAATCAGTCGTGGGGGAATTTAACCGCGGGTACATATGGTTTAGACACGACCGGAAACGTCTGGAGTTTTGATGCAGGACCAGATAATGTTGGAAAGTTTTTAAGAACTATTGTAATTTCTGACGTGCAAAGAGATGTGGGCGGAAATATTGTGGCCTCAGGTGGGACTCCTGACCCTGACGCTAAAAAAATTGACGCCACAGTTGACTGGGATTTTTCCGACGTCCGAGCAAGAAGTATTACTCTTGCGACATATTTAACTAATTTCAGAAAAGCAATTTCTTCAGCCGGAGACGCACTTTTGGTGTATGGTCGAACAGGAAGTTCCATTCCGCGATTTAACGTTTATAGCAATGCCAGTAATACATTTAGTGCAAACAGCGATACGGTGGCTGGTGCACCTGGAAGAAACTTTGTTATCAAGACTTCGCCGACAAAACAGGAAGCAATCGCTGCTTATGTTGATTCTAGCACTTTACGGATTTTATGCTTTGACGGAACAACCTGGACGAATGAGTGGAGTGTGACAGTCGGGGGAACCGGTACTACCAGAAGATTTGATATAGCCTATGAATATCAGTCGGGGGATGCGATAGTGCTTTATTCTACAGATGCTGGTACTGGCGAGCTTGACTATCAAACTAAATCTGGTTCTTTAGGGTGCGGGAGCGCCAATTGGGTAGATCAGACGGCTTTTGACTCTCCGGGAACAAACGGAGTGGTGACGTGGGTAAAGTTATCAGCAGACAGCCGAGCTAGTTCAGATGTCATAGCTGCAGCCTGGGCTGATATGAATAGAGATCTGCAAGCAGCTATTTGGAGCGGTTCTTCTTGGACTCAAAGGACGTCTGCTCTGGAGACTACACTTGAATGTAGAGGAAATTGTACTTCTTCTCCCACTATTCCAAATGGAGATAGTTTCGATATTGATTTTGAGTCATTATCTGGGCATTTGATGGTCGTTTGGGGATCTGGAGGATCTGGTACGGCAAATGGTGCGTGGTATAACAAGTGCGACGGTGGATCCCCCCCTTCATGTACGTGGAATGCAAGTAGAACGGCAATTACAAGTATGGCAAATGATGCAACGTCACTTGATATCTCATCAAATCCAAACTCTGACGAAATTCTATTTGCATCAATTGGCGATGGAGGAAGCGATTTGCAAGCCGCACGCTGGTCTGGTTCGGCTTGGACGGGAACAAATGATCTTGATACTTCTGCCCTGACTCCTGTAGCTGGTGCAAGTTTTGTAGCAACCGGATGGTTGATTAATGGTGCTACTACCCGTGGAATTGTGGTTTTTGATAATAGTAGTACTCAATCACAAAGAATTCATGGATTTGTATGGAATGGCAGCACCTTTGTCAGGCAGGGAACTGATAGTACTCCTTGGTTTACGCCAACTCCGTTGTTTGGAACTCCGAGATGGTACGACATCCAGACAGATCCAAAAAATAAAGATAAATTGATGTTTCTTGTATCTAACTCTGTGAATGATTTATTTGCCAAACGGCTCGAAATGGACAGCGCCGGTGTATTTACTTGGACCAATCCGACGTATGCAGATGGAACGACTTTGGAAGCTAATCTAGTCCAAAGCACTACCAGTCCATTTTATTTTGGTTATTGGAGAAATCCATGATGAATAATTCCAAATTCCAAGTTCCAAATTCCAAATTCTCAAGAGGCTTTACTTTGGTTGAGCTTATTTTATATATCGCCATTGTGACGATGTTTATGACCGGAGTAATTTATTTTACTTCGGATATAGTTTACGGAAGAGTCAGATCGCAGGTGCATCAGGAAGTTAACCAAAACATGAGACTCGCCGTAAAAATAATAATGTATGAGATCAGAAATGCTTCGGGAGTTAATTCTGTCTCGGCATCATCAATTTCTTTGGCGTCAACCGATGCTGGTCGAAATCCAACTGTTATAGATAGAGATGTTTCGAGCGGACGCCTGAGGATCGGATATGGGGGTAACCAGTATTTTTTGACAAGCAACAAAGTAACTGTTACAGCCTTAAATTTTACCGACTTTTCTACTGCCGGCTCAACCAACGTCAGGTTTTCGATAACTATTGAAGCAACAGGTGACAGACAGGAGTTTCAGAAAAGTGAAACTTATGAAACATCGGTTGAATTACGATCACAGTGAAAAAGTGGACAATGGACTATGGAATAGTCATTCCGAACTAGTTTCGAAATCTTAGATCCTGAAATAAATTCAGGATGACAATAATTGTATGAACCAAAAAGGATATATCGCCCTAACCAGCTTGATTGTTGTCACGGCACTTGTAATTCTTATCGGAATTTCGGTATCTGCCTTATCGATAAACGATCTGCAGTCTTCATTTGCCGCGATGCGAAACGAAGAAACGTTAAACTTGGTCGAAGCGTGTGTAGAAGACGCACTGTTAAGACTGAATGAAGAAAATTTTATTCCCGGTTCAATAACTATTGCCGGTAAAACATGTACGGTTACGAGTTCGCAGGTAGGTGATAATTGGGACTTTACTGTAGAGGCTGCAAATGAAGGGTATACTAAAAAGATAAGGGTAACGGCCTCTCGAACGTCAACAGTATCTATAACAAGCTGGAAGGAGGCTCCATAACTATGATAATAATTGCGATTGCCAAAGATAAAATTATTACCGCCGAAATTAATCCGGGCGCAAAGGAAAAGATTCTTCAATCTTACGAATTTGGCTGGACGTCGGAAACTCTGGATTTGGCTTTTGCAGAAATTGTCAAAAGATTTAAAACCAAGAAATTTAGGATTTTGGTTGCCGACGAGTTTTCGTATGCAGTCAGGTTAGATGTTGATGAAAATCTTTCTCACGAAGCCAAGAGGGATTATATTACCGATCAGTTGAAAGAAAAAATTCCGGAGTCTTTGGAGGCCGGTGAATGGGATTATAAAGAAGTTGGCGTAGGATCGGCTTTAGTCTTTGCTCTTGTTGGCGATTTTTACAAAACCTTATCCTCGTCCATTGAAAATGTAGGACTTATGGTTGAAGCAATTGAGCCGGAGGTTGTGGCCAAAACGCGCGACGCCAATCCCATTATCGGCCTTGCAATGAAAGAAGATATTGCAGGGCGTGATGAAGAAGTTTTAAACATAACCCTAAAAGATGGGAAGAAGGCTACCGAGACCGAAACCGAAGGTGAAACTCAAGAAGTTTCTAAGGAGGAAGAGACTAAGTCGGAAAAAAAAGGAGTTCTTACTTTCAGAATGAGTTTTACGACATTAATTTTACTTATTTTATTCGTTATAGGACTTATAGTTTTGGCTAAAATGTTTCTTTTCAAAAAGCCGGAAGAGAGTGTTGAAACGCCGCAGGTTACGTTGACACCAACCTTGGCACCGATGCCGACAGTCGAACCCACTCCGGAAGAGGAAGTAGATGTATCCGGCTATAAAGTTCAAGTTCAAAACGGTTCGGGTGTGGTGGGAGAAGCGGG
Source organism: Candidatus Woesebacteria bacterium GW2011_GWB1_39_12 (assembly GCA_000993405.1). Classification (GTDB taxonomy): domain Bacteria; phylum Patescibacteriota; class Microgenomatia; order UBA8517; family UBA8517; genus GWB1-39-12. The sequence goes on along the minus strand of LBWB01000009.1, from coordinate 45,305 downwards.
CAGTGTGAAAGTGCTTCTCGATCCGATTGGTTTTAGCACGGTTGATACAGGCAATGCTGATAAAAGTGATTATGTTGAGACACAAGTGAAAATGAAAGAGGGTATAAATGATCAAGTACTTGTGTTGATAAAAGAGGCTCTTGTTGATTATGAAGTCGTTAAATCAGATGAAACTTTAGCAGAAGACTCAGAATATGACGTTGTGGTGATAGTTGGGAAGAAACGGGATTGACATAAGGCTCTCATTTATGTCTATACTAGAAGTGTTCAGATTGGGGGTGAAAAGAATGATTCTGCCCAAAATAAAAAGAGGTTTTACTTTAATAGAAATTCTTTTAGTCGTTGCTATTCTTTCAATTTTATTGGTGGTGGTCTTTGCCGCTCTTAATCCGGCAACCAGACTAGCGGACACTAGAAATGCCAGACGCTGGAACGATGTAAATCAATATTTGACCGCAGTACATGAGTGTTTGGTTGATAATGGTGGCACTTATGCAACTTGTGGACTGACTAATGATGGAACAGTGCGCGAGATCGTTAATACAGGAATTACCACAGGGTGTAATGCTGTTGCAGGGTGTGGAGTAGCTGCAACAGGTAACTGTGCTGACCTTGAAACAGAATTGGTTACCAATCAGGCATATCTTGCGTCTTTACCGTCTGATCCGGGAGGAGTTACAACAGATCACACTGAATATACATTAAGAGTAAATAATGGAATTGTCACAGTAGCTTCCTGTTCAGCAGAAGGTGGTGAAAGCATCTCGGTTGCAAGATAATTAAGTTGTAGAATTTAAGAGAGGTTTATTTTCTTAAGAACGAATTCTTGTGTGGTAATAAGTCCGATATAGTCGATTTTGGGGAAGATTTTTCTAACTTCGTTTTGGAATTTCTCGGCTAAACCTTGCGAGAACTTATTGTACATTCCGCGTTCCGTATTTGCGCAAAGCCTGTTTTCGTACTCGTGGATAATTTCTAAAACTTTTTTACCTTCAGTATTGAATCTATCTTGGAGTCCGTCTGGGTTTAATGCATAATCGTCGTGGAGATTTCTAAAACTCTCAAAAATTTCCTTGTTCTCCTTGAGCATTTTGGCAACGTATTCTTTATATTTAGTCATCATTAGATTGTATTAATCAGAAGGTGAACTTTCAACCATATGAATGTTTTGCAAGGAGTTGACAATTAGGATATTATTAATTTTTATTGGAAAGGGGGTGAGAAAGATGCTTAAGGGATTAGAAAGCGTTGTATTAGGAAGTGCCAACGCAAAAAAATTAGCGAGTTTTTATAAAGACGTTGTAGGTTTAAAGCTCACTCTTGAGGCTGAAATGGGTGAGAATAACGAGAACCTTTTTGCTTTTGAGGTTAAAGGAAGTAGTGGCTTTTATATAATGGATCACTCGAAAGTTAAGGGTGAGGCAAAAGATCCCAATAGGATTTTACTTAATTTTGAGGTTGATGATATTGATAAGGAGGTTAAGAAATTAGACGGTAAGAAGGTCAAAAAGATTCAGGATAAATATCACCTTGAAGGTTACGGCTGGATCGTAACTTACGAGGATCCTGACGGAAATTATTTTCAATTAGTACAAGTAAGAGCTTAAAAAATAATTAAACCCCACCTGTTCTTTAAGGTGGGGTTTTTGGTGAAAGGGGGGAGTACTTTACTCCTCGATAATTAATTTTCCTACTTGGCCGTTTGCGCGGTGCTGGCCGACTGAGCAATAATATTCAAACTCACCAACCCGGTCCGCAACAAATTCAATCGTAGTTGATTCTCCAGCCTTAATAATAGGACCGTCAACTTCTAATTCGTCAATATTAAAGTCGTGCATCATATCTTTGGCGGTTAGCACAATTTTTACGGTTTGTCCCTTTTTAACCCGAATTTCTTTTTGTGAATAGTAAAACGATCCCGCTTCAATATTTATAACTTGTTCTGTTTCGACCGTTGGCAATGCGTCTTTGACAATCGCATTATCTACTTCGGTTTCCACTCCTTGCACATTCTCGTCAGTCGCCGGCATTACATCACTCACGGGTTGATTTCTTCTCTGGCTAAATAAAAATCCACCTACGACTAAAAGTACGACAATGGCAATTCCGCCTAGAAGAATTGGGTTCATCGGTTTTCGATTTTTTATCTCGCTATTTTGTGTTTCTTGATTTTCTTCCATACTAATCACCTCCCCCGCACCAAATTAATAGTTGATTTTTAAAATATGAAATATGAGTTTATTAATTATTTAATATTTTCAATAAACTTTAGATTTAAATTAAAAGCAAACTCAAAATCAATGTAATATTTTCTATTAACTTGGTGCGGGGCCATTTTTCAAGTATTTGTCAAAAAATTCAACCGACCTTCTCATTGCCAGAGAGAAATTATTCGACAGATTATGATTATCTCCGCTATATGAATAAAATTCAACCACTTTTTTAGCTTCTTTCAGCTGTGTTTCTAATTTTTGGGAAAATTCGATTGGAACAGACGCATCGGCAGTTCCGTGATGAAGCTGTAGCGGACCCGAAATGTCAGTCAAATATGAATTTGCGGAAATAGAATTCCAAAACTCGGGATTTTGTTCGGGCGTTCCGAATTTTTCTTGTAATTCTTGGCGCCATCTTCTTGCTCCAGTTGGAATTCCGGGTGGGGGAGAAGTGTTTCTTCTTCGCCAGTTATTTAAAAGATCTTCGTATGATCCGACAACTCCGGCCCAAATAACACCTGCCTTAATATCTTTGGAAATTACCATGCTTCTTAAAGTAACATAGCCTCCCAAAGAATGTCCCCACATACCTATGCGACTTGAGTCAACAAGTCGTCCTGAGTCCCTCGACTCCGCTCGGGATAAACTTGTCTGGTTTTCGGGGTTCTTTAATCTTTTTAGAGAAGAAACTGCGTTTAAAACATCTATAGTATATCCACTTGATCCGTATGCTCCTGTTGGCTCTCCTTCTGAATTACCATGACCTCTGTAATCGGGTTTGAAAACGACATATCCGTTTCTTGCAAACCCATCGACGTAAGCTACATATCGCTCCGTTGTTTGATATTGGGTTGGGGGAATATAGCCGTGGTTGAAAACGATGGCGGGCCATGGTCCTGAGCCTGTCGAAGGAACGGTCAAAAGTCCATAAATTTTTAGGCCTTCGGATTTGTATGAAGCAATATATCTTTTATAATTTGAACCTGGTTCAAGAGTTTGTTCAATTACGATATCGCTTCCGGGATATTCACCGGATCTTAAAGCTTCTATAGAAAGAGGATGTTGTGAGCTTTCCAACCCCCCTTCGTCTTCTAAATTGAGGTTAGGGTTATCAGTGAGATTATCTATGACTTTTGGTATGTTTCGATCTCTTGAAAGGTAAACGATTCCCGCGACGATAAGAAAAATTCCAAGAAGAAGAATGATTAATTTGCTTTTCAAAAACATAAAATCCATTATAACCGAAAGCAAAAATTATAGAAAAGAAATCTGAGAAAAAGCTGAAAGCTTCTTATTGGTTTTCCTGCCTGAAAATCACTCGATCCGGTGGGTTGAGTTGAATTGACTGAGCAGAAACACTGCCGTCGGAATTAGAATTTCCCAAGACTAGAACCTTTTCGCCTTCTTTCAAATCCTCTTTTGAACCAGATTCCGCTTTATTGATAGAAGTAGAATCACTCAAAAGAACAATTTTGCTCGAGCCGTCTTGCAACTTAATTGTTACTGATGTCTCGTCCGAGCTGATAATTTCGCCGTTTATGGGTTGAAAATTTGCTTCATTCCCACTTGGTCCACCCATTCTTTGCACAAATTGGCCTTTTTCGCCGTTAAAACCTGAAAAACGAGTTGTCGATTTAGTTTGTTGATATTTCATTCCGCCAAGGAAGGCTGCAACTCCAACAACCAACGCAACTACTGATATAACTAGCAAACTATTTTTATTTGGTTTAGATTTCTCTTCGTCTGTCATAAATATCACCTCAGTTCTTGACCTAGATTTTAAGTTTCATTGCTGAGAACAAGCTGAATGAAGCTTTTGTAACAAATCAGTGATAAAATAAGATTTGAATCAAATAGCTTATGTCTTTTGATTATCGTTTTTGGAAAAAACAAGGACTAACTGGTTCTGATCATATTCTACTTCGAGATACTATTAAGGCAATTGAAGAAGGGTTGGGAAGAGAACTTGACACTGAAGATAGCCCTTTAATAAACCAAAGAATGTAAGAACTAGGAATCAATCTGGGGGGAAGTGATGGGGCATTAAAAAGTTTCGGACTTACCCCTAAAAAAGCAGAAATTCTTGAAGGATTTCGTAGAGTAGAAGGAGAATAATCTTACTCATAACGTAGCGCTTCTATTGGCTGTAAACTCGCGGCTTTGCGGGCAGGATACCAGCCAAATAGGATGCCTATTGCGCCTGAAACACCGATCGCTAAGGCGATTGACTGCACTGAGATGGCAAATGGCAAACTAAAAAAATTAGAAAGGGCGTAGGACGTTCCTATCCCTATGACCATTCCAACCATTCCCCCCGTAAAGGTAAGAAAAATTGCCTCGATCAAAAATTGGGAAATGATGATCTTTTTCTTCGCCCCGAGTGCTTTTCTGAGGCCAATTTCACGAGTACGCTCGGTAACGGTGACCAGCATGATGTTCATAATGCCAATGCCACCAACCAAAAGTGAAATTGCTGCAATTCCGCCGAGAAGTGCGGTAAATGTGCCAGTTACTTGAGAGGCGGTTGATAAAATGTCGTTTTGGGAAAAAATGGAAAAATCGGCTGAAGTAGGATCTTTTAGTTTATGCATTTCTAAAAGTAAATAACCAATTTCATCTTGGGCTTGTGTCATAACGTCTTGACTCTTAGCCTCTACCGCTATTGAAGTCAGACTGCTGTCGCCAAAAAGTTGTTTTTGTGCGGTAGACAATGGCACATAAATGGAGTCATCGGGATTGTTGAATCCGCTGCCCCCTTTTGAAACAGTCACACCGACTACGCGCATACTTTGGCCTTGGACTCTGATGCTTTGATCTGTGGGGTCAATTCCTTCGCCGAATAAATCAGAAGCTGCTGTCGGACCCAGGACGGCAACTTTGGCTAGACCTTTCAGGTCAATTTCAGAAATAAAAGTGCCTGATGAAACATCTATTTTGCGAATCTGAGCATACTGGGGCTCAACGCCGACTATATTTGTGTTTGTGTTATTTCGGCCGGCGGTGACTTGGGAACGAGCCGAGTATTCAGGAGAAACTTGTGCTACAGTTGTGTCGGTCAGTTCTTCCTCAATAACTCGCGCGTCTGAAAGAGTTAGTGTTGTTGCAGTACCAACCGCAGTTCGAATACCGCCAGATGATGTCCCACCAGGAATGACTGTCAAAAGATTTGCGCCCAAGCTTTGGATAGAATTTTCGATTGACTTTTGACTACCTTGGCCGAGAGAAATTAAGGCGATGACGCTTCCTATGCCAATGATAATTCCGAGTACTGCAAGCCCCGTTCTCATTTTATTGAGTGTTAAGGTCGATAAGGCTTCGGAGATGATTTCTTGAAGGTCCATAATTTACGATTTTAAATTTCTTCTTTTGCCGTTTTTAATGTCTCCAACAATTTTGCCGTCTCGGATGGTGATGATGCGTTTGGCATGTTCGGCAATATCTTGCTCATGAGTAATCATAATAATTGTGTGCCCCTCGTCATTTAGGTGCTCGAAGATTTCCATAATTTCTTCGGCTTGGGTTGTAGCGATATTGCCTGTTGGCTCGTCGGCGAGAATTATTGAGGGATTCATTACTAAAGATCTGGCAATTGCGACGCGCTGTTGTTGACCACCGGAGAGCTGGCTTGACGTGTGTTCCATGCGATCGGCAAGGCCAACCAATGTTAAATATTTCTCGGCGAGTTTGATGCGGTCTTCTTTTTTTATTCCGGCATAGATCATAGGTAGCTGGACATTTTTCAAGGCGGTTGTGCGAGGAAGCAAATTAAAAGCTTGGAAAACAAAGCCAATTTTTTTGTTTCTGATATCAGCGAGTTCATCTTCAGAAAGATTGGAGACGTTATCGCCGTCCAAAGTATAGGATCCGCTTGTGGGTAAATCCAAGGCTCCTAATATATGCATGAGGGTAGATTTGCCCGAACCAGAAGGGCCCATTATGGCTACAAATTCCCCCTTTTTAATATTAAACGAAACATCGGAAAGAGCCATTGTTTCGACAGAATCGGTTTTGTAGATTTTTGATAGATGATTTACCGCAATCATATTAATTCTTCCTGATTTATCTGCCGATAAATCGTGCTCCACCGAATCCGCCAGTACTAAATACAGATCTTGTTTGAGTGCCGCTGGTTGAAGTTGTGGTCGAGGTAATCACTTCATCTCCTTCAAAAAGGCCTGAGGTGATTTCAGTTTGTGAATCAGAGGTAAGTCCGGTTTGGACAATAACATTCTCTTGAACACCATTTTTGATAACCCTGACGGAAGACTCGGTTCCCTGCAATTGGACTGCAGATGTTGGAATAAGAAGTACATCGTTTTTAATCTGGGTAATGATATTTACAGTTACCGCCATATTAGTCAGAATCTGGTCGGAATTTGTGTCGAGAGCGATAATCGCTGGGTAGGAAGTGACATTACTTATTGTTGATCCGACTCTGTCGATAGTAACCACCTGGCCGGAAAAAGTTTTGTCGGTAATACTGTCGAAGGTTACGGTTGCTTTTTGGCCAATTTCTACATTCGGAACGTCAATTTCGGAAATATTGACCGAAATGAGGGATTTTCCTTCCGTAACAATTGATGCAACTCTTTGACCGGTTCTTGTGCCGCTTGAGGAGGTAAGTGCGCTTAGAGACATTCCCTCGGCAATTGTTAAACTGATTAGTTTTCCAGAGGTCGGTGCGGTAATTACAGGCGAATTTAAGCGTAAGTTATAACTAGAAGATGTTAGGTTTGCCTTAGTATTTATTATGGAGTTGTAGGCATTGTCTTTCGCAACTTCAGTTTTAGTTCTTGTCTCTTTAATGGTAAGCGACTCGTCATTATCATGTCCTTTAATTTCGTCATAGACTACATCCAAAGATGCTTGGGCACTTCGTAGATTATTGTTTGCTGAATTAAGAGAATTTACAGCACTGACGTAGTTTGAATATGCAGATGCATTTTGTTGGGCACCGTCTAAATCAAGTTCAATTTCGGCTAATTTTTGTCCTACTGCCACATTATCGCCCTCTTTTACGTATACTTTTTTGACAAGGCCGCTCGTTTGGGTCGTAACGCTGGTAATATTTGATGAGATGACGCTACCGGATGCGGAAACAGTAGAAACGATTGTTCCTTTTTCTGCTTTTGCGGTTTGGATTTGAGTTTGATTGGATTTATTGCCAAAGATTTCTCCGTAACCGAAAATCAAGACGCCGATAATAATGACGGCGATGACAATTCTTTTCTTGTCCTTTAAAAACCACGAAAAAATGGCTTTTATTTTATTCATACAAGCCTAAGTGTAGAATCGAATTCTGAGAAAAAGCTGAAGAACTTGATCTAAAAAAACACCCCCGCATATTACTGCGGGAGTGTTTCTACGATAGCGAAGAAATTTTAGTGCATCATGCCCATGCCCATTTTGCCAAATCCTTCATGGTGACCAAAACCTCCGTATGGGGCAAGTTTGGTTGGGTCAATTCCTTCTTGCTCAAACCAATTTTGCATTTCCAGCCTTTCCTGCTCTCTTTTGTTTTGCATTTCTTCCCACTTATCTAACAAAGCCGTCTTTTGAGCTTCTGTAATCACGCCATTGGAAACAGCTTCGTTTAAGCGTTCTTCTCTTGCCTTTCTCATCTCTTCCTGGCGTTCTTCGTGAACTGCATCAAATACAGCCTCGACATCATTTTCTTCTAAATTAAATTTTTCGGCCAGACGAGAAATTACCGGATTAGCAGTTCCGGTTTCGCTTGCTCGAATAGAACTTACACCATATGTAGCCAGAGAAATTACTGCGCCTAAAGTAAGTAATGATATTAAAAGTTTTTTGCTCATTTTTCTCACCCCCTTTACCTCGCCATAGCTTTTAGCGTAGGCGGGCTTGATATTGATAAGTTACTACTTCATTCTGAGAAAAGGCTTATAACTTGTTTCAAAATCCGTGAGTTCCGTATTTTAACGGAACGAACAAGAGTTTTGAACCAAGTTATATAAGCAAAGCTTGGCCACACAAGGCGTGGTAAACTCACCGAAGGTGCAAAACAGAATTACTAATCTGTTTTGAATAGTTTCTAAAAACGTTATCTTGGAAGAACTACTATAAATCTGGATCCTTTCCCAACTTCACTTTCAACCTTGATTTCTCCTTTATGCGCATCAACAATGGATTTTGCAATAGAAAGGCCAAGACCATAGCCATCTACTATGGTTTTATTTCGCGAGCTATCTGCCCTATAAAATCGGTCGAAAATGTGAGGAATTTCTTTTTCGGATATACCAATTCCCTGATCCCTAACTTCGATTACAGCTTTTTTTCCTTTTATCCTTACACTTACTCTTACTTCCTTACCTTCAGGACTGTATTTAATCGCATTATTAATTAGTATCGAAATGAGTTCTACTAAGCTTTGGGGATTTCCTTTGACTGTAACGGCAGACAAATCCTCCTTTATGGATATTTTCTTTTCTCTGGCTTGAGGTGCATTTCTTTCAATCGCTTGTCTTACTGCTTCAGCTAAATCAACGTCTTCCATTGATAAATCTCGTCCACTTGCTTCATAGCGACTTAAGGCCAGAAGATTATCGGAAAAATATTTCATTTTGTCTATTTCCGTCAAGTTACTTTTTAACAATTCTTTTGCATCAACCAATTTTAATTTTTTGTCTCTTAACGCAACTTCAACTTCGGTTTTAATCGAAGTCAGGGGAGTACGAAGTTCGTGCGATGCGTCTGCAACAAAGCGTTTTTGTTCGTCAACCATAACTTCAATAGGTTGAAGCGTTTTCCCGGCCAAAAAATATCCCGCCGTACCCGCTAAAAATAAAATGCCCCCATTTATAATCAAAAGTTGAAGCGCGAACCTCCGCTTTGCAAGATTAATAATCTCTACAAACTCTTCAGGAGCTATTTCGTCAGGATAAATCATAAAAGGCAAAATTCTAAAGAAACCGTTGCGTTCCTGCACTACAACTCTTCTTTCTGGCGCAGTGTGAAGAGCTTGGAAGCGAAATCCTCGACCGAGTTCTTTTGTAAAACCACGATAAACAATAAGGCTGAAAAAGCCGCTTACCAACATGATTATGACCAAGTACCAGAAAGTTAGTTTGATGCGTGCTGAATGAAACATGATTAGAAATAGCTAGATGGTTATATGGCTATATTGTTAAATTTCTAAAAGTTATCTTACCATCAGCTATTTAGCTATCTAACAATTTATTCTCCTATCTTATATCCGAATCCTCTCACCGTATGAATTAGGGGAGTGGAATTTGGAAATGCCAAGTCTATTTTTTTCCTTAAATATCCAATATAAACTTCAACAGTATTAGGCAAAATGTCTGCATCATAATCCCATACATGGCCAATAATTTGGTCTTTACTAATAATTTTGTCAGGATTACGCATTAAATATTCGAGAAGTGAGAATTCTTTTCTGGACAAACTTATTTTTTCCCCAGATCTTTTCACTTCGTATGTTACAGTATTTAATATTAAGTCTTTAGTTTTAAGTATTATATTGCCACCGTTTTTAGGCCTTCGCGTCAGAGCTTTGACGCGAGCCAGAAGTTCTTCAAAAGCGAAAGGTTTTACTAAATAGTCATCGGCGCCCGAGTTAAGCCCCAAAACTTTATCTTGAACCTGCCCTTTTGCGGTTAACATCAAAATCGGTGTGTGATTTTTTTCTTCACGAAGTTTTTTACAAAGAGTTACTCCGTCCATTCCGGGGAGCATCAAGTCTAATATTATTACGTCATATTCTTCGCTAGAAGCCATATCGTAGCCTTCTATCCCGTCGTAAGTAATGTCCACAGCAAATCCTTCCAGCTCCATTCCTTTTTTAATCGAGTTTGCAATCTTATGTTCATCTTCGACAACGAGTATCCGCATGATTTAAATTATACCTCTGAAGCTGAGAAATAACTGAAAATTTGATTTGTACCTCCCGGGTTATTATAATCTCCCCTACATGAGACGTGTTGAAGGACTAAATAGTATATTAATAGGATCGCTTTTAGCTGGTTGTTCCGTGGTAAAGCCTCCAGAAATAAGGTCAATTGAAATAACATCCACCGCCCCCGGCAGAGAATTAGGTGTTACAGTCAAAGGTTTTGGTCAGAAATTTTCGGCTGAAATTCAGAAGGGTGCTCGGCAGTGGCACGATAAATATGAATGTATTAAAGATATTACCGTAATGCCTTTATTAGATTTGCCAGACGATTTGGAGGAATTATTAACATCGGATACGACAGAAATGGCAATACCAGGAGAAATATTTATATCTCCGGATGCCACAGATCCTAATGATATAGTTCGTCACGCAATGACGCATGCTTGTGTTCCGAAGGAAGAAACTGTTTTACCCGAGCCGCTTCTTTTTAGTGGCGGTTTAATAATCGGATATCATGGGTTGTCAATTAAAGTCCATTTAAATTCAGGAGAAGAGACATACTTTAGATTATTTGAGGAGGGAATGGCGGAAAGGAACGCTGCAGGTTTGGGTGATTATCAGGTAGAAAATCAAAGATATTTTGATATAGGCAAACTTACGCTTCAACTTTTTCCATTAACAAATACGTTAGCGGATGAATATGCTGAAAATAACGACGTACCCGGGTTTGTAAGAGCTGTACTACGTTTACCACAAGATGCTGAAGTTACTTCCGAAGATATTGAAAGAGTAATGCAGGCATATCAAAGAGTGTGGGATACGGGTTTTGATTCCGGAAAGTAGGCGAGAAGCTCGACTCCAAATTTCCTCCATTAGCTCACAAATAATTCCCAATAAACAACCAGAAATGTTTCTAGTATAATTGGGTTTGTAAATTAAGATTTATATGAATCTCAAAAATAAAGTCGTTCTTGTTACGGGGGCTTCAAAGGGAATAGGAAGAGCAACTGCAATTGCTTTCGCAAAAGAGGGTTGTTCTGTAGTTATTAACTTCAAATCGGATTTAAAATCAGCTCAGGAGGTTTTAAATGAATGTAATAAATACTCTAAAGGAAATATAACAATAAAGGCAGATGTAACTAACGAGAATGAAGTAAAAGGAATATTTAAGAAGATAAAAGATAAATTCACCCATCTTGATGTTTTGGTTAATAATGCTGGGATATTTGATAGTAATGATAGCCCAACAAATATTAAAGCATTTGAAAATGTTTATGAGAATAATTTTTTAAGTTGTGTACTTGTTACTAAATATGCTTTGGAGTTAATGAATGAAGGGAAGATTGTAAATGTTTCATCGATTCATGGTAGATTGGGACACGGAAGTTCAGAAGCAATTGCTTATTCAGCTTTTAAAGCTGCTCTTGAAAGTTATACTAAGAATTTAGCAAAAGAACTAGCTCCTAAGATACTTGTTAATGCAATTGCTCCTGGCAGAGTTGCAACTCCAATGTGGGGTAATCCTGATGACAAAGAACAAGAAGAATTAGGAAAAGTTCATTTAATCAAACGAATGATTCAACCTGAAGAAATTGCAGAAAGTATCGTTTACCTTGTAAAAAATGATGCAGTTTGCGGTGAAATATTGACTGTTGATGGAGGTATGAGTTTAATTACCCTCGGCTGATAAGAAATTATATGAACTATCCTATTGTTAAAATTGTCAGGAGTTTCTTAGAAAAACAAAATTTAATATGAAAAACGCAATTATCTTACACGGTGGTCCGAGTAAGAAGGAGTATTACGATCCTGAAGCTCCAAGTATGAGCAATGCTCACTGGATCCCTTGGCTTCAAGGACAACTCTTAAAACACGATATTGCAGCAGCAACACCAGAAGTTCCAAATTCATACGATAGGAACTGGAAGGTTTGGACAAAAGAAGTAGAACGTTTTGATATTACACCTGAAACTATATTGGTAGGACATAGCACAGGCAGTGGTTACTTCATTAAATATTTAAGTATTCATCCAAAATTAAAAATTGGAAAAGTAGTATTAGTTGCTCCTTGGCTTGATCCACATCACGATAAAACAAAAGACTTCTTTGATGATTTTGAGATTGATCCTGATTTTCCAAAGAGAACAAAAGGGGTAACGATTTTTGCTTCGGACAACGATCAAGAAAGCGTTCAAAAGACAGTAGAAATTGTTCGTGCAAAAGTAAAAGGACTTAAATATAAGGAATTTCATAATTACGGACACTTCTGTTATGAAGATATGAAATCTCACAAGTTTCCTGAATTGTTAGAGGAAATTTTGGATTAATTTCATTTTATGAGCCATAAAATAATTAAAATAGACGATTTTAAGAAGGTGCATAAGGGAGAAGGATTTGATCTAGAGATTACAGATCCCACATCTAAAGAATACTCCTTGGCCTATATGGACCTTGATAATGCAAGGGATCCGTCAGACGAGAAAGTAATTATACAACTCTATGAAGGATTTACTGCATTATATGTTGTAGTGGCTGGAGAATTTAAGTTCACATTGTATGACAAGGGGAATTTTGAGGAACAAGTACTAAGAAACAAGGAATATGTCTACTTAAAAGGTGTATCAAAATATGAAATATATGGCAAAGGAACCCTGCTTCTAATTTCTATACCAGCATATAACGAAAAGATGTACTCCCACCCAATTAAATAAATTTACATTTGTAACTATGGATCATTTAATCGACAAATTGAGAGCGAAAGTTACGAAAGCGTCTTTTAACCCCGACTTTATTCATCATAAATGGTTTGTTAAATATCACCTAAATATAGTTGAACAAATCGCTCTTGAACTTTGTGACATATATAAAAATGCAAACAGAAACTTAGTTAAAACTCTTATTTGGATTCATGATTATGGAAAAATTCTTGGCATTCGAGATGGCGTGGAAAAGATTACTGAAGTAACTGCAAAATTAATGGAAGAAATTGGATTCGAGCAAGAATTTACAGATAAAGCTATTCAGTACTTAAGAATTTTTGAAAGCAAAATGGAATTTGAGTTAACAAAAGCTCCAATCGAGGTTCAAATAACATCTTCAGCAGATGCAGCATCACATATGGTTGGTCCATTTTATTCACTTTGGTGGTTAGAAAGTCCACACAAAACTTTTGAGGAATTGATGGAAGATAATAAAGGAAAAGCATTAAAAGATTGGAACAGGAAAATAGTTCTACCAGAAGTCAAAAAAGCTTTCGAGAATAGAAATAGATTTGTGATGGAAAATTCTGGAGACTTTCCAGAAAAGTATTTAACTTAAATATAAATGAGTAAATTTTTATTATTAGATGCAGATGGGGTTGTGATTCGACCTCGAAATAAATACTTCAGTGAGACTTACTCGCAGGATTATGATGTTCCGATTGAAGAGATACTCCCGTTCTTCAAAGGCGATTATAAGAAAGCTGCTATTGGAGAGGTTGATATTAAAGAAGTTCTACCTCCTTACCTTACTAAGTGGGGTTGGAAGGGAGCGGTTGATGAGTTTAAAGAAAGAGTTGAGAAAATATGAGATTTGGACACGTTGCAATAAGAGTAAAGGATATCGATAAGATGTTGGAATTTTATTGTAAAGGCATGGGGTTTAAGGAAGCTTTTAGAATTAATAATGATGACGGAAGTTTGCGTATAGTTTATCTTCATATATCTGAAGGGCAATATTTGGAATTATGTTTGGGTGGAGAGGAAAAACCTTCTTTTGACGATAGTAAAAGTGTTGGAGTTCGGCATATAAGTTTTACGGTTGACGATTTAGCTAAGTCTAAAGAAGAAATGGAACAAAAGGGGGTAGTATTTGATTCTGAAATTCTTGATACTCGTGATAATAATAAAAATGTTTGGCTATTTGATCCCGAAGGAAATAAATTAGAATTAGTGAAAACCTATCCCGATTCGCCGCACTATAAATTTGAGAAATCGTTATATAAAAAATGAAAAGATTATTTTTAGCGTCTGTAATATTGCTTGTCGTGGAATGACCCGGGGTCTTGCGGTTGTGATCTCTCGCTTCCGTAACCATTCGGTCCTTGGAGAAAGGTAGTTATGCGTCCGAGAGTTCGTTGAATGAAAGTTTGTTTTTTTGTTGGAGGAAATAGTATTTCCATTTGTCTTCGTTGTTCCTCCTGCTCACTTTGTTTCTTTAGGGCTCCTTGTTGCTCAAGTAAAGCTGTGTGAGTAGCTTCATCTGTCACACTAACTTGCTGCCATGCAGCCGATAGGATTTCTTTTTCGGGATAATCATTGGGAAGTGATGATAATAAAATTCTGGTATTCTCTAAAACTTTTTGCCACTCGCGAGCCTCTAATGGGTCATCAAGAATAAAAGTTGGATCGGTTGACACTTCCTTGAAAACAACCCGTTCAACTTTGTTACCCCCATTTGGATTAACTCCGGAGACTGTCTTTATAAGTTCCCAATCTTTATAACCTTCTGGGTCTGCGTTAGCGTCGTGCCGGAGAAAACATGTAGCATCTTCTGCCGGAATTCTTAAACTGATATCCATACTCTCTCTTCCAGAGTTGTTTCTTATGTATCGGGCTACAATAAGAGGACCTTTGTTTCCTGCGGATATTACTGCTTCAGTAAGATTTGCGCCATTTAGAGGCTCTGTCCTTTTCCAGTTTAGTTCAGGAAGATTTTCGGAAGTGACTGCCGGAGAAAATGGCTGGTCACGATCAACGGAAAGACCCCTTATTTCCAACGCAGATAGAGTACTTTCCGCCTCCAGGGTCATATATATTATTATATCAAAATCGAACAAAATTTTGTAGAAATCAAGCAGAACAGTCGATTGAGTTCGAATCCATCGGATTTTTGTTTATTTCGAGCATTCGCGAATAACGAGTGTTATAACGCTCGGATGAAGCGAACGCAAAGAAACAAACTTGTTGAGCCCAAAGGGCGAGAATACCGAGGGCTCTTAACCCTCGGTAGTTTATTCAACTTTTAGAAGTTCTATTTCGAAGATCAGAGTCGAGTTAGCTGGAATTGTTCCGGCAACTTGTGCGCCGTACCCCAGAGAAGGAGGAATAGTAAGCTTTCTTTTTCCACCAACCTTCATTCCGGCTACACCCTGATCCCAACCCTTGATTACAAAACCTGAACCTAAGACGAAGCTAAAAGGTTCACCACGGTCATAGGAGCTATCAAATTGGGTGCCGTTTGTTAAAGTTCCTTTGTAATTTACGGTCACAGTTTTTCCGGCAACAGCTTCTGCACCTGTTCCTATTTTTAAATCCTCGGTTGTTAATTCCTCCTGCATGGGTGTAATTGTAACATCTTGTGTCGGTTCCTGAGTTGGCGTAATTGTTGTTGGGGTTGGTAAGGATGAATTGGTTGAATTATTCACTTGGGAATTTTTATTAAAATAAAAAACACTTACCCCAATTACTGCTAGAACGGACACAACTACTAAAAATTTATTCATTTTTGATCTTCTAAGATTACAAAAAACTGATGGCACTTTTCAAGTAGGTATCCTAGTGAGTTCTAGCCCGTCGGGTTGATTAGCTTCTAACCTTTCAGATTTTGTTTTGAAACTTTTTCAGAGTAAAATTGCCTCAAGATGTCATTGTTTGTTGGGGTTCGTATAGAATAACAAATCCAAATTCTATATTTAAGATATTACTATGGCTGAGCGATTAAAACCTCTCGACACATCACTTTCAGGACCTGATGGTTCCGGAAAAGACACTGTAGTTCTGGGAGTACTTGACTTGTTATTTCAAACGTTTGAAGAAGATCTTAGAATAGTACGCCTTGATAGGCCTCCGATGTATATCTGGCAAGATAAAGATGGTAATAGAATGACCCGAAAGCTCTTTGTTCCTTTTTTTAGATTTATTAATCACGTACACAAGGTGGGGGATCGAGACGCGAATATTCGTTTGGTTCAAGCAGCTAATACAGCAAATGTGATGATGCAAGGATGGGTTGTCAGGAGGATATCAAATGATTCATTTAAGCCCGATTTGTATTTGAGTGGAAGAAACTACTTTACGGATCCTACAGCCTATGCACAATTTTACGCTCCGGAACTAACTGCATTAACCATTGAAGAACGTTTGCGTTTTATGAAACAAATATCAAGACTGCCCGATTATGATCAAATCTATTTTATGCAGATCGATCCCTTAACGGCATATAAAATAATAGAAGGACGTATTGCTGAAGAGCGAGTAAAACCAACCGGCCAACCTTTATGGCAACACAGACACGAAACTGTCCAAGGTTTAACCTTACTAAGTGAAGCGTTCCAGGAAATTCCTTTGGTTGTTGAAAAAGTTTTTCCAAATACTGAAGTGATTAACATCGATGCGTCTGCACCAAAAGGAGAAGTTGCATTACGAATTGCAAGTGATATCCGAAGAAGGTTAAATCCAATAATTTACAATACTAAGTCTGAAAGCATTGCAAGAGAATTAGTGTAGTTATGCTCAAATCAGCGAAACTATAAGAAATATATTTGTGTTTGCAGTACAATAGCTTCATGAGTTTATCAGTTGGAATTGTGGGTCTTGCGAATGCGGGGAAGAGCACGCTTTTTAACGCGCTGGCTTCTCGTCGGTTATCTGAAACCGCACCCCGTCCTTTTACGACAATAGATCCCCATGAGGCTGTTGTTCCTGTGCACGACGAGGATTTCCATAGACTTTGTGATCTTATTAAGCCCGAGAAGTGTGTTCCTGCAACGGTTACATTTATAGACATTGCGGGTCTTGTTAAGGACGCGCATAAGGGAGAAGGATTGGGAAATCAGTTTTTAGGCAAAATTCGCGAGGTTGATGCAATTGTCCATGTTGTTCGCGCATTTAGCGATGAAAAAGTTTCTCATCCGCATACTTCGCATCCAGTGGGAAGCGAGCATCAGATTTTGGAAGATATAGAACTTGTAAACTTGGAACTCGAACTTGGAGGAATTGAGAAGAAACCGACAATATATGTGCTCAATGTAGATGAGGAAAAAGTAAATCAAGTTGGTCAGTTAACTAAGCTAATCGAGGAAAAGTTTAAAGGAGAAGTTTTGGCTATTGCGGGAAAACTTGAAGAGGAGATGATCGACTTGGATAATGTTGAAAAGGCAGAAATGTTTAAGATGCTTCAGTGGGAGAGATCGGGTTTGGAAAGGCTGATCCTTGAAGCTTATAAACTACTTGATTTAATAACTTTTTATACGATTAAGGGTGAGAAAGAGGTAAGTGCGTGGAGTTTAAAAAAGGGAGAAACCGCGTTAGACGCGGCCGGACGGGTTCACACTGATTTTGCAAAAAAATTTATTAAAGCAGAGGTGATTAATGTTAAAAGCCTTCTTGATATTGGTAGTTGGAAAGATGCAAAGGAAAAAGGTAGGGTTGGACTCGAAGGAAAAGATTACGTTGTCCAAGATAAAGACGTTATAGAGTTCAAAGTAGGACAATAGTATTCGTAGTTTCGCATCGAGTTTGATATTTATTTATGTTATACTTTCAAGCGTTATGAATAAGTATGAATTAACTGTTATATTGCCCGGGAAGGCAACGGCTGCCAAGAAAAAAACTTCTCAGGAAAAGTTGGGAAAGATTATAGAGACCTTAAAAGGTAAAGTAGTTAAGGTAGATGATTGGGGAGAAGTTGAGTTATCCCATAAGATTGCCAAGAATAGTTCTGGAATGTTTTTACATTTTAATTTAGAATTGGAGTCGCAATCTACTCAAACCTTGAACCAAAAGTTAAAGATGGAAGGTGATATAATTAGGTACTTGATAGTTAGAAAGGAATTATCCGCCTCCGCTTAAGGATACGGTAAGACAAAGTGGCTAGGAGTTTAAATAAAGTCGAATTAATTGGAAACCTGACTCGCGACCCGGAACTTCGATATACACCGGCGGGTACGGCTGTTTGTACGTTTGGTTTGGCGACCAATAGATATTGGACAACTGAGTCGGGTGAGAAGAAAGAAGACGCTGAATTTCATAGAATTGTTGCCTGGAATAAATTAGCCGAACTTTGTGCCCAACTTTTGGCAAAAGGAAGAAAAGTTTATATCGAGGGTAGGCTTCAGACGAGGCGCTGGACGGCTCAGGACGGGAATGAAAGAACAACCACTGAAATTGTGGCAAGTGACATGATTATACTGGACTCCCGCATGGGCCCGCACGAAGTACAGGATTTTGACGTCCCTGAGGAAGTTGGGGAGACAACGACTGCCGAACCGGTTACCGAGGAGACGCCGTCTTCCGTTAAACCAGCCAAGAAAAAAACCACAGACAAAAAAGAATCTAAGAATGAAGAAAGTAATGAAAAAGAAGTTGATGAAGACATCCCCTTTTAGAGCCTTCTTCATATTATGCTGAAAAAAAACAAGCAAAAACGGCAAACACGCGAAATTAAAAGAGATTTAAAGTGTCCCTTTTGTGAAGAGCATTTGGTTCCCGATTACAAGGACTACAAAAGATTAGAGAGGTTTTTATCCGACAGAGGAAAAATTTTAGGTCGTGACCGAAGCGGAGTATGCGCCCGACACCAAAGAATATTATCGCTTTCGATTAAAAGGGCGCGTTATCTGGGTTTACTTCCCTTTACACCCTCGGCTTGAGGCAAAGAGTGTAATTTCCGTAACTTAAGCTAGATTTTCTAGCGTGGAAGCGTATAAAATGGTTGGTATGTCAAAAATAAATTTTCTCAAGTTTAACCTGCGTCTTGTTAGAAACGCCTTGACTCTCGCTATTATAGTTTCTGTTTCTTTTGGATTAGGGTATACCTCAGGTTTTAAAGGCTATAAGGCCAGCCTTGGCTTTCCAGAAGTAAAAATCTCAAGAGAGATTCCTCAAAATCAAAATGTAGACTTTGAACTTTTTTGGAAAGTTTGGGACACCCTAGGCGCAAAATACTACGATAAATCAAAAATAATCCCGTCCGAAATGGTCTACGGCGCAATACGCGGAATGGTTTCTGCCTTGGGAGACCCTTATACAGTCTTTTTGCCTCCTCAAGAGAAGAAGGTAGTTCAGGAGGATCTACAAGGAACATTCGAGGGAGTTGGAATTCAAATAGGCTTTAAAGGAACTCGGTTGGCAGTGATTGCGCCTTTGCCCGGCACGCCTGCGGAAAAAGCGGGTGTTAGAGCGGGAGACCTGATACTTGTCATAAAGGACGAATCCAGAAAAATTAATGAGGGAACAGACGGGATTTCAATTACGGATGCGGTTGAAGCGATAAGAGGTCCGGCTGGGACCTCCGTAACTCTTACCCTATTAAGGGAAGGCAAGGATGAGCCGTTTGAGGTTGAAGTTGTAAGACAAAGTATAAATGTGCCAAGTATAGTTCTCGAATATAGGGGTGACGGTGATTCCATTGCTTATATCAAGGTTTTAAAATTTTCAGCAGAAACGAGCAGCGAATGGGAGAAGGCGGTAATAGAACTAGTCAAGAAGACTAACCTGAAAGGTGTAATTCTTGACGTGCGCAATAATCCGGGAGGCTATTTGGAGAAGGCGGTAGAGCTTTCCTCCGATTTTCTGGAAAATA
This sequence comes from Candidatus Woesebacteria bacterium GW2011_GWB1_39_12, assembly GCA_000993405.1. GTDB lineage: Bacteria > Patescibacteriota > Microgenomatia > UBA8517 > UBA8517 > GWB1-39-12. The sequence goes on along the minus strand of LBWB01000009.1, from coordinate 25,655 downwards.
AAGATACGGTCGTAATCGAAGAGGGAGGAGACGGAACCAGAAACGAATACAAGGTAGAAAAAATTGGAAGACTGAGAAAGGTCGATGTGGTTGTTTTAATTAATGAAGGGTCGGCCTCGGCATCGGAAATTTTGGCAGGAGCTTTAAGAGATAATAACAGGGCAGAGCTTGTAGGCGAAACGACTTTCGGCAAGGGAACTATTCAAGAGCCTATGGATGTTGACGGCGGAGCAGGACTTCATATTACAATTGCCAAGTGGCTTACTCCTAATGGACTCTGGGTGAATGAGGGAGGTTTAAAACCGGATATAGAGATAGAGGATAAAGAGGATACGGAAGAGGATGAACAGCTGGAAAAGGCAGTTGAATTACTCGGATCTTAAATAATTTCAGGAAATTCTCAGAATAGATAAGTTATAGTAAAGTGGGTATATGAATAGATCAAAATTTCAAGGTTTAGTGATAGGTCTTGTGGTCGGGTTTGTTGTCCTGGTATCTGCCTTGGGCGGTGCTTTAGCTGACAGATTTTTTGTGATTAAGCCATTAGACCTTTTAGTTGCAAGAGATAGCTCAGGCGGTTTTAGAACCGGGACAATTGAACAGAAAGTCTTGAGCGAAGAATCGGTTGTCATAAATGTTGCAGATCGCGTTTCCCCATCCGTGGTAACCGTTTCTATCCAGACGCCCCAGAGAAGAATTTTGGAGTTTAATCCTTTTGGCGGGGGATTTAGATCTCGCATCGAGGGAGGACAACCTCAGGATATAGGGTCCGGTTTTGTCGTTTCCGAAGACGGACTTATCATAACGAATAAACATGTAGTTTCGGATACGGATTCTAAATATAAGGTGATAACCAAAGACGGCAAAGAGTATGAGGTTCAAAAAGTCAGTCGCGATCCTTCGAATGATTTAGCCGTACTAAAGATAGACCCTTCGGCGGGCTCAGGGCAAGCGCTTCAACCGGTTGAACTGGGTGAGTCGGGTAACCTCAAAGTTGGTCAGTTTGTGATTGCCATTGGAACTGCTTTGGGAGAATTCAGGCATACGGTTACGACCGGAGTTATCTCGGGACTTGGTCGGGGAATTACTGCGGGTAGCGCTTTTGAGGGATTTGTCGAAAGACTAGATGACGTTATCCAAACAGACGCGGCCATAAACCCCGGAAATTCGGGTGGGCCGCTTCTAAATAGTGCGGGACAGGTAATTGGGGTTAATGTTGCCGTTGCTCAAGGAGCAGAAAACATCGGATTTGCAATTCCTATTAATTTGGTCAGAGATGCGCTGGATCAGTTTAAAAAATCGGGATCGTTTGCCTCCAAGCCTTTCTTGGGTGTTCAGTACCAAATGGTCGATCAGGAGACTGCAATTTTAAATAAAGTTCCGCAGGGAGCTTATGTTGTTGAGGTGGTTGAAAATTCTCCTGCCGCAAGTGCAGGGATTAAGCCAAACGATATCATTACTAAATTCGACGGCGAAGAAGTAAAAGGGGACGACGGCGGACTGGCTGATTTAATTTCCAAGAAAAAAGCCGGTCAATCAATAACGCTAGAAGTCTGGCGCGATGGTGAAACACTTCAACTTTCCGCAACTCTTTCCGAATTCAGCGAATAATTACCCCAAGTTAGAACCTAATCAGCGCACGGTGTTAATTAGTCTGTTTTTTGTACAAGAAGTGGTGTTTTAGGAAGAGGTTTGTATTCGCGAAGCGGAAACGAACCGGGTAAAGGGTAAAAAGTCCTGTCCAAATCCCCCCCGCAAATGCGAGTCCTATTTTTTCTTCTCGAAAAGGTAACTCAATATCTCTTAAGTCGACTGTGTGAATTTTGTTAAACCCTCCCCCATATTCTCGTATTGTATCTACAAAACACCCGTTTAATTCTATTAAATTTCCTTCGTTCATTATTCTTCTGGGTTTAGAACTTAACGAGGATAATAACTCATATTGGTCGTGTTTCTCGTAATGCAAAGAAGCAATGGTATCTTCAGATAAAGAAGTGGTGGGTGAAAGCAATACAACTATTGCCAAACCAATTTTTTCTCTATATTGTAATAACATATTTTTGTCAATTCTTCCAGAATGCCCCCAGGAAGTAAAACTCCAGTGTATCTACCCTTATTTGAACTTTTCGCAACTCGGTCTACTGTTGACAGTGCGAGTATTAAAACATCCTCAGTAGTTATAAGTTCTGTCTCTTGTGTCGGGTCGATTGCGTTATATCTTACATCGAAACCAAAAGAATGTTTTAAATAATCTCCATATACTTGAATTTTCTCTCCACGTTTCCAAAGAGGTGTACCTGCAAATTCTATTATAAAAGATTGATTTTTTGGGTCTATTTCTTTGCCTTTTCTAAGTATTCTTTCCATTTCCGCCAAAATAGCACCCTCTCAACCTTTTCGCAAGTGATATAATCGCCTCAAATGACGGCGGAAAACAAACCGAGGTTCTTCATTAACTTCGAGTCCGAAGCTTTACCCAAAATAACTTGGCAAGAAATGCTTGATAAAAAGGTTGTCTTTGCGCCCCAAAATGTACTTGCTGCGCTTAAGGAGGCTGAACAATTATTAGTTACTCATCCCGGCCCAAATTTCGCAAGAAGAAAGGTGCTCGCACCTGAATGGTTTGGCTATTGGAAGGATTTGCTAAAAGCACCTCAGCTAGAATCAGGAACAGGATTGGTGTCATCCGGAGATAAATTAGTTAAGTTCGAAGATTTATCCAGCTTACTTGAAACAAAATACAGGGATGAAAATACCGGCATGTTATTTGTTGCCGGGGCTGAAGGCCACAAAGGTCATGTGCATGCGGCAAAGTATATGGCACGTGTTGTTCCTGTGACAATTTGGGGATTTGAACAGGATGAATATATGCAAAGGAAGGACCGCAAGGCGCCTTTTCTTTCACTTCCCTTAAGGCTTTCTATGTGGGTTCACGAAGGGACATTAACTCATCTTACAGTACTGCCAAGAAATACTCGGGATTTACCAGATAACGACCACTATAATGGGTTGTTTTTAGGTTCCGGTGCTAAATATTTTTTTGTTCATGAGAAGGATCCGTATCTAACGGAAAAGTTGGCAAGGGGAGAACAGGATTTAGATTGTAGGATCACCCATCCTTATCCTCTACTAAGTACAACAGAAGCCGTGCAAGAACTTACGCCTGGAACTATGAGTATAGAAGAAATTACCAATCTTTTTGTTAGACAAAATTTACGAGTAATTCCTGATCTGCCGGTTGAGTCAATTTCAACGAGAGTAGAAAGATTAAGTATTGGGGTAGAGAATGCAGGATTGAAATCGCAAAAATGGGATATATCTGAGTATCTTAAGGGTGATTTTTTAAAAGACTTAAATCGTATTGGTTACAATGAGTCACTTTTTGTCGAATGAGAGAAGAGTTATTTTATTTTAATTTCTCTTGAAGAAGTTCGACTACTTTATCCAAATTCCCATCTACATTTGCCTCGAGCCCTCTTTGATTGCAGTCGAAGTTTTTATTCATCAGTTCTTGTGTATAATTACGTACCGTGACAGAGAGGGTGCACCCCGACCTTAAAAACGCAATTGAAAAAGGTTTACCAGAAGCCTATTTACCTCTTGATATAGTCTATGGATCTCTCGGTGAGGCAGTAGAGGATAATTACAATCTATTACATCTTGGGGTTAGAGCCTCACCAAAGGCAATTAGAACACTTCTCCTTATGACAAGCAATGGTTTTTACGATGAAGAAGGATATCATCATCACCCCAGTAAACAGTTTCAACTCAATGCTATCAGTTATGGTATATTCCACGACTTTTTATTGGGATCAGATATCCCTCTTCTCATGCAAGGAAAAATGCCCCGAGAGAATTTAGCCCAATCGGAAAGAGATATCTATTTAGGACCAGCAAATCAGTTACTTGGAAATAAAGTTTTAGGGTCGGTGGAAGAAGTAGCTCTTGATATAGAACGAAGGAGAAAATTTAACCCCAACTTAAAAGTTCTTTTACTCCATGGAAAATGGAATACAATTCCACACCCTGGTCATATATATGCTCAAACTGATACAGAAGAAGATGTGGCACTGCTTTATGGAATTAGGTACGAAGATATGGTTACGGTTGTAGTTGCGGATACCAACCAAGAGATTACTGATGCAGGGAGTACGCCATACTTAAATACCTTTTGGAGAACGTCACTTATTTCTTATTCACCTTATTGTGATTACATCTGTCCATCAGGCAGTTTTGATAAAAAAAGTAAAGAAATTGATAGACACTGGTTACACAAATATTCACTTCTACGCCCGTTCGGAATTCATATTGCGAGGGACCATCCCAGATTTGACTTAGTTGTAAAAAGATGTCGTGAAATTGGGGCAATTCCTCTGTCATTCCCACGCTTTGAAGACTTTATTCATCGGCTTGGTGAACCATTCATCAGCCAAGTGGATAATGTGTTGTCATCACGTCGTGTATGGAAGGATGAGGTTGGAGAGCGGACATTTGAAACCCAATGGTTTAGACTAATCCAGAAAAAAAGCATAAGGGACGAAATGTATGGAAGAAGGAATTGGTTTGAACCAGAAGGGGTCATTCTACCTAATCCCAGAATTGGTCTAACTCCGGAAAAAATTAAACCTGCAATTATTACACCAGAGGATATTCCGTCTGAAGTAAAGATAATGATACCTCCTCTTGCCGAGGATCCAAGAGAAATGCGGTTGCGCGAGGCTCTTGCTACATTAAGTATGGGGTTTAATTCATAAAATCTGTACGTAGAATATTATTGGAGAATTTTATATATTGGCCGTTTGAAGATAAGTAACCAATTTATCCAAATTCCCGTCAACTATGGACTCAAGGTTACCAAATGATTTGCCGATTCGGTGGTCGGTGACCCTATCTTGAGGGAAATTGTAGGTGCGGATTTTTTCAGCCCTCATGCCGCGGCCGATGGGAGAGCGGTATCCGGCGATTGTTGTCATCTTTTTTTCTTCCTCCCTTTCCCAAAGTTTAGAACGGAGAAGGGCAAGGGCAATTTGCCTGTTGGCTTCCTGAAATCGCTCTTCGGAAGCGGTTACGACAATGCTTGTCGGTTTATGTACCAACCTCACAGCGGTCGAGACTTTATTTACGTTTTGACCTCCGTGCCCACCTGATCGGAAAAAAGATATTTCCAGGTCTTGTGGGTTAACTTGTACTTCAGTTTCTTTTATTTCAGGTAAAACGGCAACTGTTGCAGTCGAGGTGTGAATTCGGCCCCTCTTTTCTGTGGTTGGAACTCGCTGGACCCTGTGGACGCCCGATTCGTTTTTTAGCAAGTCAAACGCACGAGAGCCGGAAATTAATAGAGTTTTTTCGTCAATAGGGGAAGAGCGCCAACCCTTTTTGGTAGCATAGCGCATGTACATGCGTAGAAGGTCGCCCCCCCAGAGTTTAGCTTCATCTCCACCAGTTGCGCCCCGGATTTCGATGTATACTTTTTGGATATCGTTATTCATAAATAAAATCACACGGGGTGAGTGATTATTAATTGTTAGAAACTGCTAATTTTTTTTCTTAGATATCTTTCGAAGCTCGGCTAATGTATCCGGTCGTTCTAGTTCTTTTTGAATCTTTCTTTCCCGCCTCAACATTCTTTTCTCGGTCTTGGAAACTCTTTCTTCGACCGCCATTTTACGTCTTGCCTCAAAAGAGTCAACACGTCCTGCGGTATCGACATATTTCATCTGGCCCGTATAAAAAGGATGGCAATTATAGCATACCTCGACCTCGATTTTGGGTAAGGTACTCCCGACCTTAAATGTATTTCCGCAGGCACAAGTTACTTGCGCTTCCGGAAACCACTCTGGATGTATGTTTGCTTTCACGATTCAAGTATTATAGCGTTTCTTTTTGTATTCGGCAATTATAAGACCAATTGTAATAAGAATAGCCCCGGTGATAAATGATGGGGATATACTTTCGTGGAGCCAGAAAATTGCCAAGGGAATTGTGATTACCGGCTGGAGATAGTTAAATAGAACCGCTTCGGACACTTCTATTGATTTATGAGCTCTCACGAAAAGATAATAAGCTATGCTGCCTGAGAAAATAGCCATATACCATACACCGAGATGATATTTTAAAGGTAGATTTACAATTTGACTAAAAAAATTTTCCCAGCCATAAGAAACCAGCGTTAAAGGAAGTAAAGTAATAGCACCAATAATAAATGCCAGGTTTGTGAGGTTGGCGGAATTAATTTTGAAACGCGAAAGTTTCTTGGCAATAAGAATTGAGCCGGAATCCGCTAAAAGGTATGCAAAGAGCAAGATGTTTGCAGTAAGCTTGACTCCCTCGGCTTTAATAATAGGGTATAGGGAATTAAGTAAAACACCCAAAAGCACGATAGAAACCCCGATCCTTTCCCTTTTAGTTATGTGCTCGCTGAAGAATGCCGCTCCATTATCAAGTCCGGCAAAAAGTAGTCCAAGTGCAGCCGGAACGGCCAAAAATCCGTAAAGAAAAACCAAAGGTAAATGAACCCTTAATTGCCTAAATTTTTTACCTTTTTTAATTTTTAAGATAAAAAAAATGATTGAAATAACAGCGGATATTGCAAGTCTATAAGAAATGAATGGTAGGGGATCAATTCCATCAAGCGTGAATTTAATAACTGGACCGGCGATACCCCAGATAAGAGCTGCCAATAATAAGTAGATATATGCTTTAACTCTTTTTGGGGCCATGGATTAACCTTCTTTTAATTTAGAAATCAAGTTTTTGAGAGGTAAATCTTCCTGACGACCCGTTTCCAAGTTTTTAAGTATTACACTTTCTTTTTCCGCTTCGTCGGGTCCGATTACGATAAACCACTTGACCCCTTTTTTGTCGGCATATTTTAATTGTTTTGTTAAATCCTTGGTTTCGTCCGGAAATGTTTCAACTTGAATTCCTTGATCTCTTAATTTTTGCGTAACCTCTAATGATTTCCCCAAGAGTTCGGAATTAAAAACGGCAATTAGTGATCCAAATCTTCTTCCTTCTTCCGGGAAAAGTTTAAATTGTTCCATTGCCTCAATTGTTCTGTCAAATCCCAATCCAAACCCGACTGCCGGAATATTTATACCTGAAAGGCTTTCTATAAGTTTGTCGTAGCGGCCTCCACCAAGAACAGAGCCCGCTTTATATTCATCAATTTTTACTTCAAATATAGTTCCCGTGTAATAATCCAGTCCTCTTGCTAGTCTTGCTTGAAAGATGAGTTTGTCTTCATCAACACCAAGGGATTTGGCATACTTTATGATACTTAGAAGATTCTCGCTCGGTTTAGACTCTGCAAGATGATGAAAGAGATGTTTTATTGATTCGTCGCTAAGCCCTATTGTTTTAAGTTCGACGCCCACTTCGTCCTCTCTCTTTCTGTCTAATTTATCAATAGCGCTTATCGCTTGAAATTGTAATTCCGGAGGAATAGAGGCAAAAGTCATCAATTCGAAAAGTAATTTCCTGTCATTTATAAAAATTTTAAATTTCGTAAAACCCAAGTTTGTAAAAATGTAATTTGTCAGAGAGATTATCTCTGCATCCGAAATGGGGGATTGGGATCCGTAAATATCTGCATCACACTGCAGGAATTCTCGGAAGCGGCCTGATTGAGGATTTTCGGCTCGCCACGCAGGCTGGATCTGATATCTTCTGAAAGGCATTGGAAGAGAATTTTGATACATAGCCATAACACGGGCTGTTGGAACTGTTTGGTCATAGCGAAGTGCCACCTCACGACCGCCTTGGTCTTTAAAAGAGTAGGCTAACTTGTCGGTTTCACTTCCGGATTTTCCAAACAATATTTCTTTATATTCCAGAGCTGGTGTTTCTAAAGGTTCAAAACCGAAGAGTTCAAAAATGCTTCTTAGTTTGTCAATTAGATACTGCCTTTTTCTTGCCTCCTTTGGCAAAAAATCCCTAAAACCTTTTAAGGTCTGTAACTTCGTCTTGTCCATACTTTAAATGATAGCAATAATAAGTTGATTAGACAATTTATTAGTTTATGATTTTGACTTACCACCTCGGAGGCAGATACTTTGTACAAATTAGATTTTAAGTTTATTATCTTGGTTAATTAATCTTCTTTTTAAAATTATTCCGCTGTTGGAAATGGAAATAAGATACCCTTTCTTTTCACCTGTTTTTAACTTTCTTAATAACTTACAAATCTTAAGATCTGCCTGTAAATTAGTAAGTTTGGGCGACAAGGCAATAATAGAGGGAGTATCTTCATGGATAAGCAATTTAAAGTCTTTTATATTAAATGTTACAAGAATACGCGATTCTTTCTTGGCTTTCTCCAACACTTTTTTATCTGCAGCCCCGCCCAATTTGGAGTCATGCTTAATGTGTTTAACATCATGAAGATTGTTCAGTCGATGGTAGTTTTGTCTCGGAGGCAATCCCTCATCGAGTAGAAGGTTGTATCTTTTGTGTTTTCTTGAAGGCATCGAGGCCGGCTTCCATTAAGTAGGATAAGAGGTATTGTATTTTCCGAGCTTCCAACTGCGGGTATTCTTCTTCCAGTGTTTTTGTAGTATAACCCTGTCTTACTAAATGAAAAATTCTTTCAATGGGAATCCTTGTTCCTGCTATAACAGGAGCCCCTCCTAAAATTTTCGGGTCAGTTTTGATATATTTCCTCAATGCTTTAGGCATGAAAAGTTATTATACTTTACTTATACTACTACCACAAAACTTAATCAAGCAATAAACGAAAATGTGCGTGTCAACCTTTCTCTATAATTTCAATTTCTTTTTGAGTTAATCCGTAGAGTTTATAAACTTCTTCATCAATTTTTGTATCTGGAGTTTGCAATTTTATTAGTTTCCCTTATTATTTTTTTGATTTCTCTAAGTTCTTTTAAAATAGGATAACTGAAAGATTTTGTAACAATTCTATGTAAACTCATCTTCATTTAGTAAAATAATGCTTCGTGTAAGATTTTTTGTCAATGGAAGTTTTTTAAAGAAAAACTGTAAATAAATTCATCTTGATAAGTTCCGTCGGGTTCTTTGACAGCGTGGGGGAGCTGAGCAATTCTTTTAAACCCAAGTTTCTCGTATAAGGCAATGGCGCTTTTATTTCTTGAATTAACTTTTAGTTCTATCTGTTCGATTTCTTTATATTTCCTGACTTTGTCTATTAAAAAATTTATCAGTTGGGTAGCATACCCCTTTTTCCTGAAGTCGGGATCAACATACACTTCATAGAAATAGGCAACGTGCTTTTTTTTAGCTAAGTAGCCGTCAGAAATTTGAGCGTAGGCTATTAGTCTTGAGCTTTCGAAGAGGCCATAATATCCGAAAGTTGGATCTTTTTCGGCATTTCGAATTTTATGCTGAAAGTATTCTAGAGGTAACTTTGATTCGCTTTCGAAAGTAGACAAAAATGCCTCCGGATCGGTTTTTAAACTTTGTAATCTAATCTTTTGATATTGATTTGCGTCCTTTTCCGTTAGCAGCCGTATCATATAAAGAAAAATTAATTTGAGGAAGTTTCAACTTTTGACGTAATTTCTATGGTTCTTATATTATAGATATTTTCTTCTTGCTCAACTATAGCCACGACTTTTTCTCCTTCTTTGATTTCTTTTATTTCAGGACCCTTCCATTTTTTGGGAAATGTAAGTTTCCATTCTTTTCCCTGTTTGTCTTTTAGACTAAGCACGTTTTTGGCGATACCTGTAGCCTGACCAAATACTATTTCCCTTTTTGGAGCTTCAAGTTGGGGAGAAACCAGTATTCTTTGAGCAGCCAAAACTCCATTCGAGTTAGTCGCAAAACCCATGGCAATTATAAAGTCTCCGATTGCCAAGTCATTGTATTTAATGGTGGTTTGACTCTTACTTGTTTTTACGAAGTCGACGTTTTCGCTGTCAACAGATATTAATTGAATTTCACCAAGAGCGTTTTTAATCTGAAGAGATGTTTCAAGCTTATCTGTTATTGTTCCGATATAAGCTTTAGGATTTTTCTTAACCTCCTCAAGCTTTTCTCTTACTTTTTCGCGGATAGGGTCACCCTCGTCGGTTGCAGTAGGATTTCCGGAACCTTCTTCACTGACCTTAAATTCCCTCGAAAAGATAACCGTTAATTCTTGTTCAGATTTCCCTTCACTTTCATCAAACGAGGCTACAATTAACTGATTTATCCCGCCAATAAGCTCGACTTCCTGTTCAAAGGACCCCGAAGCGTCAGCTTTCAATATATAGTCTTCTTCTTCTGATGAAACTACGACTAATGCGTCTTTTAATGTAATTCCTGATACCTTGGTCGGATTTTGGGTTATTACGTCCTCTGCCTCAGGCGCGGCAAGAGTAATTTTAGAAGAACCATTTTGACTGACCGACCTTTTTTGATCTAACGAAGTAGGCTCTTTTGTTACAACCTTAACTTTTTTTAAAGCAGAATTTGCTCTCCAGACGCCAAAGGCGATTGTCAGTCCCACTATGATTCCAGCGATTATAGCAATTATGAGTTCTTTACGCATTATTGTGGCAGGAGAAATTTCTGGCCGGTCAGCGTTAATATAATTGAGATAAAGCCCCTTGTCAACTTAAGCTCTCTTTGGTAGGATGACGAAAGGGTTATGAAGTGGTTTCAAAACACTTCATATAACTTGCCATAAGGCCTCAAAACGAGCCCGCCTGGCGAGTTTTGAAACAAGTTCTATGGATATTACTTATCTTGGACACTCATCTTTCAAACTTAGGGGTAAGTCTTTAAGTCTTGTATCCGACCCGTTTGATTCGAAAAAGGTAGGATTAAAGTTTCCTAAAATATCGGCGGATTTAGTTACGGTTTCTCACGCGCACGATGACCATGGTTTTGTTCAAGCGGTATCAGATGTAAAAAAAGTTATTGATGGACCGGGTGAATATGAGATTTCGGGTGTATCTATAATTGGTTTTGGGACCTACCATGACTCAAAAAAGGGTGTTGAGCGAGGAAAAAATACAATTTATGTTATCGAGATGGACGATTTGAGGCTTGTCCATTTGGGAGATTTGGGTCATAGACTGACTGAAGATGTGCTTGGAGAGTTGGGAGAGGTTGATGTTCTTATGATTCCTGTAGGAGGAATATATACTATTGGCCCAAGCGAAGCAGGAGAAGTTGTTCGAGACATTGAACCCAGAATTACGATTCCTATGCACTATAAAATTTCCGGGATTAATCAGGAGGTCTTCGGAGAATTAGCAACTGTTGATGATTTTCTGAGGGAAGTCAGCTTACCTGTGGAAAGATTGGAAAAATTAAGTATAAAGAAAAATGAATTAGGAGAAGAGATGAAGGTGGTAGTGTTAGAAAAGAAATCCTAAATCCGAAATCCTAAATTCTAAACAAATTCAAAACTCAAAGTTCCAATATTAAAACTTTTTTGAATTTTGAAAATTTGACATTAGATATTGTTTCGAATTTTGTGCTTAGAATTTAGAGTTTAATTTATTATGGCTGATCAACTTCAAGTTCGTATCCCGCCCCATTCACCTGAAGCAGAGGAGTCGGTGCTGGGTGCGCTTTTATTGGATCGCGACGCAATAATTGCTGTTGCCGAATTTTTAAAGTCTGATGATTTTTATGATGATAGACACAGAGAAATTTACGAGTGTGCACTTGAACTTTACGAAGACAGAATTCCGATTGACGTTTTAACCGTTTCAGAACGTCTGAAAAAAAGAAAGGTACTCAAAAAAATTGGCGGAGTGAGCTTTTTGGTTGAAGTTGCCAATAAAGTTCCGACCGCCGCGCACGTTGAGCACTACGGGCGTATTGTAAAAGACGCAGCAACAAAAAGGTCCCTCATGAAAGCAGCAAGTAAACTGGTCGAGCTCTCGATGGATGAGGGCCTTGCGGCTGACGAACTTTTGGATCGGGCGGAGGGAGAAGTTTTCGCATTAACCCAGAAACACATAAAGGCTGGCTTTACTCCCGTCAGAGATGCACTTTCGGAATCGTTTGACAGGTTAGATGAACTTCATAAACAAGCTGAAGGTTTAAGGGGTGTAACAACCGGTTTTAAGGATCTGGATGAGGTCTTAGCCGGGATGCAAAAATCAAACCTTTTAATATTGGCATCAAGACCGGGGATTGGCAAGACCACTTTTGCGCTAAACATCGCACAAAATTTGGCTGTTAAGCATCAAAGGCCTGTTGGCTTCTTTTCTCTTGAAATGAGCAAAGAAGAGCTTGTGGACAGACTTCTTGTTGCCCAAGCCGACATCGACGCCTGGAAATTGAAAACCGGAAAACTTTCTGAAGATGATTTTACAAATCTCTCAAATGCGATGGGAGAACTGGCAGAAGCCCCCATTTATATAGACGACACTCCGGCATTATCAATTTTGGAAATGAGGACGAAAGCGAGAAGACTTCAGGTTGAAGCAGGAGTGGACCTTTTGATTGTTGACTATTTACAGCTTGCCCGCTCGCGCCAACTGGAAAATAGAGTTCAAGAAGTTTCGGAAATTTCTCAGGGATTAAAAAATTTAGCTAGGGAGCTGAAAGTTCCGATTCTTGCCGCGTCACAATTGTCCCGTGCCGTCGAGCAAAGAGGAGGACCAAAAAAACCGCAACTGGCCGATCTTAGGGAATCGGGTAGTATTGAACAGGATGCAGACGTTGTCATGTTTTTGTGGCGTGAGGACGAGGAGAATTTGGAGAATATTAATTTGGATATAGCCAAACACAGGAATGGTCGAATGGCCTCAATTAAACTATCCTTCAGGGGCGACAGGATGCGCTTTTACGGGCGAGAGACCAAACGCCCGCAAGGTTCTTGAGTATGACGAAAGGTTCTTATGGTCGTGAAACTAAGCGAAGCTAAGTTGAACGGCCACAAGGTTCTATGCGAAGCATAGGTTCTTACGGAAGGGAAACGAAAAGAGCTTAGTGTGTATCTGTGCCGAGGAGAGGAGTCGAACCTCCACAAAGTGTTATCTTTACAGGTTTTTGAGACCTGCGCGTCTGCCATTCCGCCACCTCGGCCTAAAATCATTATAGTTTATTCAACATTCTATTCTTGCTTCGCAAGAAAGGTTTTATCGCCCTTCGACTGCGCTCAGGGCTTTTGCTCGCTTTTCTCCCTCGACTTTGCTCGGGATTCATTACGCTCGCACGAGACCTGCGGGTCTGCCATTCCGACCCGTCAAACGGGTCAGGGACGTTCGACGTCCCGCCACCTCGGCATGAATAAGATATAATTGACAGTGTGGTAATTATACAATAAATTGTAATAGATGAGAAGTTTAATAAAGTTATGGAACACTTAGTTGATATAGCGGGACAATTTAAGAAATTCGATGAAGAAAGGATCGTCATGTCTGGAAAATTAAGCGAGCACAGCGATAGAATTGAAAAGTTAGAGCAAGAAGTTTTTAAAACCTCCTAATTGCTTCAAACATATCCGTAAAGTAAAATACCTAAGTTATGAGTCTTGTTGATCCAAGAGTTGTAAAGCAAGCGGAAGTTTTGGTAAATAATTCCCTCAAGTTTAAAAAAGGGGAAAGCTGTGTTGTTATTGGCGATTTTGCGGCAAAACCTCTGATGTATGAAATATACAAACTGCTTCTAAAAAAAGGTGCAAAGCACGTACGATTGCATTGGATTTCCTATGAAATAGATGAAATATATTTCAAGAATGCTTCAAATGCACAAATAAAAATTTATCCTGAACTCGAGGATTATGAGATGAAGAAAATGGATTGTTATATTAGAATAGGTTCTTCAACCAATACAAGGGGGCTTTCCAACGTTGTGGCAGAAAAAATTTCTGCAAGACAGAAAGTTACCCGTCCGATAACAGATTACCGAGTAGAAAATACCCGCTGGGTAGTAACTCGATTTCCGACAGAAGCTCAGGCTCAGGAAGCCGACATGAGCCTTAGTGAATATGAAGATTTTGTTTTTAATGCAATAAATAAAGTTGACTGGAAGAAAAAATTTAAAGAGCAAGAGAAACTGGCGGAACTTTTGACAAAGACTAAAGAAGTTCACGTTGTTGGTCACAAAACAGACTTGAGACTTGGTAAAAAGGGGAGGAGTGCTGAGAATGCTGGAGGAGAAAACAATATGCCTGACGGGGAAGTCTTTACATCGGTTGTTGAAAATCAAGCGGACGGGTTTATTACCTACACATACCCCGCGCTTTATATGGGAAGAGAGTTTCACAACGTCCGTTTGGAATTCAAAACAGGAAAGGTTGTAAAAGCGACCGCAGATAAGGGCGAAAATGATTTAAATAAAATTTTAGATATGGATAAAGGTTCACGCACAATCGGGGAACTGGGAATCGGGAATAATTTTGCGGTGGACAGATTTACCAAGGACATACTTTTTGATGAGAAAATTGGCGGAAGTATCCATATAGCCCTTGGGAAAGGTTATAAAGAGACGGGGAGTAAAAACGAATCGGCTCTTCATTGGGATATGATAAAAGATTTAAGGGGCGGACCCGCCTCGACTCGCGGAGACTCGTCGACGCGAGGCGGGGAGCTTTGGTTCGACGATAAGTTGGTGCAGAAGGATGGTCGGTGGCTAATTAAATTATGATCAACTCAACTGATTTAAAGAACGGAGTTACATTTTTAACAAACGGAAAACCTTATAAAGTTATTAAGTATTCTCATATAAAGATGGGAAGGGGCGGGGCAATTGTTAGAGTGACTGCTAGAAACTTGGAAAGTGGTTCGGTCGAGGAAAAATCATTTAGTTCAAATGTCAAGGTAGATGAACTTACTTTACAAAAAAGAAAACTCCAATTTCTTTACAAAGATGCTTCTTGCGCAGTATTTATGGATCCAAAAAGTTATGAGCAGGTAGAGGTTGGTGAAGACATAGTGAGAGAAGAACTTCCCTTTATTAAAGAAGGCGGCGAGGTTAATCTTCTCTTTTGGGACGATAAAGCCCTGACTATTGATATTCCGCCCAAAGTGGTTTTGAGGGTAGACGATACACCTCCCGGGGTAAAAGGAAATTCGGCGGCAAATATTTATAAACAGGCAACGCTCGAGAATGGTTTGTTGGTGAAAGTTCCACTTTTTATAAATAATGGAGAAAGAATTGTAGTTGATACAAGAACCGGAGAATACGTTGAAAGAGCTAAGTAAGTATCCACCAGATTGAAGCAAAGACCACCAGAAGTTGTGTAAACAAACCAAATCCCTTTGAAGCATCTACCTGGATTGATTTTTTAAAGGGAATCCATTTTTTATCAATAAAGTCGCTATTTTTATGTAAAAAATAATAGGGAGCTTCGATAAGGTCGGGTACAACTGAGGCTAAACAAGCCAAAAGAACAGTAAGAGCCAAACCGACATTAGGAAGCATCATATAGGCGACTAGACTTCCAAAAGTTAGGGCAAGGATCGAGTCGATAATTACAATATTTGTGCTTTGGGCAGAGACTTTACCGAATTTTTTAAGCTCAGTATTTAAATGAGGATTCCAGTGAGGTACCTTTTCTAAAACAAAATGACTACCCAGGGCTAAGGGGATAGCCAAGGCAGGATTTGCTACATTTACTGCAATCGCTGCCGCAACAACCACGTGTGGTGTTTCGAGCACAGTAAGTGTTATGATAAACGAAATCTTACCTCCAAGTCAAGGTTATGAACTAGTTCCAAAACTAGTTCATATAACTTGCCATAAGCTCTCAAAACGAGCCTAGAAGGCGAGTTTTGAAAAAGGTTCTATGGATCCGACGATATTGTGTTATTATTCATAATATGATTTTAAGAATAGTTTTTAGTTTTATCGCGGTTATAATATTTTTGTTTCTTTTTTGGAGAAGGCTTAAAGAGGACTATACTCAAAATCAGATATTCACGACCGCTTTTTATATCCTTTTAGGATTTAGTCTCGGAGGCATTATTTCGGACAATTTTGCACCAAGTTGGTGGTTTTGGATAAGTTTTTTGGGCGGAAGTTTGGGAATCTTTATTGGTATATTGCGCTTCAACTTAAGGATTTTTGAAACGATTGAAGCCGGAATATTATCCTCCTTGACCCTTTATGGCTTTGTATTTTGTTACAGTTGGATTGATACAAACAAAGTTATTTCGGCTTTAGGCACTCTTATAATTTTAGTTTTTATAATTATTTTTGTTTTTTTAGATAAGTCTTATAAAACTTTTAGCTGGTATAAATCCGGAAGAGTGGGTTTTACCGGAATGACTATTCTTGGATTCTTTTTTCTGACAAGGGCGATTGTTGCCACTTTGGGCGTCGATGTGTTATCCTTTGTTGGTAATAAGGACATAGTCATCTCGGCGGTTATATCTTTCGCCTCGTTCTTAACTCTTTTTAATCTGGCGCGAAGCTCATGAAAAAAAAGGTCAATAACAACAAAAAAGGCAATCAAAAGAAACTTAAGCAGAGTTCAAAATTAGCTGGCATAATAACTTTTCCTGCAAAGCTTTTAGCTCCAGTTTCAAATTTTTTGCAGGATAGGTTGCGAATCTTAGAGAAGAGAAAGAAAGAAATTGACGAGGAAGATCCTTTTAAAGACCACGCAAGACTTATCGATAATGCTTCTCCAGATACAGATGCCGCTGAGCAGTTTGGTCATGCCAAAACGTCTGCAATAAAGGAACAATTAGATAGGCGTATTATCCAAACTAGAAAAGCTCTTACCAGAATAAAGATAGGTAAATACGGAATCTGTGAGGATTGTGGAAAGATGATCGACACTGATCGCCTTATGGTATACCCTGAGGCAACTCTTTGCCTGGAAGATCAGAAGAGGAGAGAGAAGTAGGAAGTCTCTCGGCAATACTTTTTTCAAAACCGGCACTTGCCAGGCTTTTTAGATTAAAAGAATTTTTCGTGCAGTGCCTGCGCTCTCGACAATCACCAAAAACATTCTCTTATAAGGATTTCGATTGCGATTGTCTGCGAGAGCTTTTTCAAAAAGATTGCCTTCGAGTTTGATTGAGTTTGAATTGTCTTTATGGTATACCCTGAGGCAACTCTTTGCCTGGAAGATCAGAAGAGGAGAGAGAAGTAAAAAGATATTAAGTGATTAAGTTATTAAGTTAGCCGCCGAAAGGCGGTTTTTTGATGGTAAAATAAACAAATGGATCCTAAGGTTATTTTTGAAGATAAACATTTACTGATTCTCGACAAGCCAGCGGGGTGGATTACCAATGAGGTGAAAACTAAAGGATCCACGCCGACTATCGAAGATTGGTTAAAGAAGAATTTTGACTATCCAGTAGCCAAGAGCGCGGAATATCGATCAGGTATTGTCCATAGATTGGATAAAGAAACAAGCGGAGTTTTGGTCGTGGCAAAAACCTCTAACGCTTTTCAAAGCCTTCAAACACAATTTAAAAGAAGAGAAATTAAAAAAACTTATATTGCACTCGTTCACGGTGAGTTTGAACCAAGAGAAGGTGAAATTGAAGCACCCGTTGGTCGCTTACCTTGGAATCGAGAAAGATTTGGAGTTTTACCTGGTGGCCGAGAGGCAAATACAGGATATAAAGTGTTGAATTATTACTCACTAGCCACCGATCACAGATCACCGTTCACTCTTGGGGAATTTTTTCCAAAAACTGGAAGAACACACCAGATAAGGATTCACTTAAAATATCTCGGCCATCCGATTGTTTCTGATGAATTTTATGCAGGCCGAAAAACTGCAAGGGCCGATCGCAAGTGGTGCCCAAGGCTTTTTCTTCATGCAAAAAGTATTTCAGTAAGGCATCCCGAGAAAGATACGGCTTTAGAATTTAAATCTGAGTTGCCTGATGGTTTAAAAAAAGCTCTAAGCTTCCTAGTGAAACAAAATTCTCTTGTAAAGTGAACCCAAACCCAGTAATCTTTAAGTTGAGATGAACTTTCAGGAAATTGCCATACTTCTGGTTGCTGCAGGGTTTTTTGGGATTATAGCCAAGCTTATTAAGCAGCCTATTTTGATCGGCTATCTTTTTGCGGGGTTTTTTTTGGCTGCAACAGGGTTTGTGGGGGATAATACCTATCTTCAGAACTTGGGTAAAATTGGGATAACACTTCTTTTATTTCTTCTGGGTATGGAAATAAAAATTCACGAACTTTTCCAATTCGGAAAGACGACCCTAGTATCTTCTCTTGTACAAATAATTGTATCCTCCATTCTGGCTTTTTTCCTCTCATTAATGATGGGCTTTGATTTTATAGCCTCGCTTTATATTGCCTTTTCATTATCTTTCTCGTCGACAATTGTGGTTATCAAACTTTTGTCAGAGAAAAAAGATCTAGCGAGCTTTTATGGAAGACTGACCGTCGGAATTTTATTGATCCAGGATTTGGTGGTAATTCTGCTTCTCATGTTTCTATCGAGTGCCAAATCTTACGATGTGGGAATAATTAATTATGCACTCGTCGGAGTGAAAGGAGTAGTTTTACTTTTTTTGGTATGGTTTCTGTCGAGAAGGATATTGCCGCGTCTTTTTGAACGTTTTATTAGTTCGTCCCAGGAACTTTTATTTGTCGGAAGCATTGCCTGGGCATTGGGAATAGCACTTTTCATAGCCGGACCACTGGGTTTTACTTTGGAAATCGGCGGATTTTTGGCAGGTCTTTCTCTTTCTAACTTGCCGGAGCACGTAGAAATAGCTTCGAGAACCAGACCTCTGAGAGATTTTTTTCTTGTAATATTCTTTTTGTATCTGGGAACGCAGCTCGCCATCGGCCAGACAATGCTATATGTTATTCCTCAAGCTTTAATATTGTCCCTATTTGTACTTGTAGGTAAACCTTTGATAGTTATGACTACTTTGGGAATTTTGGGTTATAAAAAAAGAACGTCTCTACTTACTGGACTGTCTCTGGCTCAAATATCCGAATTTTCGCTCATCTTGGTTGCCCTTGGTGGATCTCTTGGTCATATAAAAAGGGAGGTGGTCTCAATGGTAGTCTTATCAGGAGCAATCACCATGACTTTTTCTACCTATATGATTTTGTACGCAGATAAGATTTATAGACTCGTTGGTAAGTATTTATCTATTTTTGAAAGAAAAAAGGCAAGAGAGGAGGTGCTTGTTTCCACCCCCAAGATGATAGACCACATAGTACTCGTGGGTTGCGATAGGACGGGAAGAAATTTGGTGAACTATTTTATAAAGAAAAATGTCCCCTTTTTGGTTATTGATTTTAATCCGAAGGTTTTTACAGCGCTTTCGGCTCAAAAAATTCCTGTAATTTTCGGAGACGTGAGTGATTCAGACATTTTGCAAACCGCAAATGTTGCGAGTGCTAGGATGCTTATTTCCACAAGCGGCAATTTAGCTGATAATTTATCTCTTTTAGAGTATGTTTCACAGACGAATAGGGATTTAATAACTATTTTTACGGCGCCCCTGAGACTTGACGCCCTAGCTCTTTATGAGAATGGAGCAAGTTACGTAATTGTACCCGAGGTAGTTGCGGGTGAGCACATTAGACACCTTTTGAGGATATATGGAACAAAGGGGGAGAAACTTGTGAAAGCCGGTAAAAGTCATTTTAATAGACTAATGTTCACATAATATTTAGTATAGCTATCATGCCTGCCCAAAGACGAGTAAAGAAGGTTTTACGTTTACAAAAGGCAAGACCTAAGTTTAAGGTTTTAATATATTTAATCATTTTAATTGGTTTGACTTTTGGTACAATCATTTTTTTTAATAGAGCCTTTTGGAACGGGAAGGATAAACTTACGATTGTATCTAGGGATTTGGAAGACAATGTCGTAATTACCACATATGATCCGCAAGTTGGTGAGATAATAAGTATTACTGTTCCTTCGCAAACAGAGGTTGAAGTAGCCAAAAACTTCGGAGTTTGGAAAATAGGCAGTGTCTGGCAGCTTGGATATCAGGAGAAGGAAAAAGGTGCACTTTTGGCAAAGACCGTTACTCGGCACCTTAAATTTCCTTCTTTTGTCTGGGCAGACAGACAAAGCTTAGGTTTTAACTCCTCGGGAATATCGGGCCTTTTTAAGGCAACGTTTAGTAAATATGATTCAAATTTAAAATTAGGGGACAAGATCGGTTTGGCCTTATTTTCGTTGGGAGTAGAGAATTCCAAAAGGGCCGATTTAAAATTGGAAGAAACCGGATACTTAAAAAAGACCACTCTTTCTGACGGGAGTAAAGGCTATAGAGTTGAGGGGAGTATTCCTCAAAGAATTGCGATTCTTTTTACAAACACAAAGATGTCAAATGGGACTTACCGTATAGTTATAAAGGACAGAACAGGAAGACCTGGTCTTACTGAAGAACTTAATTTAGTGCTCGAAGTGTTGGGAGGTAAGGTTTTATCAATTACCAGGGAAGATGAGGCAGATTTTAACTGCGAGATTAGAAGTGATGATAAAGAAGTTGGGGATTTAATCAGGAATTTATTTAATTGTCGCGTCGCACCCGTTGATCCTGGAGGAAATTTTGATATGGAAATTGTATTGGGAAAGAAATTTGCCGACGAGTTTTAGATGCGAGTAACTATTCTTCCTCTTGTTCGGGTTCAATTTCGAACTCTTCTTTACGGTGTACTAGTTCCGGGGGCGTGAAGGAGACGTAGTCAATTCTTTCGCTTGAAAAAGAAGGGGTGTCAGAGAGGCTGGATACGCGTTTAGTTTCTCTAATAAATATTTTTATGCAATTTTTATCAATTGATTTTATAAAGACCTGGTACTCATTGCCGAGAGAAATCAATTTTCTAAGTCTGGCAGATATGTCATCGGGGAGTTTCCCAATATACTTCCCATCAAATGTGTTAACAGAGACTTTATGAGCGTGAGAGTTCAGTTTTACTTCATCGCCGGCGTCTAATTTTGCCAATATTTTGGGACCTCCTAAATTTAGAAGGTTTAATATTTTAGTTTTGCCGGGCTCTTCTAAATATATTTGTGGATCAGATGGCTTTTGTGTGTGAGTATCGCTTTTTTTAAGGCTTTTCCATTTTTCAAGAGCTTTTGATGCAATGGAGTTAGAGGGATCATTCTTAAGCACTTTCTGGGCGGTTTCTTTAGCTTTTTTGAGGTTGCCTATTTCAGAATAGGCCCTGGCAAGCCTGTTTAGAGCTTCAACGTCATTGGGTTCATTTTTTAAAATTTCTTGATTAAGCGAAAGTGCTTTCTGCCAGTTTCCGGAAAGAGCTGCATAAATTGCTTCTTGGGCAAGATTTTTATCCATGTGTTTTAGGAGAGTAATTGATCACTATTGAGTATAAATGTGGGAGTTTGAATGTCAAGCCCCTCCCACGGGTAAAGGTATCTTATAGTATTTTACTTGATATGGTATAATATTGCCAAATGTATATTAATTTATCATTCTTAGTTAAATTTACCGGCTTTAATTAAAGCTAATTTTTAACCCTCCAAATCGGAGGGTTTTTTCTTAACCATGGACTTAGAAAGAAAAGAATCGACAGATCCATTTCCGACAATGGGTAGTTATGTCTCAGCCTTGGCGAATAGGCTGGAATTCCCTAGGCATCAATTTTTCTCTGATGAGACTTCACTTGATCGCTTTAGGAAAGACGTTAGTATTATTCAAGACCCTAATGTTTGGGTTAATGCCGTTGTTTGGAAAGAGGAGGTAAATGGCTCCCTTCCTAGGGCAAGAATTGAAACAGATTATGGAAGAAGAACCTATTTCTTAAGTGAAAACACAGGTTTTGTAACGAATGCCGAACAAGAACAAAAAATGCCAGTGCTCTTGAACACCCTTGCCTTAGCCGAAGCAAGATTAAGGGTTGTAAGAAAAAACATTCCAGACGCTTACGCACTTTTGCAGACAAGAACCGATCAGGCGATTAAAGAAATAGTCGAGACAAGAACAAATCTACTAAGACTTGATTCTGGGCAGGAAATTTCACTAAAGGGTCTTTTGGAAGAAGATAGTCGTCCAAAAACTAGAGCTAGGACAGCCTACAAAGTTACTTCAGGGATTACCGTAGCAACCTTGATTCTTGCAGCCTGTAGTAGTCTAATTGCCAACCCTACACAATCAGATCTTGATGCTTCAGAAAACCAGCCGAAAGCAACAGAAGATCTTCCGACTCCTGCAGTAACTACTATTCCACAATCAACAAATACCGCTGAAAATCCCACATCTACTCCCGAAGTTCTTCCGACTCCAAAACCGACGGAGGTATTAAAAGGTTACATCCCAGGAGCGATTCCGGAAGGGGGAAATATTGTCGAAACAGTGAGAACTTCTTCTTCTACCCAAGGTGGATCTTTAGATACGAGTGTACTGAAAAATAAAGGCTTTATTGTATTTGCCGAAACCGAGGAGGCGACAGATAAAGATGGTAATGTAATCGGAGAAAACTTTAATGTGGCTAAGAAACAGCAGGTTGGAGAAAAAGCGTATTGGTATGTTGCAACACCCGATGAGATGTTTTATGAGATAGATAAAGACGCTGATGGAAATCCAATTTACAGGGTTGCCCGAAGGGTTACGGATACAGGCGAAACTATTCAGGTTTACCGAGGCGAGAACGGAGAAATTGTTTATAGGCTAATTAGCGTATATGAAGATACCACAAGAGGAACCCCGGTTACCGTAAGCGATCAATCAACTTCCGAAGGTGTAGTATCCGTTAAATTTATGGAAGACGGCCTTATTATGTCTTCGATAAATCCTTTTATAAATACCCCTGACGCAGAAGGGCTGGACGTGGTTGTTGAGGGAGACCAAATAAGTATAACCAACGGAGTTGATAGAAAAGCACATTTAGTAATTGGAAAAAATCACAAAGGAGAATGGAAGGTAAAAGAGTTTTTCAAAGTCGAGGACTATTACGACTTAGGTCCGGCAGAGGTGGAAGTAGTTGATAGATCAGATGAAGATTTGACACAAAAACTATCAGAAGAAGCAAGCGGTTATGAACCAATTCATAATACATTTACTTTATACAGGCATTCGACATTAAAAAGTGAGGAAACGGGAGAGGTGGCATTTCTTAATGGCATACAATTAGGACCCTTTGTAATATCCGACTGGGAAACAAGGAAAGTTATTCTAAGTCCAAATACAGAAAGTGCGAAGGAGATTGGAGAGCTAGAGCTTACCTTGGTTTATAAAAATCAGTTTAGCGAGGTAAAGACTACCAAAATTGTTTTCAGGGGCGGATTAGGAGTAAATAAGGATAAGGAGAATATTCATAATGCTGTCGATCCAAGAGATTTTCCTTCTAACTTTAAAGAAGGAGAAAAAGTTGATATTGCCTTTTTGTATTTAGGAAGCTCGGGTTATATTAAGTATGAAAGATTAGCTGATCTTTATGAACTTCGTGCTACAAATAAAGATTTAGCTGATGAATATGCACTAATTATGAGAACCTTGTCAGAAAGAAAGGGGATTGAGGACATACTTGAGGCTTTTAATAGCGGTCAAGGAATACACAGTGGCGATGAGAAATGGGTGTTTCCGGACTCATTGACAATTCCTATTGAATATTAATCTTCATTCAGGGCTTTCAATTATTGCTTTCATCTTGAATGGTTGATGTTTAATGTTGTATTCTAAATATGATG
Organism: Candidatus Woesebacteria bacterium GW2011_GWB1_39_12; assembly: GCA_000993405.1. Classification (GTDB taxonomy): domain Bacteria; phylum Patescibacteriota; class Microgenomatia; order UBA8517; family UBA8517; genus GWB1-39-12. The sequence goes on along the minus strand of LBWB01000009.1, from coordinate 2,128 downwards.
GGGCAATTAAAGAAAATTCTTCTTTTTCTTATTATTGGAATTTTTATACTTTTAGTTCTGGCTTTAATTTATCTTATATTAAAGAGTAATTATCCCAGCCAAGATATAAAACTTGAAAAGGATATACTATTCAGTGACTTTGACTATTACTATAAACAAAAGCCCCTTGCTGGAGCCAAAAGGCTGTCGCTTGGCAATTTATTAGTAGAAAAGATTAGCATTAATAATTCAAAGAAAACAGCCCGTTTAGAGTTAGTGTATAAATACGAAGAAAGTTTGCATAAATTGGTTGTTGCCCTGAACGATTCTCAGGTTGGTTATTATTTGGGTGAAAGAGAAGGAAATGGAACGATGGATGCAACTGAGGTGACTAAGTATTTTAGGGCCGGAGATTACATTAATTTGAGCATACTTCATTTTGACTTTGATAAAAATGACGAAAAAGTAAGGGAAGGAATCGTCGAATATATAAATAATATATCGCAAGATAACCAAATAAGGAAAGCGGTTCTAAGCGATCTTTTAGAAAATCCACAAAAAATTCAACTGGAACAAGAATTAAAAGCGAAAACCCTAAAGTTTACTGAAGGATTTTTCGTATTATCTTTGAGCAAACGCGAGGTTGATGAAGGCAATTAATATGAAAGTCAGACTCTTTTTTAAACTGCTAATATCCGTTTCTCTTTTGGCAGGTATTTTCTTTTTTGTGCCCACAAAAAAGATCTATGCCCAATCTTGCGATGATGAAGTGGTGATTGAGCCCATGTGGTGTCATGCAGTAGTCGAAGGTGGTCTTACAGTCTGTCGAGCAGATTGGTGGGGAAGCAACCGTGTTTACAGCTGCGATACTTCAGATCCTGCATGTCCAACAAATACAAATGTTTGTTCGAGTAACGACCAAGCCACATGCGAAAGCAAAGACCCTGCCGCAGGTTGCGATTTTGCTGCGAATGAGTGCGAGCCGGGGTATTGTGGACAAAGCGGCGGGACTTGTGGTGGTTCGGCAGGAATCTGTGGTAGCGGTTGCGATCCGGGATATTCATGTATTTGGATCGGAGCTGCCAATGAATGCAGATGCAGATCCACTGCAGCAGTAGATTACAATATTGGTGGATCTGTATATTTGGACACAAATAATGACGGTAGTTTTTCTGGTTCACGATTAGTTAACAGTTCGGGGGTGTTATGTGAAGGTTACAATAGAAATAGATTAGGTGCTTGCGATGCGAGTTGTAGTTGTAATCAAATGGCTAGCGATATGGGGTGCGACGGCCCAGGTGAGTACGCAGACAAGTGCGGGTCGTCATCGAGTTGTGGGCAAAGATGGACTTGTTATTGTCAAATCTATGAGGCTTGCAGTGATCCCGGTAGGGGTTGTACCACGATTGATGGAATTAGAGTAATTGCCCAAAACGGTTCTACGGTAATAGGTAATGTTGGTTATCCGGAAGATTGTAGTGGTAGGGGAGGGATTCCGTATTATAATCATCTTACCGCCAATCGGATGCATCTCCAGCTTCCTGCCGGTTACACCTTGGTTAATGCCCGCTGGAGTGCGCAGGGGGGGTCTGCACCAGATTGTAGCTTTGATGTAGCCACTCAGGAGGTTATTTGTAGGGAGTACTACAGAAGGTATAATGGCATTGATTATCTAATTGCTTTAGGTGGTGGTCCTTCCTGTACTTTGAGACCGGATAACAAGAGTTTGGTTCCAGGGGGGACACTTGACTTGGCCGTATCTGTAAGTAGTGTTGGTGGTAATGTTGATACTCTGACGGCAACTCTTGATTCCGACGCAGCATCCATTGCCAGCGTTTGTGTTACAAGTGGAGCGTCATGTCCTCCCGGAAGCGCATCGGCAACAGATAATACTATAAACCCACCCGACGCGAGTGTCTTAAAAATAACAGGTTATGCACCGGGCTCGGGAACTTATACAGTTGTAGGAGACATGGATGATGCGGGAAATACTGCCTGTACAGCTCAGGCAGGATTCGATCTTGAAGGAGAAGTTACTGTTTCAAACACTCAGGCTTGGTGGCAGGTTATTGGCGGAGATGTTGTTGCAGGAGGAGCACTTGGAAATATTCAGTCACTTTTACCCACTCTTACGACTCCGTGTACAACA
>LBWB01000008.1 GCA_000993405.1 Candidatus Woesebacteria bacterium GW2011_GWB1_39_12 | reverse complement strand
TTTGAAAGAACCCCGTCGACTCCAGTGTCGCGACCCCATTCAGAAGCATGAGCCACAAATCTTATCCAGCCATTGCCAAAAATTACAGCCGGGTTGTTGCTGTACACATTGTTTGATGAATTAAAGTAGTATTTATTTTTGTTCATAATCAAAAGGTCAAAGGAGTTAGTTTTTCCGGCACAGCTTGGATATTCCGCAGGACAAGCATAAGCACCATGAATTCCCGCATATGCACCGTTTCGGGAAACATAAGTAGATAGTGGTAAAGTAGGGCAGTCGTTTGAACAATCCGAGTCCGATGCAGTATCTACTATAACTTTGGTGCCGGTTAGATCTGCCGCTATGATATTTACCAAAAAGGTTCCGGCTTCGGTTTGGACCTTAGATCTGCCGCTATGATATTTACCAAAAAGGTTCCGGCTTCGGTTTGGACCTGCTGTCTTGAGTAGCCGGATCCGGGAGGAGCATTTTGTACTGGCACGTTTTCCGGAATTTTGAAAGTTGATGCCACTTTTACTTCCTCTTCTTTAATTTTTGTTGCCAGAGTATCAAGAGTTGTGGAAGCAGAAGAGTAGTCACGGTCGGCAAGATATGAAAGCGATTTAGAAAACAGTTCATCCAACTCACTAGTTTTATTGGTGTTGTCTTTCAAATCCAGTAGACTTTCGTATATCGAAACAGCTTTATCATAGGTTTTTTCAATGTTTTGGATTTCTTTCTGCAACTCATCGTTTCTTTTTAGTTGATCCTGATTTTTCAAATCTTCCAATTCTTTTGCAATCTTTTGGAGCTCTTCAAGGTTTTTGTCCTTTTCAGAAGTTATGCTAGTTATTAAATTTTGGAGACTTGTCGTTTTGGTATTGAAAAAGTAAAAACCCAATCCGATTACTACAAGAAGAATGAGTATAATTGGAATATGTTTATCAAAGCGGAATTTAGGAAAACGTAATTTATTTTTGGGCAGGTTTAACTTCATAATTAAACTTTAGCATAAAAACGTAATACACTTAAATCAATGCATTTTCTAATACTGTTTTTTTTAGAATTGGTTTTGCTTTATTTTTTAGCTAAAAGACTTACTGCTTCAGTCTATGGGTTTTTTTTAAGGTTAACTAAGAATAGAATACGGGCAAGTTATTTATTAGCTGTCCTTTTTCTTCCAGGAACGATTGTCCACGAAGTTTCGCATGCTCTTGCCGCTCTTTTTCTTTTAGTACCTTTCGGCCAAGTAGAATTCTTACCTCAGACACAAGGTGATGCTATTAGGATGGGAAGCGTTGGTATAGGTAAAACCGATCCTGTAAGACGCTTTCTTATTGGTATTGCTCCATTTATTTTTGGAACTTCTTTAATTTTGGGCGGGCTTTATTTTTTGACTTTAAAAAGTGTACCAATAAACCTATACTTTATCCTTCTTACCGCCTATTTGATATTCGCAATCGGAAATACAATGTTTGCCAGTAAAAAAGATCTGGAAGGAGCCCTTCAATTATTCTTATTTATCTTACTAATTTATCTTTTATTTTTTGTATTGGGAATAAGGTTCCCATTTTTTAATTTGAAAACTCTATTTACCATAGAGTTGGTTGAAGTCCTTAAAATTTCCAACATATTTCTACTGATTCCTTTAGGTCTGGATACTTTAATAATAATTACATTTAAAATTCTAAAGCTGTAAAATCATAATATGAGGAAGGTATTAATAATAACTTTTTTACTTGTTTTAGGGGTTTCTGTTTTATATTCTTTGTTAAAAAATTATTATCATGTTGACCCTGAAGCGATTATTAATCAAGTAAAGCCACCTTCAAAAGATATCATAAAACTACTACCCCAAGGCTCGGATTTGAATTCTCCTCTGAATATACCCGAAGGGTTTAGAATGGCCGTATTTGCTGATGTTAGGAAAATTGGGTCGCCGAGAGTTTTGGCTTTTGACTCAAACGGGACACTTTTTGCCTCGATTCCTTCAGCCGGAAAGGTTCTTGCACTTCCCGATAAAAATAGAGACGGAATCGCGGATGCTCTAGTGGAAATAATAGCAAGTCTTAATAGTCCTCACGGGATAGATTTTGCCGGTGATAAGATATTTATTGCAGAGACTGATAAAGTTGTTCGTTACGATTACGATTCGTCTAAGATTAAATTACAGAATCCAAAAGTCTTGTTTTCACTATCTGGCGGGGGAAGACATTTCACGCGAACAATAAAAATACTCGAGGATAAAATTTATACATCTGTGGGTTCATCTTGCGATACCTGTCAAGAGAAGGATTGGCAAAGAGCGTCGATTCTTGTATCAAACCTTGATGGAGGCGATCTTAAAGTCTTCGCCAAAGGTTTAAGAAACACGGTATTTTTTGTGTTTGATAATTCTGGAAGAATTTGGGGAAATGAGATGGGAAGAGATTTTTTGGGAGATAATTTACCTCCAGATGAGTTGAATGTTATTGAAACCGAAAGTCCTTCGACTACGCTCAGGACCATGGATTACGGATGGCCGTGGTGTTATGGAGATAGGATAAGAGATACTAAGTTTAGAGGATCAGAGTCTTTAGATTTTTGTTCAAAAACCGTTCCTTCTGTATTTAATTATCCTGCACACATAGCTCCTTTAGGGTTAACATTTATCGACTCGGACCTTTTCTCAAAAGAGGATCAAGGAAGTTTACTTTCTGCTTTTCACGGATCTTGGAATTCAAGCGTTCCCGTGGGTTACAAAATTGTGAAGCTTGAAGTAGACGAAGGGAAAGTTACCGGGATGGAAGACTTTATCACGGGTTTTATAAAGGGGAAGGAAATTTTGGGAAGACCGGTAGATTTAATTTTCGATAAAGATGGAGTTTTATTTATTTCGGATGATAAAGCAGATTTGATATACATATTAACTAAAGAACTAAAGAGCTAAAGAATTTAAGAATAGATGAATATTTTTTGGTCTATATTTTTAGGTATCCTTCAGGGTTTAACTGAGTTTATACCGGTTTCTTCCTCAGGGCATCTGGTTCTTGCCCAGAGCCTAATTCCGAATTTTAGCCAACCGGGTGTACTTTTTGACGTAGTTCTCCATCTGGCCACTTTGATCGCCGTATTTTATTTTTTTCGAAAGACAATTTTTGGGTTAAGTAGAAGATATTTGATGCTTCTTATTATTGGGACTATCCCGGCCGCGCTCGTGGGCTTCTTTTTTCAAAGTCAGTTAGAGAAGATGTTTGGAGCTCCGAAGACGCTGGGATTAGAATTTCTTATCACAGGATTTTTAAATGTAATGGTCGACAGGGTAAAAACAGTCAAGAAGGCAATAAATCCGCTTAATGCGTTTACTATTGGGATCGGTCAGGCGATTGCTATAATTCCCGGAATTTCTCGTTCCGGAGCAACAATTTTTGCAGGGGTTAAACTGGGAGTAGATAGGGAAAAAGCCGCAGAGTTTTCATTTTTGCTTTCGATCCCTGCAATCTTAGGCGCGAATATTTTGCAACTTTTTACACATGGATTAGGGGGAATTCAAAATCCGAGCTTTTATATAATCGGTTTTATTTTTGCTTTAATCTCTGGCTATTTGTCAATTGGAGTTGTGTATAAATTTCTTCTTGGTAATAAATTTAAGTTTTTTGGCTACTGGTGTTTTCTAATCGGAGCTATAGTGATCCTGTTTTTATAGCAAATTTCGAGAAAACTCTGGGCTTTTAGCCCAGAGATGAATCGAACTTTGATATGTCATTCTCTTTTAGAAGAGAAACCCCGCACTATGTGCGGGGAGAATGTCATAATAAGGCCAATATCTTGGGAACAAAAAGTATTAGACCGACGATTACTGAAGCGCAAGCTGCAACTAAGACCATTGCAGCTGAAACGTCTTTTGCAATTTTGGCTTCCGGATGAAATTGTGGACTAACCAGATTTACATACGCCTCTAGTGCAGTATTCAGAAGTTCGAGAGTAATCACATAAAATATTGTGAAAGCTAGGAGGATCCATTCTAGTAGAGTCAGCTTCAAAATGAATGCAGTAATAAGTACAATAACTGCAATTGCTATGTGGATTCTAAAATTGGGTTCTCTTTTGACAGCCGTCTTTAGACCCTCAAAAGCATATTTGAAACTTTTTACGGTTGGATGCTTTAAACCCATTGCCTATTTAGTATAATCAATGTTACTCTAAAAACAAGCAAAAGTGATGAAAAAGAATTTTCTAATCATTCTGGCATCTGGCGCGGTAATTATAATTTCATTTGTACTACTTAATTTCCATTCAGCAGATAAATCAGGGAGAATTGTAGCAGTTGGGGAACTGTATTCTTCATTAAAGTCAGGAGATCTTTCGGGTTCGGTTAATTCACTGGAAAAAACTGCCTATTTTGACGGTGGTGTAGTTAATATTCCGGAGGATGTTTTTGATATAAAAGCCTCTAAAGTATTAGGAGTTGCAAACGAGGAGAGATGGATTGAGGTTGATCTTTCCGAGCAAAGGTTAAAAGCTTGGGACGGAAGTAAATTATTTTTGGAAACTCTGGTTTCAACAGGTCTTCCTTGGTACCCGACTCCAACGGGTGAGTTTAGAATTTGGATCAAACTTCGTGCAACCAAAATGGAAGGAGGAACTGGAAAGTACTATTATTACCTTCCCAACGTGCCTTATGTAATGTACTTCCAAAATAGCGATGTTCCAGGCTGGCGTGGTTACGGACTTCACGGAACTTATTGGCATAATGATTTTGGAACTCAGAGAAGTCATGGTTGTGTAAATCTTCCGACGGAAATTGCTAAAGAGCTTTACTACTGGACATCTCCGGTCCTTCCCGAAGGGAAATCAACGGTTTACGCGGATGAGGGAAATCTGGGAACAAAGATAGTTATACATGAATGACCGACTCAGTTATCAGTTCTCTGATGTCAGTTGTCGGTTTACAGTTAGTCAGTTTGTCAGATTTCAGTTAACAGATAATCCGGTTAACCGGCAGACTGTTATCCGAAAACCGAAGTCTGAAAACCGATAACCGAATATTTTATGAATCCGGCAGTATTATCCAGCAGCACTTCAATAGTCATTGCCTTTCTGGCAAGTATTTTTATTTATATTATGTTTCTGGGGCTTTTGGTTTTGTGGCTTGTCGATGGAAGAATAAAAAAAGAACAAGTACTGCACGCACTGCTGGCAATAGGCTTGGTTTGGATTATCACCGAGGTTATAAAAAGTTTATTTCCTATTCCAAGGCCATTTTTAATGAATGGTTTTCCACCTTTAACCTTCACTATCCCACAGGATCATTCTTTTCCTTCTTTCCATGCTGCAGCTGCTTTCGCACTTTCAACGAGTATTTGGCTTCATGACAAAAGAATTGGTATGTGGTTTATCTTCTTTGCGGCATTTGTGGCTTGGGGAAGAATATTGGGAAATGTTCACTATCTGGGAGACGTGCTTGTCGGGGCTCTAATAGGAATAATAACAGCAAATGTTATTGAGAGGCTTCATTTAGGAAAGTTAGTGAAATAAACTATTGACAATTAGCAAACTAGACTGTAGACTGCTAAAATACGCTTTAATATATGAGAGAAGAAACTACTAAGATAATTTCAAACCCGGGAAAAACTTTCAGGCAAATTCCTGTTGTGCAATTCGTGGATCGGTTATTTTTCCCCATACAGACGCGGTTCTTTCATTTGGTAGAAAGAAAAGCGTTGTTGCGGTAAATAATGCTTTTCAGGAGGATCGAGTGGTCGGCATCTTTACCCAAAAAGACTCAAGAATACCTGACCCCGGGTTTGAAGATTTGTACGAAATAGGAACAATAGCCACAATTACCCAAATGATGTCCACGGAAGGAGAAATCCATGCAGTGGTAAGGGGACAAGCAAGAATAAAGCTTATAGAGTTGGTTTCAACGGATCCGTATTTAGTAGCTAAAGTTGAAGAAATTCCGTCTATTAATGAGCAAGGGAGTGCGATTGAGGCTTTGGCAAATAAAGTTTCCGATCTTTTCAAAAAAGCAATCAATCTTGGGAAGAGTGCCGAAATAATGGCAGTAATGAGGCTTGTTTCAGGGAAAGTAGAACCCGAAGAATTGGCCGATCAGGTTGCCTCGCTTCTTGATATAAAAACTAAGGCCAAACAGGAACTTCTTGGAGTGATATCTTTGAAAACCCGACTCGAAAAAATTTTGGGCTTTCTTTCTCACGAAGTAAATGTACTAGAGTTGGAAAAATCTATTTCTTCCAAAACACAAAGACGTTTTGAAGATCAGATGAGGAAAGCGATGTTGAGAGAGAAGAAAAAGACTATAGAAGAAGAATTAGGTGAAATTGATGAGGGAGAGCTGTCAACCGATGAACTGAAAGAATATAAAACCAAGATCCAAAAGGCCGGTATGCCGAAGGATGTTCGGGAAAAAGCCGAAAAAGAGCTTAAAAAGCTGGTCCAGATGTCTCCCCATAACCCTGAAGGAGGCTACATTAGAAACTATCTTGATTGGTTGACAGACATGCCTTGGGATAAGGTTACCCCCAATAACGTATCCATAGACAAAGCAGCTAAAATCTTGGAAGACGATCACTACGGCATCAAAAAAGCTAAAGAGAGAATCTTAGAATATTTGGCCGTAATGCAGATAAAGAAGGATGGTGGGGCTAAAAGGAGTAAAAAGGCAGAACTTGATAAAGACGAATCCCAGCCTACAATTTTGTGTTTTATAGGCCCTCCCGGTGTTGGAAAAACTTCAATTGGAAAATCGATTGCACGAGCATTGGGCCGAAAGTTTGTACGAATGTCTCTCGGAGGTATCCGCGATGAAGCGGAAATTAGAGGCCACAGAAGAACATATGTTGGTGCACTTCCGGGACGAATTATTCAGGGAATAAAAAATGCAGGCACGAAAAACCCCGTTTTTATGCTGGACGAAATTGATAAAATTGGGATTGATTTTAGAGGTGATCCTTCTTCAGCACTTCTCGAAGCATTAGACTCAGAGCAAAATAAGGAATTTTCTGACCATTATTTGGAAGTTGCTTTTGATTTGTCGCAGGTTATGTTTATTTGTACGGGGAATGTCATTGAAAAAATTCCTGCTGCACTAAGGGACAGAATGGAGGTCATTCGTTTTCCCGGCTACACTCAGGACGAAAAGTATCATATAGCAAAAGGCTTTTTATGGCCAAAACAGCTAAGAATGCATGGATTGGAAAATAAAAAGTTATCGATTAGTAAAAAAGCAATGGACGAAGTTATTAATAGATATACTAGAGAAGCTGGAGTAAGAGATTTGGAACGAAATCTTGCAACTATTTTAAGAAAGATCGCCAGGCTTGTCGCCGAAGGCAAGAAATATCCAAAACAAATTAGTAATCTAGATGTTAGAAAATATCTTGGCCCCCAGAAATTCTCGTCTCTTATTGCTGAGAAAAAAGACGAAGTGGGTATGTCAACGGGTCTTGCAGTAACGGCGGCCGGAGGGGAAATTTTATTCATTGAAGTGGCGCTAATGCCGGGGGCCGGCAAACTTACCCTTACAGGGCAGCTTGGAGACGTAATGAAAGAGAGCGCAAAAGCCGCTTTTACTTGGGCAAAATCACACTGGCGCGAGCTTGGGTTAAAAGAAAATTTCGGTGCCAAACTCGACGTTCACATTCATGTCCCCGAAGGAGCGGTTCCGAAAGATGGTCCTTCTGCCGGAACGGCGATGACGGTAGCCCTAGTTTCTGCACTGACCGGAACTCCGGTTAAAAGAAATGTGGGAATGACAGGAGAAGTTACACTCAGGGGACGAGTCTTGGAAATAGGTGGAGTTAAGGAAAAGGTGATTGCGGGACATCGTGCAGGGTTAAAATGTATAGTTTTGCCAAAAGAAAATAAAAAGGATATGGAGGATATTCCGGAAAATGTGCAGAAAGATATAAAATTCATCTACGCGACAGAACTTTCTGAAGTACTCAAAGAAGCGCTTACCAAGTGGCCTTTGGTTCAAGTAAAAAAGAGAGAGGAAACTCTTCCTTATCGCCCCGCATTCTTGACTGTTAATAACTGAAAATTGTTTTTTTATTCCTTTTTAAGCTCGTCCTTAATATCTCTATATATTTGTGGCAAGCCGAGAGACATAGTATTGTGGTCGAAAGGTAATTCATTAATATTCTCAATCCCCAGTAGTTTGCAGGTTTTTCTGGCTATATCGACATTTACAATACTGTCTTCTGTTCCGAGATATATGGTAGTGTTTTCGTTTCTCCTTTTAACTACTTCTGGAATTTCACCCAATTCAAAAGCCCGCCTGTATTGTTCTCTAAGCTCATTTATTTTTGCAGGATCCTGAATCATTCCCGAAAATGGTTCTGAAGTAAAAATCTCATCTGCTTGAGTATGTGCAGCTATGACAACTTTCCTACGGAGTTCATTTTTGCCAACTACGCTATGCCATAACCCTACAATACCTCCCATTGAAGCACCTAAAAAAGTGCCTTGTTTGTCAGTTGATTCCTCCATATTATCTACGAGCATAATAGAAGCAGCTAAAGTGCCCTGTAAATTTTCCATCTTAGCAAAAGTTCTTGACATAGCGTTGCCTTCCAAACCTTCATAGTCTTTAGTATGACCGTGTGCAGTTATTACAATCACATTGAAATTTTCAAGCTCAGGCATTAAGACTCTAAGCAGCTCTGATTGTCGTCTCTGGTTTGTAACACCAGCAAAGTGGTGCCAATAGAAATTCGGTTTGTTAGGATCATATTGTCTTATTCCTGAACTTGTTCTACCGGATCTTAGAAGTCTTGCCTTAGCCACATATTTTTTACCTTTATGTTCAATTACTTGAATCCAGCTTGTTGGGTGAGGAATAAACTTACTTCCTTCTTCAGATTTTTTATAAAATTCAGTAAAAGGTTTAAGGTCTATTTCACCCGGCTCGTCGTCCCTAAACATACCTTCTTTGATAGTTTTCCGCCACAGTTTATTAGTCTTCTCAGCATTTTTTCTCTCGACGCGTACTGCCAGGTTGGGTTCTTGATTAGAATTTCCTTCTTCTAACATACCCGTATTATATCCTAAAGCTATGTAGGTTACAGTTAATTGTCTTTTAGCCTCAAGTCGGATAAAATACTCTTGCGGCCCCATCGTCTAGAGGCCTAGGACGGCAGGTTCTCATCCTGTAAACCCCGGTTCGACTCCGGGTGGGGTCACCGAGCTCAGCTCGGTGAATAGCCAGCTGAGCTGGCTCACTCTTCATTAAATTTGTTAAACTTTATTAATGTATTACGTATACATTCTTTTCTCCGAAAAGGACAAACAACTTTATACCGGTTTTACTCCAAACTTAAAATCGAGATTTAAGGCTCATACAAATGGTTTTGTCAAAGCTACAAAATTTAGAAGACCTGTGAAACTTATTTACTATGAAGCTTATTCAAGAGAATTAGATGCAAGAAGAAGAGAGAAGTATTTAAAAGGTGGAAATGGAAGAGATGTGATGAAAGTACAACTAAAGGAGATACTAAAAGAGTTAAATTACAAATATCTAAAAACTAACCGAGTCTAAATTTTATTAAGTAAGCAAATTTCTCCAAAATCTGAAGCTAAAATGGTTCGAGTCCGAGATGGGTGAATATATGTAAATCTATTTTAATGATAGATGAAGCTAAAAAGGTATTATATATTTATCTATATCAAAATCTTACGACATCTAATACATAGAAAGAGTCTTCATCCAAATAGTAATTATCTTTCTCGAGCCAAACTTTTAATCCATTTCTATCCATAACACTTTTGTCTATCTCTATACTGTCGTTACTGATATCTCTTAGTCTGATTTCTTTCTCCTTCCATAAACTATATCCGGAATATTTTCCTTCATAAATTTTCAATTCGTCTCCGTCGCTATACAAGCTTCCATTGGAACTATTTAACCATAAATAATAATATTTCCCTTCATATTTATAAAAAACATACATTCCTTCATGTTTTTTTAAAACTTCTTTGTATATGTTAGGATAGTCCCTTTTAAGAATCTCCGACCTTACTTCTCTAGTGTATGAATTGGGAGGGTCAGCTGATAGCCATTTGTTAATCTCATACTTAGAGTGCACTTTTAATTTATATTTTGAATTTTCAAGAATTTCTTCTCTTAAGTTAGTAAGATCAGTAACAATTTTCGTTAAATCAGCCGGGGGGTTAAACAAATTGTCAACGGAAAACGAAATTACTTTTGCTTCAGTGTCATTTATCAATATAAGGTTCGCATTAGTTTGATATTTATAGCCACTTTTATACTTATCTAGATCAAGCTTGGTAATTTTCTCTTTTAGCTCGTGAACTTTTTTATTGTCAATATTCCTTGGTAACACTTCATTTGTGTAATAATCTCTATAAAAATATGATTCGTCTTTACGAATGAACAACGTATCCCCGAACCCTTCTGTTTTGGATAATGCTACGATTATTGGAGAATCTCTTTTGATATTTTTTAATTTATCTTCAGGAGTGCAAAACTTTTCAACATTTGGAACCTTACTAATGTCCTCGAACACATCAGAAACAAATTCATTTAAAACAACGCCCCAACGACCAGATATTAGATTACCCGATTCTAAGCTAATATTCTTAAACTCTTGAGGTGTGCTTTCAGAGTAATACAGAAACCCTCCGGGTATGTTAACATATTCAAGATTTGATAAATTATCATTTTCTTCTTGTAAACTATAATCAAGTACTTCAAAAATAAACGGATTTAAGTCAACAATCCTACCCACAAAACCTCCGGGTAGTAATGGACATTCCAATTTGGAAACATTAAGTTTATTTTTTGTTAGAAAGCTTTTAGAGAAAAAACCTTTTGTATATAGAAAGATTGTTGTTGTAGTTATTAATAAGACTATTACTACAAATAATATTTCAATAAATCCTTTTTGGTTTCGCATTTATAATATTATTGTTCATGTCTAGTCGAGAATCAATTAACAATTAAAAATTAAAAATAAAGTAATTATGAGTGTCATCTGTTGCCATATTACTTAAATAGCTTTATTTCAATAATAAATTTATATATACATCTTTCAAATCTCTTAATGTGATTAAGAATTGAAATATCTTTTCGATCGAAATAAGCAGAGCTTAAGACTTCGTCAAAAGCAGAGCTTGGCCGAGTTGGACTCGGTAAAATAACCTTGGGTCGCTTCTTTTGAGTAAGATTTTATGGGTTTAACTTGATCCTCACTTCGGATATAATTCAAGCATGGGCCAAATTCCGAGAAATCTTCAGGGTGTTTTGTGGTCAACCCCCATTAACGAGTTAGACTTGGACAAGCACAAATCATATATTATTCATCAAATTTTAATGTATGGTGATTTCAGCCATATTCAATGGTTGTTTAATACTTATTCCAAAAAGCAAATAAAAAAAGTGTTTCTTGAAAAACCTCAAAAAATTTACACAAAACCTGCCTTAAACTATATTTCTAAATATATTTTGGAATTGAAAAATCATCCTTCTTTTAATAAATATGTCAGCACCATATATAAAAACTCTTGATAAAGACAGATTGGAGGTTTACAAAAAACTTTATGCGTTTTCTGATAAGTTTATATTGGCCGGTGGAACAGCTATTATGCTCCAGATTAATCATCGAAAATCTTACGATTTTGATTGTTTTTCCAACGTACCTCTTAATAAAAAACTTCTATTAAAAGTAAGGCAGACTTTTGGGGACGATATTAATGTACAGGTAGACAACTCAGACTTATTTTTGTTTATAACCTCCAATGGAGTAAAAATCGATTTCGTATATTTTCCATACACACCCACAACTGGTGTAATTAAGTCTAAGCCCATTTCTATGTTTGCTTTGGAAGATTTAGCTTCTAATAAAGCTTATGTTATAGGACGCCGTGCAACTTGGAGAGATTATGTTGACATCTTTTTTCTTATTAAAAAATTCACATTGGATTCAATCATTAAAAATAGCCAAAAAAAATTTAAGGGTGAATTCAGTGAAAAACTTTTTTTAGAGCAATTAGTATATTTTGATGATTTAGAAATAGTGCCAATTGATTTTTTACAAAGAACCTACACGAGTGAAGAGATAATGGAAGATTTACAGACAGCAGTTCATAAATATACTTCACTCAAGATCAGTAAAAAACTTACCAAATGATCAGATTTTTCTTGTAGAACAAAAGAAATGTATTATTGGACTGTTCGAAAGAAAATAACTTTGGGTCACAAACAAAGTTTATATCAAAATTCTCGTCCAAAACCCAAGTTCTGGTCCCATTAAATTATATTCCTGCTGATTATAAAGTATATTTTTGACAAAAGACTTTTCATAGGAATATAGTAATATTAACTTTATTTGATGTTTAAAACAAAGATAGCAAATTCATTTAATATAGATCTTTTTAAATTAAGATCATATAAATTATCAAAAATAATATCTTTGGCTTTTGTATTTACCTCACTTTTCGTTTTAGTTATAGTTGTTCAACAGAGGCAAGAAATAAGAAAAAAGGCACAAGAACTTCAACAAGAGACTTTAGATACTAATAATGAGATTCTAATTAGTTCCAACCAAATTGCTATTAAAATTAAAAAAGAATCTAAAGATAAAATAAAATCAGGTAATCCGGATGATACGGGCACACTCTCACTAAATAAAACCTTTAAAAATTATAAGGTTAAAAAATTCGAAAAAGTCTTTAAACAGGACAAAAATCAAGAAAGTTCAGATTTAGACTTGTGGTATGAGATCGAATTGGATATCGAAAATAAGAAAGTTAAAGCAAATGATAAAGAGGGTGAAAATATAAAAAAAATAATCTCAGAAATTTCCGCCAATGAAAATGTAGATAAAGCCGAACCAAATTATATTTATAAACTATTTCAGACTGCCACTCCAAATCCTACGCCCATCCCAAACACAACAAGAATTATTTCTCCGGTTGGGGGTGAAACTTGGTATCGTGGTGAAACACACACTATTTCCTGGGTAAAAGGGAATAATGAAAATCCAAGTTCTGCGAGTCTTCACTGTTATACAAATGACAATTTCGGTAATCCGATAAATGTTGGTGCTATTGATTATAACCTACCTACTAATAGTGCGAATCCTTCAGCTCCCAACACTTACTCATGGACCATTCCCACGTCAGGTCAAGCCAGTTGCCCTCCAGATAATCCCGAATCAAGAATTGGAGTTGTATTATGGGATGCGAATGGCAATATGGTATCTTCTGCGATAAGTGATATTTTGACAATAACCCAAGCTCCAACTCCTACGCCTGATGTCGCAAGAATATTATCCCCTTCGGGTGGCGAAACATGGCGTCGTGGTGAAACACACACTATTTCCTGGATTCGCGGTTCAGGAAATACCAATGCAAGTAGTGCAAGTTTATTTTGTTACACGACAGATGCAAATGGTAATCCCCAATATGTCGGAGCAATCGAATATAATCTTCCTACATCCAGTACAAATCCTTCAACGCCAAACACCTATTCCTGGCAAATTCCAACATCAGGAGCTTTCTCTTGTCCTTCAAGTAATCCTCCGACTATCATTGAAATGGGACTATTCGATACAGGCGGAAACAACATTGCTACTGCAAGAAGCGGCGTTTTGACAATATACCCGCAGTCTTATACTTTAACTCCTACACCAAGCTTTTTGGTTCCAAATGACCCTTACTATTTCTCTTCAAATTCATGGGGACAAGGTTATGAAGATATGTGGGGGCTAAAAAAGATAGATACTTCACATTCATGGTATAAAACAACTGGTTCTAAAGATATCGTTGTTGCAGTCATAGATACGGGAATGGATTATAACCATGAAGACTTGGGTGGAGTCGTCTGGGTAAACAGCGATGAAATTTCTGGAAATGGTATTGATGATGATCATAACGGATATATTGATGATGTCAATGGCTGGGATTATGCTACATTGCATTGGCCGAATTTTGGAGATAATGATCCGATGGACGATAACGGGCACGGAACACACGTTTCAGGCACAATCGGAGCAGTTGGAAATAATGGAAAAGGAATAGTTGGAATTAATTGGAAAGTAACCATAATGCCTATCAAGGTTTTGGATGATGGGGGTTTTGGTTATTCCATGAGAATTGCCCAAGCTCTTAAATATGCGGCGGATAATGGCGCTAAAATATCTTCTAATAGTTATGGAGGATTAGAAAGAAGTTTTTTAATAGATGATGCACTTAAATATGAATATGACAAGGGAATGATCATTATCGCTGCAGCAGGTAATTCAAAAGACGATGCCTTAAATTATCAACCTGCCAATTCCGATTATGTTATTACGGTTGGAGCATCTGATGCTAATGATTCCTTGGCTTCCTTTTCTAATTATGGAGAAAAAATAGATGTCGTTGCACCTGGTAAAGACATATTATCGACAAAATCGTCCCAAAACAACATTTGTTACGACGCGATTACAGTTGGATCGAATTATTGTAGATTGAACGGAACTTCAATGTCTACCCCTCACGTTACGGGATTAGCTGCATTGATACTTGCCTTTAATCCAAATTTAAATAATGAAGAAGTTCGACAAATTATCAGGCAGGGGGCTGATGATCTGGGAAGCACCGGTAAAGATTTTAATTTTGGATACGGGCGAATTAATGCAACAAAATCAATAAATTTAAGCTCGGAAAGACCTTTGACTCCAGTAATTACTTATCCTAAAAGCAGGTCTGAAGTAACTGGCCAAAGAACTCTTGTTATAAAGGGTGGTATTACAGGATCTAACTTTAAAAGCTATAAAATTGAATATGCAAAATATGATTATCGTCTTATTCCTCAGCAAGGCGGTTGGTTGAAACCCGATTTTAGAAGACCATCCAATTGGCAAACTTTTGGTCCCTATACAACTCTACCAACTGACGGAAACTTGTTATCTTTTGATCTAACACAAAGAGAGAGTGGTTTTTATTCATTTCGACTAATCGCCACCGATAACCAAGGAAGGAATTACTACTACCAGGTTAACGATATAAGGATCGATAAGGAACAGGTATCGGGTTGGCCAAAAGATTTTTATTGTCCATCGTGGAATGGTTGTCAAAACATATCTCCTGCCATATCGGATATAAATAATGACGGGCAAAAAGAAATAGTTATTATGGAATCAGTCTACAATAATGAAAACCTTCCCAATGCGATTAAGCTTCATGTTTTCAAGAAAAATGGTACTTATCTAACTGGTTTTCCGGTTAGTTTCAACGTAGAAACCGACTATGTTCATTATCCTTCTCCCCTTGCAGATGCAAATAATCCGGTAAGTATTGACGATATTGATAATGATGGGAAAAAAGAAATAATCCTAACGGTATTAAATAGTGGTTATTACAGGGAATTTATATACGTAATAAGAAGCGATGGAAAAATTAAATCAGGTTGGCCTAAGCTTTTTGAGGGTGTATCACCTACTCATGGTCAGGGCCACATTCCTGTGATTTCTGATTTGGATAAGGATGGAAAGAAGGAAATAGTTTTAATTGATGGTTCTAATAAACTCCAAGCGTTAAAACCCGACGGAAGTAATCTAGCCGGATTTCCCAAAACACCATTACCTAGTAATCTTGACCCTGGAGAATTTACTTCAGCAAACTTTTATGTCGGGCAGCTCTCTATTTTTGATATGGATAATGACGGGAAACAGGAAATTGCAGTAGGAAGACCAAGTTATATGTATCTACTTGATAATCAGGGGAATATACTTCCGGGGTGGCCGTATAAAGCACCTTTTATCAATAATTATCCGGTTAATTTTTATTCAACTCCATCTTTTGGAGATCTTGACGGAGACGGGAAAGCAGAGCTTATTGCAGTCGCTACATATAGAAATAACTATGGTTTAGGTTGCGTTAAGTACCCAGTTACTTGTCAAAGTCAAATATACGTTTGGAAAAAAGACGGAACATTAATTCCTGGTTGGCCAAGAAATGAAGGGCTTATATATGATAGTCCAAATGTTTATGGACCGTCTTTAGCTAATATGGATGGTGATGAAAAAGACGAGATTGTGACAGGGTTGGGTAAACTTTCTATTTATGACTTAGAAGGAAAGAAAAGCTTTAATCCCGAACCTGTAACTAATTTCCAACCTTCCTTAAGCGACATCGATGGCGATGGTAAGTTAGAAATGACAGCAGGTACTATGTGGAGTAATATATTTTCGATTATCAAACAAGATGGTTCTAATTATTGGAAAACTTCACTTTTCAATGTTCCGTTGGGTGGGGGTGTAATAGCAGACATGGATAATAACGGTTTTATGGAATTAAGTTTGGCTTCGGCAGAAGGTGAATTCTACAATTTCAGTAGTAAATTTAGAGTTTACCTTTGGGAAATTCCAAATTTAATTTCAACCAATTCACCTCGCTTTGAATGGAATATGTTTGGAAGGGATCCTTCACTAAGCGGAAGAGTTCCCAAGTATCCAAATGTCTTAAAGAGCACAGCTTCTAAGTCTTCAATATGGCCCATATCTTATACTGTTAGATTTAGCTGGGATTCAGTTGCTCCTAAAAATTCATCTTTATATATATTTCAAGGCAGTTGTAAAAGTGGAACATACGGTCCCGGAGATCTTCTATGGAGTCAACCCACGGGAGTAAATACAAGTTACGTTTATACTCCAATTCGAGCAAGAGTTGGTAATGTATACTGTGGTCAAATCTGGATCGATTTCAATAAAAATATTCCAGCTTCGAATGCAAGCAGTGTTACTATACAGTAATCCCAAATTATCATTCAGGAATTTCGTTTTTTTTGATTTGAAAGCAAATGACTTTTGGGTCGCTTTACTCCTCTTTCTCCAATAATTTTTCTTCGTATATAAGGTACTGAAGGACGGAGAGGATTATTAGGTTCAGTAGAAGTCCCGTTATTGCAGAAAGTTGTTCTTCGATAAACCTGAAAAACTGTGTCAGGAAAATCGAAATAAGAATAGCCAACTTGAACATTTCATAGGCTCGTTTTCTGGATTTTCTGTAACTTAAAAAATAAACTCCTATTAGTACAAACAGTCCCGAAACTAAGGAGAATATTAACTGTCCCCACTCCGAAAAAGATTGAACTTTGGAAAAGTCATAAAAAGCTTTTATAAAATTTATTATTGAAGCTATTACAAAGAAGGTTATTATAAAAATTGCAAAACGGGGTGAGTGTATAAATTTAAGATAAATCTTTTTAGCGAATAATCTTACCTGATGAAAAATGTTGGGCTTTTTGGAAGGCAATGCGACAGAGTCTTGTAATACATTAAGCATGGCTTTGACTATTGGATTTTCGATATCACTTTTGTGAAAGTAAGAAAGCGCGGATCTCTTTTCTTTTTCGTCAAGATCATGTATTAATGCCTGTTTTGTGGTTTCAATGGCATTGACGGCATACTCGTCTTTGGTGAATTTGAAGTACTTTTCGACTGCCCGAGCCGCGAGAAAAAGAAGGACAAATATGACGTAAATAATCCCTATTGTCGGCCTATAAAAATAGTTATTGTCGCTGGTGATAAATTTTCCAAGCTCATCTAAAAATGCGCCGAAACCAATTCCTCCAACAATTGATGCGAAGTATTTAACCTCCTTGTTAAGAAAAATAAAAAGGCTTAAAAGAGCAACTATCATCAGAAACCCTCCCCAAAGCATATGCGCAATGTGGAAATTCTGCCCTCCTAGTTGTGGATAGCTAGTGAGACTCAAAAATGTGCGGATTATGAGAGTCGACGCAACTCCCGAAATCAGAAAATATTCTATAAAATCTCCGGCTTCAATATCGCGGGGTGGATAATGAATCTTACCAATATGCATAATCTTAATTATCTCAAACAAAGAGAATAATCATCCCCAAAAGATGAAATATTCTCAAGAATAAGGCAAAAAGCGAAGCTTGACAAATGGGAATGTAATCATTACACTTTCGAGAAGTATTAAATTCAAAATGTTGATATCCCCCGTTCTTATTTGTTTCGCCCAAATTACCAATAAGGTTAATGGGTGATTTGTTGGGGAGATAGTTAAAAAAAAGTAAATTTTCCTCCGACAAATACCAAAACAATCGGGGGAGTTTTTTTTGCACACATTGATATCAGAATATTAATAGCGTGCAACCCGCCGAAGAATTTTGGCACGAGGCGTGAATGAATAATTCTGAAAAGCCGAGTGCGAAAATAAGGCGGGTAGACTGAATTATGAACGGAAATAACAAAATTCAGATTACAAAGGAGGGCTTGGAAACTTTAAAGCGAGAACTCGAACAACTTTCGGAGGTTAAAAGGCCGAAAGTAGTCGAGAGGCTTTCCAATGCCAGAAATCAGGGAGATTTGACCGAAAATACCGATTATCACAATGCCAAAGACGAACTTGAATTTTTAGACGGAAGAATTGATGAGCTTTCGGGAGTACTGAAAAATGCGGAAGTTATTTCGAATGGGAAACCGGGTAGTGGGGTTGGTTTGGGAACAAGAGTAACAGTTAAGTCGAATGGCGCAACCCATACTTTTCATATCGTTGGCGATTGGGAAGCAGACCCTGGAGAGAAAAAGATTTCACACACATCTCCTCTTGGTCACGCGCTGATAGGAAAGAATATTGGTGACAAAGTCGAAGTCGAAGCCCCGGCTGGAAAAGTTATCTACGAAATTTTGTCAATAGAGTAGCAATCTCAAAAATTTATCGAATAATACAGGCTTGTGGTGAATGTGTGCTAGAGGTAAAATTTCCTCAATATGTATTGGGTGGATAAAGTAGCAAAAGAGATTTTAGAATCCGGCAAATATATTCCATATTGGGTAGATGATATGAAAACTCCTTCAGGATTCGCCCATATTGGAGCATTAAGGGGTCCAGTAATACACAGTCTAATCTATCGAGCTCTTCGGGATTTAAGTAAAGAGGCAAAGTTAACCTTTGTGATAAATGATTTTGATCCCGCGGACGAATTGCCTCCGGAATTTAAAGAGAAGTATAAAGATTATTTAGGTTTTCCTTTAAGAAAAATTCCATCACCCGATTCAAAATATGACAGTCTTGGTACTTTAATTGCTGAGGATTTCAAGAAAGTTCAACTTGATCTGGGAGTAGAAGCAGAATTTTTGTCTTCTTATGAAATGTATAGAGGGGGCAGGTTTGACGGGGTAATCAAAGAAGCACTCGACAATGCAGAAAAAATTCAAGATATTTATCAAAAGGTAAGCGGCAGTAAAAAAAGAGAGAAAGGATGGCTTCCTTTTCAGGTGGAATGCGAAAAGTGCGGAAAACTCGGTACCACCAGGGTTTTTGCTTGGGACGGAAAACAAGTTTCTTATAAATGTGAGCCTGATCTTGTAGTTTGGGCACAAGGTTGCGGATATGAGGGGAAAATAACCCCATTTGGTGGGACCGGAAAATTACCATGGAAAGTGGATTGGGCAGCCCACTGGAAAGTTATTGGAGTAACCATAGAAGGAGCCGGAAAAGACCATGCTTCTGCGGGTGGTTCCTATGATATCGCAATGGCTTTATGCAGAGAAGTTTTTAATTATCCGGAGCCTTATAAGCTTCCCTATGAATGGTTTATAGTCGGGGGTAGAAAAATGTCTTCATCAAAAGGAATTGGTTTTAAAGCTCACGATATCACAAGTATCTTTCCCCCAGCATTGGCCAGGTTTCTCTTTGTTCGGACTGATTATCGTGAATCAATCGAGTTTAATCCAGTCGGAACAATGGTAATTTCCGATATTTTTGACGATTACGATAAATGTTGGCAGGCATATAATAACGACTCGGATCCTAATTTGAGTAGGGTTTTTGTATTGTCACAGATAAAAGACATATCTCAAAGAAAAAAGATTTTTCTTCCAAGATTCAGAGACGTAGCGAATTATTTACAGCTGGCAGAAAATCTTCAGGAAAAATTTGAAGAAATTAAGGGAGAAAAGCTGAATGAATATGAATTGAAGATACTCAGTGAGCGGGAAAAATATGCAAAGATTTGGTTGGAAAAATATGCTTCTAATGATTTTAAACTGGTTTTTTCAGAAAAATTATCTGAAGGAGCTAAAAAACTTGATGTTAAGCAAAAGGAATATTTAAGTAAGATTATTGATTTAATAAATAAATCTGATAGGCCAGAGGAATTACAGCTGTCTTTATATAATTTATCCAAAGAAATTAAACTAGATTCCAAAAAGGCATTTTCTGCTATCTATCAAACTTTCATTGGTAAAGATCATGGCCCGCGTGCAGCTTGGTTTTTATTAAGCCATCCTAAGGAGAAAGTTATAAAAAGATTAAAAGAGGTGAGCAAAGCATGACCAGAGATAAAGCATTGAAACTTCTTCATGAGCATATGGAGAATCAGAATTTGAGGAGGCATTGTTATGCAGTGGAAGCTGTGATGCGGGCTTTATATAAACGGTTAGAGGATCACAAACAGACGCAAGAAGAGGAAGACAAATGGGGAATTATCGGACTTTTGCACGACGGAGACTATGAGGAAACTAAGGCTACTCCTGAACTTCATACTTTAAGAATGGTTGAATGGCTCAAGAAAGAAGAAGTTAGAGATCAAGAGATATTAGAAGCAATTTTGTCGCACAATTATGCACACACAGGTCAAAACCCTCCCAAAAATAACCTTGAGTGGTCTTTGTACTGCTGCGACGAATTAACCGGAATGATTGTTGCGGTAGCTCTTGTTAAGCCGAATAAAACCTTAGCCGAGGTAACTGCTGATTCGGTTTTGCATAAGTGGGATCAGAGATCTTTTGCGGCGGGCGTTAAAAGAGAACAAATTGAAGAATGTGAATCTCGACTTGGAATTCCACTTCGGGAGTTTATCGAAATCGCGCTTTCCGCAATGCAGGGGATACATGAAGAACTAGGATTATAATTTAGTATGATATATCATACTAAACAATAAGTGGTTGACAGATTAATTATCTTTTTTTAAAATACATAACAGTTAACAATTTACAAAAGCGTTATTAGGTGACTTCCAATCACTGAGCTTCTTGGGGTAGAAAACCAAGACGTATAATCTACGTAACGGATAAATTAAGTAAACTACATTCAGTTCACATGAACGTAGTAAAAGTTAAGCTGGCACCTTCCTTCAGGAGCGTAACTTCACATGAATATTACATAGAAAATTCAAAACGTTTTAATTAGTTATGTTTTGAATTTTATATCGATAAATTGGTAGTATATGCTCAAATTAGCAGAAATCTTACTGCTAATTTGAAAAGGTATCGATGGAAGAAGATTTAATTGAATTTACTAAAATAACCGAGCAAAAACTCACACGAGGTATTTCGAGAATTATTGTTGTTCGACATGCAGAAAGTGTGGCAAATACAAGAGGTATCTATCAAGGTCAGACCTATGATACAGATCTCTCCCCTCTTGGTAAAAAACAAGCAGAAGCTCTTGCCCGAAAACTTGAAGGCTTGGGGATCAGTAGAATAATTTCGAGCCCTTTGAAAAGGACGTATCAAACTGCCCTTGAAGTATCCAGAATCTGTGACTGTCCTATTGAAGTTAGCGATTTAATAATAGAAACAAACCATGGAGAATGGGAGGGAAAAAATAAACATTTGGTGAAAGAACTTTATCCCGAAATCTATGATACTTGGCTAACAAAACCCAGTCAGGCTATTTTTCCGGGAGGGGAGGCATTTGTCGATATGCTTCAGAGAATTCAGGCGTTTTTGGATAATGTTATGCTTACGGAAAATACACTTATTATTACTCACGATAACGTTGTCAGAATTTTGGTAACATTGGCAAACGGCTGGACACTCGATGAAATTTGGACGCACAATATCGAACCCGCAGCCCTTAATTTTTTTGAATTAAATAAAGTAGGCGGAAAAATTAAATTAAAGGTTTTAGAATTAAATAACAATAAACATTTAGAGAGTTTAAGATCCAATATAAAAAAGCATGCACTTTAGACTATAATAAAAATATGCTGGATATAAAATATATTCGAGAAAATTCTGAAGAGGTTAAAAGGGGAGTTGCTGATAAGCAGCTCGATCCTAAGTTAGTTGATGTTGTATTGGAAGCGGATAAAAAGTGGAGAGAGTTTTTGCAAAAAGTTGAAGAATTTCGTAAGGAGAGAAATTTGGCAGCAAAGGAAAAGAATATTGAAAAAGGTAAGAAAATTAAAGGTGAACTTCAGAGTTTGGAAATTCAACTTAAAAAGTCGGAACAGCAACAGAAAGAAGCTTTGGCAAAGATTCCCAATATTCCAAGCGCAGACGTAAAAGTCGGGAAAGACGAATCAGAGAATGAAATTGTTCGAAAGTGGGGTGAACCGAGAAAGTTCGATTTTGGATTCAAGCCCTTTTGGCAATTGGGAGAGGAATTGGGAATAATAGATACCGAAAGAGCAGCTAAAGTTTCGGGGACAAGATTTTTTTATTTGAAAGACGATGGGGTTTTGCTTGACCAATCCATAGTTCAATTTGCTCTAGAAACTTTGACAAAAGAAGGTTTTACTCCAATTATTCCACCAGTTCTTATTAAAAAAGAAATGATGGCGGGCATGGGCTATCTAGAACATGGCGGGGAAGAAGATATGTATGTTTTAGATAAAGATGGATTGGTTTTAGTGGGCACATCGGAGCAGTCGGTTGGTCCATTACATGCTGGCGAGATTTTGGATGGTAAGATTTTACCGCTTCGATATGTTGCCTACTCTACCTGTTTTAGGAGAGAAGCAGGCTCTTATGGCAAAGACACGAAAGGTTCGCTAAGAGTGCATCAATTTAACAAAGTTGAAATGTTTTCTTTTACGCGAGAGGAGAATTCTGATTCCGAACATGAGTACTTCCTGAGTCTTGAAGAAAATTTTTTGCAGGCGTTGGGTATACCTTATGAGGTTTCTAAGATGTGTAGCGGGGATCTTGGTATTCCGGCTGCGAGGAAATACGACCTTAATGGTTGGTTTCCGTCAGAGAGTAAGTACAGAGAGTTGACCTCCACGTCAACCTGCACCGACTTTCAAGCGAGGGGATTGGACATTAGATACCAAGATAAAAGGATAACTAAATATGTTCATATGCTTAACGGAACTGCTTTTTCTCAACGACCAATTCTAGCAATTCTCGAAAATTATCAGCAGGAAGACGGGTCGGTCGTAGTCCCGGAAGTTTTGAGAAAGTGGATGGGGAAGGATAAAATCGTAAAAAATGAGTAAACCTCTTTATCTTTATCACGCTTCGTCCCATTGTGATTTAAAAATAATTGAACCTCGAAAAAATACTGCTCCGGAAGGATTTAAAAAAGGTCCTGTCGTTTTTGCAACAGACAGCTTCCCTTTTTCAACACAGTTTTTAGTTCAGCACGATGATTCGTGGGCAAACGGCGGAGCGTTCGGAAATATCTACTTCTTTGTAATAAGCAATCGCAAACGATTCAAAAAAGCCGATAGAGGAGGATGTGTTTACTTAATTCTTTCCGATACTTTTATAAATTACAATAAACGGGAATGGTTTACCAGAAAATCTGTTAAAGCAAGTGGGAAAGTTTATTTCTCTTCAGGATTGGATGCAATGATAATAACCAAAGTTCAAGTTTATTTTGTAAAACCCAAAGTATATGAGGAAATCGAAAATGCTAAGGATCACGGTGTTTCGATTTTAAATAGTTTGAAATCAGAAAATGAAAAAAGAGGACTGAAAGTTAAAAAACTTGAATTTTACAGAGGGTCAAAAAAGTTAATTTAGCAAATGAATGAGTAATATTGAGGCCACCGCATCTTTTTATATAAGTCAGGTCTGCTCTGCAAACGGCCGTTGTGTTCACGCGCTTTCAAAACCGGGAATTTTCGGAGTGAAGCATGAGTGTATGCAGAAGCACCCTTGGGAAGTTGTTGAAGCTCTAAATGAAGATGGGTGTAATGCTGCCAGAATTCCAAGATCAATGGGAAGAGGGGTGGTTTTTCAGGAGGGAACGATGACACTAACAGGCTTTGTGCCTGACGGTGCTGTAAACAGTTCTTCAGGTTGAAAAGCCTTGTATAATTTCTGTATCGTGAGGGATAGAGAGCATTTTGTAGTTAAATCATGGAGAGTACTGACTGCTCTGACTCTGGTGGGTGGAGTTGTATTACCCGCTTGTGGATCTCGTGAAACTCGAACACTTGAGAGTACTACAACTCTAACAACTGAACATACTCCTTTACCAACAGAAACCCCGATCCCTTCTCGCACGCCGACTTCAACTTTAACCCCGACACCTACGCCTGATTGGGAAAGTATTAATAAAACTTCAATAGAAACTGCACTTGATGGAGAAACAATTACACTAAGACAGATAGCTTTTAATCGAGTAATGGTTTTACATCCACCTGGAATAAAAGATTTAGTGTATGGCGCTTTGACAAATGAGAAAGGAGAAACTCAGGTGCTTTTTGAGAATTTTGACTGCGAGTTTATCGGATTGAGGGACAAAGGACAACTTGGAGAAAAAGAAAAAGTTGGTACTCTGCTTTTGCCTGCAGATGCATGGGACGTGAGTAAAGTACTTTTTGATGAGGTTCGAGTTAAAAAAACTTCCGAATTGCCGGGAGATGTAGAAGTATTCGAAAGCGAATCTTTTGTCTTGAGTGGGGAAGAAACCATTTGTCCTGAAGTTCCGGTTGTAAAACCAGCAACAGATTTTGCAAGAAGAATGTACGACCAAGCAAAGGAAATTGCGGTTGAGCTATTTAATAGACTTTCGCAAGCTAAATTGACCCCTTATCCTAACCCTTAAGGACAGTATTTGAATTTTAAAATATTGTTTCTATTGGTTGTTAATCTTTTTGAAAATATCTCATTTCGACGAAATCCAGTGCTTCTTGTACTGTGGGAGTATTTCCAACCAAATTTCTAGCGTCATTTAGATTTACCCACCTAGCTTCATGGAATTCCTCGTGTAGTAATTCAGGGTCAACTTCAAAGTCTTCATTGTTAACCCTTACAAAGTACCACACATCATAGTGTCTCCTGCAAACCTTCCATTGTTTTGGATTTTCTATTTCTGTAATTGTCAAAAATTCAGGTTCACCAATATCGTTTGCTTTCATTTGTATTCCCCATTCTTCCTGAATTTCTCTTTCTAGAGTCTGTTCTATTAGTTCACCCTTATCAACATGCCCACCATGCGGAATCCATCTATCGGATTTTTTATGATGCCCTATGTAAACCATACTTTTACTAATATCTATTGCCATTACGAAAACCGCTACATGAGTTAATTGTCTCTCATCTCTTGTCAATAATTCGTTTTGCAACCTCTCGATAAATTTCAATCGAACTTCTTCTCTGCCAATTTCTATGCTTGCCAATTTTTTTAATTGAGTTGCTAATTCTTTACTCATATTATTTCCAGTATTTTTTATTCTTCAACTTTTCAGGCAATAAACTTTCTTTGGTGTATTTATCGTAGTCTTTGCCGTAACCTAAGTCTTTCATTAGCTTTGTCGGAGCGTTTCGGATTTGCATCGGGACGGGTAAATTTCCGAATTTGCGGACATCTTCCAAAGCGCTCATGTATGCGTTATAAGCTGAACGGTCTTTTTTTGCCAAAGCAAGATAAACAACACCGGCGGCCAGGTTTTCCTGACATTCAGGGTATCCTACGGTCTCACAAGCTCTGAAAACTGCATTTGCCACTACTAATGCGGTAGGGGAAGCAACATCCTCCGAAGCGAATACAACCATGCGTCTGGCGATATATAAAGGATCCTGCCCCGCCTCTACCATTCGGGCAAGATAATAGAGCGCGGCGTTGACATCACTTGCCCGCATTGATTTGATAAAAGCCGAAATTACGTTATAAAATTCTTCTCCTTGCTTATCGAAAGAAAGTTGGCGACGTTGGAGAGAAGTCTCAATGTGTTCAGTGGACAGTGTGCGGCGTTCTGTGAGGTTTGAGGCAATTTCGAGGACATTGAGGAGAACTCTGGCATCCCCGTTTGAGGATTCGAGGAGAAATCTTTTTGCCTTTTTATCTATTTTAACTTTTAATTCTTTGAGACCTCGTTTTAGTATTTCAACCAATTCTTTTTCAGAAAGCTGCTTAAGCACAAGTACTCTGGTGCGGGACAGAAGAGGTCCGATTACTTCGAAAGAAGGATTCTCGGTAGTAGCACCGATAAAAATGATTTCCCCTCTTTCAACATGAGGTAGAAGCTTGTCTTGTTGGGCTTTATTGAAACGGTGTATCTCATCGATAAATACGATCGGAGAATTTTGCAGGGTC
This sequence comes from Candidatus Woesebacteria bacterium GW2011_GWB1_39_12, assembly GCA_000993405.1. Lineage (GTDB taxonomy): Bacteria > Patescibacteriota > Microgenomatia > UBA8517 > UBA8517 > GWB1-39-12. The sequence goes on along the minus strand of LBWB01000008.1, from coordinate 79,374 downwards.
GTACCCTGCAAAGCCTGGCGTTTAAAGGGTAGCCCCTGAAAGTTGGTTTTTGGACGAATGCTTTTTCGACCCGCAATGATTTTTTGAATATCTTTACTGGATGTATTGACCGCAGAGAATTCATAAAATTCACGCTTTAATTCATTTGCAATAATTCTTGCCAGAGTTGTTTTGCCGCTTCCCGGAGGTCCCCAGAAGACAAGAGAGGGGAAGAATCCTGATTTGCTTGCGTTTTCCAAAAGTTTACTAATTATTCCGCTGCGCCCTGCCGTAGCTTTATGCGAAGGCAGGTTTTTTCCCACCAAGTGTTCTTGCCCGACGAACTCGTTCAGATTTTTAGGCCTTATTTTTTCCGGGAGAGGGATGTTTTGCATTTCTTCTATTTTAGACCAAATAAAATCCGAATCAATCGGTTAAAAATACGGATATATTTATGATCTAAGATTGAGGTAAAATTGGTTTATGGTTAAAAAGCTAAAACTCCCCAAATTCGAAGTTTCGCCAATCAAAAGGTTTATTCTTACATATAAGAGAGTCTTTTCGATTGTCTATAAAGTAAATCCTCGCCTTTTAATATCCGTTACGATTATAAACGGCTTTTGGGGTTTAACAAACCTTCCAGTACTTTATATAAATAAAACTCTTATTGATGTAGTTATAGGAAGCATTGGTTTGTCTGATTTGTCAACTCCGCTTAAAACAATAAGTCTTCTGATTTTTTTTAGGGCATTAGTAGAATTTGCCAGAGCGGCAACTTCAAATATTAATTCATTCCTGACTCGGGCTATGGGTGAACAGCTTACAGCCTATTTAGAAAGAGTAGGAGGAGTAAAGCTTAATACTCTTGATATTCCGCTTGTCGAGTCTCCGAATTTTCAGGATAAATATAAAAAGATTGAAAGGGAGGCAAATAACCGACTATGGGGGATGATAGAACCGCTTTCGGATATACCGAATGCAATTTTTACGATTATATCAGGAGTACTACCGCTCATAACTTTTAATCCTTGGATATCAGTAGTAGTTCTGGTTGTGACCCTGCCGGATATCATAATAAATGCCCGTATAGCCAAAAAAGATTATGAAGCTATTCAAGTGCTTAACCCCAAGTGGAGACTTTGGGGCTGGATCCATTGGCATATGGTAGATACAAAACAATTTTATGAGAATAAAATTCTGGGAAATGTTGAATACCTAGCACGGAAACTTTTTGATGTGCAGAAGGAAATCGTTGAGTTTCAATATAAGAGAAGAAAAAGAAGAGCAACAGCCCGTACTTTTGCTTCTATTCCCGGATATATTTTGTCCATGGTTCTAAATATTTATTTCTTTGCTCTTGCACTTCTTGGAAGAGTCACTTTGGGAACTGCACAGCTACTTTATCAAGCTACAAACACATTGTCTTTGGGTTTTTCAACTTTCCTTAATGATGCCGTAAATATTTATGAGAATTATCTGTTTGTTTCCGATTTAACTTGGTTTTTGGAACTCAAAGCCGAATTGGTCGGCGGACAAAAACAGCCTTCCTTGAATTTTTCTAAAGGAATAGAGTTTAAAGATGTTTGGTTTAAATATCCGAATGCCAAAACATGGGTTTTAAAAGGGGTGAGTTTTGAAATCGGTCCCAAAGAAAACCTTGCATTGGTGGGTGAGAATGGAGCAGGAAAAACTACGATGATTAAGCTTCTGTCAGGTTTCTATAAACCCAATAAGGGTGAAGTTTTGGTTAACGGGGTAAATATTTTTGATTATGACCAAGCGAAATACCGGCAGCTTTTGGGTGTTCTCTTCCAGGATTTCAGCTGGTATCCGTTTACTGCTAGAGAAAGTATAGGAATCGGGAGCGTTGATAAAATTAAAAGAAGAGAAGAGATTAAGAAGTATGCGAAATTAACGGGTGTAGACGAGTTTATTGAAAGTTTACCTTTAAAGTATGAAAACCCGCTATCCAAGGAGTTTGAAAAAGGTGTTGAACCATCGAAAGGTCAATGGCAAAGAATTGCATTGTCAAGGATACTTTTTAGAGATTCCAAAATATTAGTTTTGGATGAGCCAACAAGTAACGTTGATCCCAAAGCTGAAGAAGAAATTTTCGAAAAGATTATCGAGTTAGCTAGGGAAAAAATCTTGATTTTAATTTCCCACAGATTCTCGACCGTCAGGATGGCAGATAAGATTCTTTTGATTGATGGAGGGAAAATATGGGAGCAAGGGACACATCAAGAGTTGATGAATAGAGACAGTGAGTACGCGCACCTTTTTAAACTTCAGGCGAAAGGATATCAATAATGGGGAAATTGGCTGATTTCTTGACAGGAACACAAGTTTTGGAAGAAGTTATCTCTCCTATTAATGGGAAGATAACTGTTATCAGAAGTTTGGCTTTCGGAACTTATATTTCGGTTGGGGGATTGACGCAATCAGGAGGGGTTCTTAAGAATATTTGGCGCAAAAGCTTACGCCAAATACAAAGGACAAACAACAGAGCGCAAAGGTGTTTGATTTTAGGGTTGGGAGGAGGGACTGCGGCAAAGTTGGTTAGTGAACTTTGGCCCGCTTCGCAGCGAGGCGAGCCCTCTTCAAAAATTACAGGGGTCGATTTAGACCCGAAAATGGTAGAAATGGGGAAAAAGTATTTGGGGTTGGATGACGACGCTATCAACGTGGTTATAGGTGATGCTTACGATTTTCTTACTGATCACCGACCACTGACCACCGACCACTTCGATCTTATTCTTGTTGACTTATACGTTGGCGATGAATTTCCAAAAAAATTCGAATCAGAAAATTTCTTACGTTCTTCAAGGAGTATCCTTGCAGAAGGCGGGTTTGTGGTTTTTAACAGGCTTTATTCGGGAGATAAAAGATCCTCTGCAGTAAAATTCGGCAATAAACTTGAAAAAATTTTCAAAAAAGTAGAAATCGTCTACCCTGAGGCAAATGTAATGTTTATTTGCAGAAATTAGATTTACTATTATCACTCCTGGTGTTTGTTTGCTACAATTGAAGCTGAGGTGTAAAATTTTAGGGTTGTCTTTAAATTATGTTAAAGCTATTTTCAAAATTTTTGGATTTAAATCAAAGAGAAATTGATCGTTTGGCAAGCATTACTGATAAGATAAATGCCTTTGATGAAAAAACTAAAAAATTAAAAAACGAGAATTTTGCAGAAAAAACCAGGGATCTTAAAAAACGGATAGAAAAAGGTGAAAAATTGGAAGATTTGCTTCCTGAAGCCTTTGCACTTGCCCGAGAGGCTAGCTGGCGAGCAATAGGACTTAAGCCTTATGACGTTCAGTTGATGGCAGGAATTTCTCTTTTTGAGGGCAAGGTTGTTGAGCAAAAAACAGGTGAGGGCAAAACCTTATCTGCAGTTCCCGCACTTTATCTTCATGCACTTTCCGGTAAGGGAGCGCACTTAGTTACGGTTAACGATTATTTAGCCCGTCGTGATTCTGGTTGGAACGGACCAATCTTTCATCTTCTCGGTCTTACAACCGGTTCTATTATTCAAGAAGGGAAGTCGTATGTTTATGATCCCGAGTTTAACGATACAAGCCATGGGGACGAACGTTTGGCCCATCTCAAACCTGCCGAAAGAAAAGCTGCTTACAATGCCGATATTACATACGGAACCAATAATGAGTTCGGATTCGATTATCTTCGGGACAACATGGTCCAAAGTTTGGATGAAATGTCGCAGCGCGGACCCGCCTCGACTCGTGATGGCGAGCCGATGCGAGGCGGGCACTATTTTGCCATTGTCGATGAGGTGGACTCGATTTTGATTGATGAGGCCAGAACCCCTCTTATTATTTCAGCTCCTGATACTGAACCGACGGATAAATATTACAAGTTTGCTTCCATGGTAGAAAAACTGAATCCTGATACAGATTTTTCAATTGACGAAAAGGTGAGGAGTGCAACTCTTACCGAGCACGGGATAACAAGGGTTGAAAAGATTTTGGGTGTTGAGAATTTATACGAGAAAGACTGGGAAATAATTCATCATATTGAGAACGCTCTAAGGGCAAAAACCTTGTATCTTCAGGACAGAGATTATGTGGTGAAAGAGGGGCAAGTGACAATTGTTGACGAATTTACTGGACGACTTATGTTTGGGCGGCGCTGGAGCGATGGTTTGCACCAGGCAGTCGAAGCCAAAGAACAAGTTAAAATACAGCAGGAAAGTAAGACTCTGGCGACAATTTCTTTTCAAAACTATTTCAGAATGTATGAAGTGTTGGGGGGTATGACTGGTACGGCTGCAACAGAAGCAGAAGAGTTTAAAAAGATTTATGACTTGGATGTTGTTGTGATCCCGACTCATAGGCAAATGATCCGGAAAGATCATTCCGACGTCATTTATAAGACGGTCAGGGCGAAATACGGTGCCGTTGTTAATGAAATTATTGAAAGACACCAAAAAGGCCAACCGATTTTGGTCGGAACAACGTCTATTGAGAAAAATGAAATAATAAGTGACTACCTCAAACGTAAAAAAGTTCCCCACAATATTCTTAATGCCAAAAATCACGAAAAAGAGGCAACAATAATTGCTGATGCCGGCAAACCTGGTGGTGTTACGGTTGCAACAAATATGGCCGGGCGAGGAGTTGATGTAGTTTTAGGCGGTTCTGTTCCTGATCGACCTGAAGGAATTTCGAGTGAGAAATTTAAAAAAACAAAAGAATATAAAAATTGGGAGGAATGTCATGAGAAAGTAGTCAAGGCAGGAGGGCTCCATGTTATCGGGACCGAGCGCCATGAATCAAGACGGATTGATAATCAGCTTCGGGGTCGGTCGGGTCGTCAAGGTGATCCGGGCTCGTCAAGATTTTATCTTTCTTTGGAGGACGATTTAATGAGGATTTTTGGAGGAGAAAAAATTTCTTCTATCATGGATAGATTATCACTTCCTGAGGATCAGCCTATTGAAAATAAACTGATTAGTCGCTCGATAGAGCAAGCTCAGGTAAAAGTCGAAGGTTTTCATTTCGACGCAAGGAAAAATCTTGTTGAATACGATAATGTAATAAACCAGCAAAGAGAGATAATTTATAAGTTGCGTGCCAAGGTTTTGGAAGTGAAAGATGTAAAAAATGAAATCTTGGAAAAATTGGGAAATCAGATTGATAATATACTTCTATTGTCCTCGCCCCAGCCAGAGGCTGGTCGTCCACAGGATGCGGTTGATTATGAAAAGGTATTAGTACATCTTATGGAAATTGTGCCTTTTGATGATGCTTCCATGAAGAGGCTTGAGAGTCAGCTGAAAAAGCTGGATGGTAAGGAAAATATTAGATCCTTTTTGGTCAAAGTAGTTGATGATATTTACGAAAGTCGCGAGAAGGACTTGGGAGATGTAATGCGGGGGATCGAAAAATTTGCTTATCTTGGGTCTATTGATAAACACTGGATTGAACACATAGATCATTTAGACGGTTTACGCGAGGGGGTAAGGCTTCGAGCTTACGGACAACGAGATCCTCTGGTTGAATTTAAAAACGAAGCATTCGGACTTTTTGAAGGTTTAATTGATCGAATTGATGGAGAGCTTGCGCGGAGAATATTCAGAATCGGTGTTATGCAGCAACCCATATCTGAGATTCCTGTTGCCCAGGCAACAACCAATGTTGACACTTTGGATCAAACCGGCTTGATGGATACGCCTACTCCTGAATTGGGTGCGGAAGGGGGATCTAAAGCGTTTGCTCGTCAACAAGAACCCGCCTCTGCTAACGCTACGGCGAGGCGAGGAAAAATTGGCCGCAACGACCCCTGTTGGTGCGGAAGCGGAAAGAAATGGAAACGTTGTCATTATCCACAATATGGCTAATTACCCAAGGTGTGAATAGAAAATCACCTCTAAGGTGTGATATATAATAATATTCAAACATGTCTTTATCGATCGATACCGTTGAAAAATCAAGATTTGGGAAAAAATTTGTAAAACCACTGTATGATTCATATTGTTTTTCAAATATTCCAAATACCATTCAGTCACTACTTGGAGTGACGAAAAATACAGGACTTCCGGGAGATACATTACCTTCAGGAAAGTACAAGGAATACGAGAAGGTGGTATTCCTTTTCATAGACGCTTTCGGTTGGAAATTTTTTGATAAATATAAAAATAAATATCCGGCTTTACAAAGATTTATAAATAAAGGAGTTGTTTCCAAAATTACTTCACAATTTCCATCAACAACTGCGGTTCAAGTCACCTCAATAAATACCGGCTTACCTGTTGGCGAAAGCGGGGTTTACGAATGGTTTTATTATGAGCCGAAACTGGATTCCGTTATAGCTCCCCTTCTTTTTTCTTACGCAAAAGATAAAGAAAGAGGGACACTGGAGCCGACTGGTATTGATCCTGCAATACTGTATCCGACTGAAACATTATACGAAAAACTTAATGATTATGGAGTGAAATCAAATATCTTTCTTACTTCCGAATTTGCTCTTTCCCAATATAACTCGGTTGTAAGCAAAGGTGCCAATATATTACCATTTAGTACTGTAGCTGAAGGACTGACAAATCTATCGGAAATGCTTGTTAAAGAAAAAGATAAATCTTATTTCTTTTTTTATTACGGAAAAATTGATTCGATGGGCCATGATTACGGAACCAACTCAAGATATTTTGAATCCGAAGTGGATCTACTTTTTACCGCTTTGGAACATATATTTTTGAAATTTATTGAAGGAAAAACTAAAGATACCATAATTCTTCTGAGCGCCGATCACGGTCAGACAAACGTAAATCCTAAAACAACCTTTTATCTAAACAAGGAAATTAAGAATATTACCAAGTATCTGAAAACCACAAAAAGGGGAGAGCCAATTGTTCCTGCAGGTTCGTGCCGGGATATGTTTCTACATGTCAAAGAAGATTCCATTAAAGACCTTCCCAAAATCCTTATAAAGAAACTGGAAGGAAAGGTTGAAATATATGAGACTAAAGACCTGATTAAAGAAGGATTTTTCGGCAAAAAAATATCAAAAGAATTTATGTCGAGGGTCGGGAACATTATAATCTTGCCCTACGCAGGAGAATCGGTCTGGTGGTATGAAGAGGGGATTTTTGAGCAACAGTACATTGGACATCACGGTGGTCTCACGCGAGAAGAAATGGAAATTCCATTTTTGGCACTGCTGCCTTAATTCGTATTTGTTAATTTTGATTGATCTAAAATAGTGGAAGGATAATAGAAGAATCTATGCGGTACCCTATTTAAAACACATTTCAAACGTTGCCACTATCCTCAAGTCCATCCGAATTAATTTTAATATATTCCAATTTCTTCCAATATTTTCTAACATAGTCTAGATTTTATGAGTAGGAGTAGGAAAAGTATTGTTATAAGTGAGAAAAAATTCAAGGAGCTACAGAAAGAGGCAATACTGAAAAGCGCTGTTTACTCGGCAAGAATAGAAGGCAATCCTTTTACGTTTGAGGAGTTTAAGTTATTTGTTCCTTACTTTAGGAGAAAGGAAATTTGTACTTTTATTAAGAATTACCCTTTTTGCTCTTTTGATTTTATATCAAGAAGATTTTTGGCAGTTAATCCAAAAACTCTTCATTATGATTTAAAAAAGCTGCAGGAAGAAGGCTTTATAATAAAGGCAGGTAAAACAAGGGGAGTAACTTACAAAGTAAAAGACTGAAATAGTTATAATAAATTATTCCCTTGAATCTTCCCCGGAGTGTGAACTTGTTTTAGTCCCAAGGGGTGAGTAAAAAGAGAGAATCAAGACCTATTAAAAATTCTGGTGAGGAATTGCTCAAGAGATTTGAAGAAGTTTTCTACTAACTCACCGAGAGATAATGATGTTTCTTTGTCGCTTTCTCCTAATACTTCGGGTGTAGGTTCTGGTGTAGGAGATGGCGTTTCGGTTGGGGTTAAAGTAGGATTTTGTGCCGACGTTGGTGTTGGGCTATTTGAATCAGAATTTTCATTAACATTAATTTCTCCTGGGCCTTCAAGTTTCCATTCTTTGCCGTTTATATTTACTGAAGATGTTCCTTCGCCGGTTTGGCTAATATCAACTTGAGTTTTTGTTTGTGAGGTAAACGAAGAAGTGTTGGTTCCCGTATTTACATTATTTTTTATATTTACGTTAACGCTGGAGTTGCCTCCGTTTCCACTTGAACTACTTGCCCTTACATTATTGCTTATACTCGCACGAACAACTGGGGTATTTGATAACAATGCGATTGCGAAAGCTATTAAAAATAGGGCAGCTATTTTCATATTCATTAATTATACTGCATCAAATCAAGTGGAGTTTTTTATTCGACTTCGGAATTTAATCGATATACAATCTTGATGCAGGATGCTAGATATTTTCTCCCAAAATATTTTTCTAGGTGCTTTAGTTTTTTTGACTTTTGTCTTTCTTGCTATTTCTTTTTACAGACCAAAATCTTTTGTAAATTTAGTTCTTATTATCTTATTCACGATAATTGCTATTATTCAAATCAAATCGGTAAATCTGAAGGAAGTCTATAGATTTAGTGCCAGTGAACTGGATTTGCAGATCCAAAGAATGAACATTTACCCCCCTAAACTTGCAAGATTTGGCTATATATTGGAGCGAAAAAAAGAAATACAGGTTATTAAAAGGGTCGAGAAAAACTTCTTCGACGCCGTAGACGTGAATCTCTATTTCCCCAATTACTTCAACTTCCTTACATTTCCTCTTTTTCTATATGGAGGTTTTCTTTTTATTGAGAAAAAAAATCGTCTACAAATTGGATTTATCAATTTTTCCTTTTTACTTATTACTATCCTTGGCATCCATGGGAAATATGGACCATTTGTTCTTTTTCCGTTCATTGATCTCTTTATTTTTATCGGACTTGCAAAGATTTTAAGATTTGATAGAAAAATATGACTAGAAAGTTTTCGGCTCTTATATTATTACTTATTCTTACATTTGCCGGATTTGTCTACTTTTATAGATTAAATTCTATTCCTAATGGATTTTATGTCGACGAGGCAACAATTGCTTATAACGCCATTTCGATTCTTCAAACCGGAAAGGATATTTTTGCACAACAATACCCCATTTTGTTTAGACTTTTGGGCTCTTACACTCCGCCCTTATTTATTTACTTATCAGTGCCTTTTATAACATTTTTCGGAATGGAACCTTTTATTTTCAGAAGCATATCTGCTATATCCGCATTGGTTAGTATTGTTTTTTTCTTTTTTCTTATTAAAAAACTTAATATATTCAAATCTTCGATTACTTTATTTTTTGCTACCTTTTTTTACGCGATAAGTCCATGGCTCGTTTTCAATGCAAGGCTTGGATACGAAGTTACCTTAGCGTACCTCCTGTTTAACATAGGAATCTATTTTGTCTACATAGCGTTTAAAAACCCTAAGAATTTAATTTGGGGATCTATCTTTTTGTCTTTATCAACTTATGCGGCACACACCCAGAGGTATCTTGTTCCGATTTTTCTTACTTTTTACTTTTTAGTTTTTAGAAAATTAGTTTTTCAAAAAAGAAATCTTAGGTTTTTAAAACTGTCTTTTTTAGTAATCATACTTTTGCAAATTCCGAATTTTCTTGTCCTTAATACTCCTGCGTTTTGGGTTAAGAATGAAAGACTGACTGAGCAGAATTCAAGCCAGGTTGTATCAAGTATTATTAATCAAACGTTTACTTACATTTCTAGGTTGTATCAAGTATTATTAATCAAACGTTTACTTACATTTCTCCCAGGAATCTTTTTTACGAGCTTTCCGATATAGATATGCAGCATACCATCCCTGGAATTTCCGTAATGTACAACTTTCTGGTTATACCTTTTTTAATCGGTATTTATCTTCTTTTCACTTCAATCAAAAAAACTGGTTACAAATTTGTTTTACTTCTTTTTGTAACATCTTTAATTCCCGCAGTTTTCTCCGGACAGTTTATTTCCATTCAAAGAGCATTACCGTTTTTACTGCCTTTGATTATTGTCATAGGTCTGGGGTTAGATTTTATCTGGATTAAGTTAAACTGGAGGTATGCTTTGCTGACTTTTATCCTCTTATCTTTGTATTCTTTGATCCTCCTTTATCGTTCTTATTTTGTATTATTTCCAATAGAGCGTGCTACTGCTTGGAATTATGGATATTCCGAGGTTTCTGATTTCATAAAAAGAAATCCTAATTCCAGTTTTGTAATTGATAATACCAGAAATCCAAGAAATTATATTTTACTTTTATATTATCTGAATTATCCTCCAGCCATCTATCAAAAGGAGGTTAGTCCGATTTACAAAAACGATTATTATCGCTCGCTGCCCCCGGAAACGAGTTACAGATTTTCAAATATAGAAGTACGTGCTTTTGAATGGAAAAAAGACCCGTGTGTAAAACAAATATTGGTGGGAGATGAACTTTCAATTTCAGAAGGTCAGGCTAAGGAACACAAACTAACCGAGGCTTATGAATTAAAAGATGAGCAAGGGAAAGTTATTTTTAAGGGTTTTGAAACAAACCCAGAATTAAAATGCCGAGGTAATATATAATTAGTTATGAATGATAATCGAGATATTTATAAGTCTGCAGGAATAATAATTAGGAGTAGAAGACTGTTGGTTGAAAAGGATGTTGATAAAGAATATTTTATTTCTCCAGGCGGAAAAATCGAGCAGGGTGAAACACCAGAGGAAGCTTTAATTAGAGAGCTAGATGAGGAGTTTCATATCAAAGTAAAAGAAGAAGATCTTGAGGAATTTGGTCACTTCCATGCTCCAGCATCTGGTCAAGAAGAGAGGACGGTTCATATGAATGTTTTTTTAGTAAAAAAACATTTGGGAAAAATTTCTCATGGATACAAGGTTGAAAAAATCTTATGGCTTTCATCTAAGGTTCCTAAAGAAATTAAAGTTGGCTCTATTTTTGAACACGAAGTTATTCCAAGACTTAAAAAATTGAATTTAATTGATTAAACTTACTTATAACAAATTTCGAGAAAACTCCGAGCTTTCAGCTCGGAGATGAATCGAACTTTGATATGTCATTCTCTTTTAGAAGGGATAGCGGACTCAAGTCCGCAAAGAATGTCATGGGATTTGAAGAAGAAGGAAGTATTGAAAAACCGTCACAAAAATCTGCTTCAACAGCTGTTTCAATGACCTTGGCCAAGGCTATTGAGTTAGGTGAATACAACCCTGAGTTTTTGGCAACATTTGCCGAGTGGAATGGCCTGTCAAGGCATATCCAATTTCAATATGTTCGCCAAGCATTGGACAATAGACATAGCCACTTAATAACTCAATGGGCTGAGGTAAATAATATGCTTGACTTTAGTAAAAAACCACACCTTACGGAAGCGTTGGAAAATATTATGACGCAGATTAAAAAATTGGAAAAAGATAGAGAGAGGCTTTACCTTGAGTACTCTAAGTAAGTAAGTAAGTCTTCTAACTCCTTTGTGTAACTTTATTTTTTAGCCCTAGATTTTAATCGAGAATAAATTAAGTTTGGGATATAATATTGTTAAGTATGGATCAAGTGAAAAAATACACACTCTTTATGTTTATACGTGATTTAGCACATTATATTTCGCCATATCGCGGTCAGTTTTTTGTGGGAATATTTTTCCGATTCACTAGCGATCTTGCACGTCTTTATCCGGCGTGGGCGGTTAGCAGAATCGTACTAATACTTTCAAATCAACAATCTTTTGAAGTTCCGCAGGATCTTATTTCAATATTAGTCACTTGGGGCTTAGTTACTTTGTACTACGGATTTGCACATAACCTTTCTAAATATTTTGGATACCAGGTGGCTGAAAAAGCTTCTCTTGATATTTATAAAGAAAGCCTTTCTCATATTTTCAAACTAGATTTGACCTGGCAGGAAAAGGAAAACAGTGGTAACAAGATGAAACGTATAGATAAAGGTTTGGATGGAATTAATGTAACAATTCGACGGATTTTTGATGTATTAATAGAAGTTGCAGTAAACATTGTCGGGATAGTTCTTATTTTCTTCACTCTGGAGAAAACTCTTAGCCTTAGTCTGATATTTTTCATTGCAACATATTTCGCTATTGGTAACTACTTACTTAAGCGCGCGGTGACCCAAGAGCGAATAGTAAATAAGGCTTTTGAGGATTTGGGCGGAATAACTTTTGAATCCCTAAACAATATTCAAACCATAAAAGCATTATCAATAGACAAAGGGATGATTAGTATTATCAGCAGGCATATTACCCCTCTTATACAAAAGATTCGCCGGCGTGTATTTTTATTTCAATTTAGGGGCGGGGTCTTACTAATGTATGAGGCTATCTTTGAATTTGTTGTTATAGCAGTACTTGCATGGGGAATAGTAAGTGGAAGAAGCGACATAAGTTTACTAGTTCTCTTTATTGGCCTATTTCAGAAAGTGGGAACTTCTACCCGTGAATTGACAGATGTTACTCAGCAGCTTGCTCTTGCGAAAATTTGGGTGTCGCGGACTATGACAATTTTACGGACTGAACCTGACATTGAACTTCCCGCCAAAGTTGAGGCGCAAGTTGAATATCCCCAAGAGTGGAAAGAGATTAAAATTAATAAATTAAAATTTGCTTACAAGAAAAATAAAACTTTAAAGAGTATCTCAATAACAATTAAACGTGGTGAGAAGATTGGCATTGTTGGGCTTTCAGGTGCAGGAAAGTCTACGTTATTTAAGCTACTTTTGGATTTATACGAAGATTATGAAGGTGATATTTCAATTGATAATATTTCTTTGAAGGGGATGAAGAGACAATCTTACATTAATCATGTCGCAGTTGTACTTCAGGATACTGAACTTTTTGATATGACTTTAAAGGAGAATATAGAGATAGCAGCGGTTGATGGAGTTCACTTAGAGCCCAAACTTTTCCACGAGGCAATCCGAATGGCACACCTCGATGATGTGGTAAAACAACTACCCCAAGGTGTAAATACTATTGTGGGTGAAAAGGGAATTAAACTCTCAGGAGGTCAAAGACAACGCGTTGGTATTGCCAGAGCACTTTTTCGCCAGCCCGACATACTACTCTTGGACGAGGCCACTTCGCATTTGGATGCGCATTCGGAAAAGGAAATTCAAAAAGCCTTACAAGGATTTATGCATAAGTTTACGACTATTGTTATTGCACATCGCCTTTCAACGATTAAGGCAATGGATAAAATCGTAGTTCTTGATCGGGGTAAAGTAGTAGAACGGGGCAGTTTTGATAATCTTTTAAATAAGCATGGGGTATTTGCTAAAATGTGGGAGGATCAGAAAATATAATTTTTTGAAAGTCATTCAGTTTGACTATGATATTTGCAGAAAGTAAAGTAATGTTGATTACCAAAAAACATGACTGCCAGGACACATGATGCATTTGCTTTCGCTTCTCTTGTAACTTTTGCTGCATTCTTTCCTCCGGAGAATCTAAATCTGACCACATTGGTGGTGTCTGTAATTGGTGCGGATGTTGGAGCACTTCTTCCGGATCTTGACCAAGCCGGAAATCGGCTTTGGGAAATGCTCCCCTCCGGGCATAATCTTGGTCGCATTTTCAGAAGAATTTTTTACAAACACAGAACCCTGACACATTCTCTAATTGGTGTATTTGCCATCTATAAGCTTTTAGAATTCGTACTTCCATTAGTTTTAAACTCAGGTTTTTTGAACACGAAGATAGTCCTCGCAAGTATAATGATTGGATATCTCTCTCACCTTTTGGCTGATAGTCTGACAGAGGAGGGACTACCTCTATTGTTTCCACTTAATATTTCTTTTGGAATTCCACCTATAAGAAAAATGAGGATAAAAACCGGTAAATGGTTTGAGAACTTTGTTGTCTATCCAGTAATTTGGATTTATCTTATTTGGTTTATTCATTTAAATCAGGCTTCTTTAACTAACATTCTTCGATTGGTGGTAAAGTAGTGGTATTATTAACCCTATGACTTCGGCATTTACAAATGCGAAAAGACAAATTGATGACGTTGCAGATCTTTTGATGGCGGAATATCCAGATAGAAAACTTTTCAAAAAGGCTGTCGAAAAGCTTAAAAGGCCTCAAAGAGTATTAAGAAAAAGTTTAAGTTTAAGAATGGACAGTGGAAAGATTGGATCTTTTATCTCTTATCGGTCTCAGCACAACGACGCAAGGGGACCATTCAAAGGAGGTATTCGTTTCCACCCTCAAGTTTCTGAAGACGAGGTGAAGGCATTGTCGACTTGGATGAGCATAAAATGTGCCACTGTCGGAATACCGTATGGAGGAGGAAAGGGAGGAATAATAATTGACCCAAAACTGTTAAGCGAAACTGAGCTTCAAAGACTTTGTTATGCTTATGCCGAATTTCTAACTCCTTATATTGGTCCATGGAAGGATGTTCCCGCGCCGGATGTTAATACAGGTGGACGCGAAATGGCCTGGATGCTTGAGGCTTATGAAAGAAAAATTGGTTATCATGCTCCAGCTACTTTTACAGGAAAACCAATTGAGTTGGGTGGGTCTCTCGGCCGCGAGGAAGCAACAGGACAGGGCGGATTTTATGTTTTAAATGAATACTTAAAAACTAAGAAACTGAAAAACAAAAAAACAAGTATTGCGGTTCAAGGTTTTGGAAATGTAGGTTTTTGGTTTGCGAAGTTGGCCAAAAAGGCTGGATACAAAGTTATTGCAGTTTCGGATTCAAGTGGCGGAGTTTATAATCCTAAAGGTTTGGATGTAGAAAAGGTTATGATTCACAAAGAAAAAACGGGTTCTGTCTTGGGTTTATACAATGAACTAACAAACGATGAACTATTAACTATTAATGTTGATATATTAGTTCCGGCCGCACTTGAGAATGCAATAAATAAAGAAAACGTCAAAAATGTCAAAGCAAAAGTAATTCTTGAAATGGCAAACGGTCCCACAACTCCTGAAGCGGAGGAAATTCTTTTATCAAAGAAAGTAGATATTCTGCCAGATGTTTTGTGTAACGCAGGCGGCGTGACTGTTTCTTACTTTGAATGGGTCCAAAATCTGCATGGTTACAGATGGACAAAAGAGCACGTTAACGAGGAACTTGAAGGTATTTTGGAAAAAGCTTTTACCGAGATCGATAATTTAGTAAAGATAAAGAAAATTTCGTATCGAAAGGCGGCTTACCTTATGGCAGTTAAGCGAATAATCGACGCAATGATTTTAAGGGGGAGAGTATAGAATTGTTACTTTTTTACTTACCAAAGAAACAGCTTATTACTTCTTTGCTTGTACAAAGAAGTAATCAAGAAAATACACCCTAGTGTTTTTATGAATTGCTTATTATCTCGTTCATAAATGCAAAAAGCTTACCTCAAAACACTTTGAGGGGCGGTTTTTGCAACACATTGAATTCACTCGACAATTGCAAGTCAAAAAACACACGGGATTAAAATTCGTCGAAATCCCTGTCCGCCTCTGGCGGAAAATTTCTGGCGGCATTATTTTTCATTATTGTATCTATTTTGTATTTCGGGAATTAAGTAATCATTAAAAGCTTTTTGAATATCGTAATCGGGAATCCACCCCCAGTCCTTTCGAGCAGCAGAATCGTCAATATTGGAAGGCCAGGAGTCGACGATTTTTTGACGGTTTGAATCAGGTTTATAACTTATCGCAGAATCAGGAAATACTTTATTAACAAGATCCGCGATCTCTCCCGCTGTCGTGCTGAACGCCGTTACGTTATAAACATTTTTTGTTAGCTTTTCTCTAGATACTTCATTTAATTGAATCAATGCTTTTACGGCATCTGGCATTACCATAAAGGGAATGATCGTGTCGGGACGGACAAATGTTTCGTAGCCTTTTCCTTGAGCTGCGGAGTGAATCATTTCCGGCGCATAGTCGCTCGTTCCACCGGAAGGAACAGTCAAGGCACTTATTATTCCGGGAAACCTTAGACAGCGAAAGTCGAGATTAAGTGAACTGTGTTCAGTGTTCAGTGATTTGTAATACTTTAAGTAATATTCTCCCAACATTTCGCAATAAAGTTTGTTTATTCCATACATTGTAATTGGGGTATTGAATTCATCTTCGTTGACCGGTTTTGCTCTGTTTTTTGTATCAATATTGGGGATGCCGTAGACCGCGATTGAGCTCGGGAAAATAAATTTAATTACCCTTTTTTCGCTTGAAGCGACACGGTGAGTGTTACTAAGAAGTGCCATGGTTCCATTTACATTTACCTCGTGTGCACGCTCGGGATCTTTTTCGGCTGCGCTAGAAAGGAGTGCTGCCAAATGAAAGATGGCTGAAATTTTATGTTCTTTCAGAAGATTTTCAATGACGCTTTTATCCAAAATATCTGCCACGATTGTTTCATGAACGAAAGGTTTGAGTGCGTCATCGAGTTCTCGGATATCGAGCGCAACAATGTTATATTTTTTTAATTCAGAAAGAGCAGGAATAAGACCATGGCATATTTCTATATTACACCCAATTTTTCCCCTATTTTTGAAAACGCATCAAGACATATATCAAGTTCTTTTCGGGAATGACTTGCGCTCATCATTACACGGATTCGGGCTTTGCCTTGCGGGACAGTCGGGTAGCCGATTGCCATAGCGAAAATTCCTTCTTCAAATAATTTCTTACTGAATTCCTGTGCAAGTTTTGCTTCTCCAAGCATGACCGGAACAATCGGTGTTTGGCTTTTTCCGATGTCAAACCCTAATTTAGCCAGTCCTTTTTTAAAGTAGCGTGTGTTTTCCCAGAGTTTTACAACTTGCTTGTCAGATTTGTTGAGAATTTTTACTGCGGCAAGACAGCCGGCAACGTCTGGAATAGTCATAGCTGAAGAAAAGAGAAATGGACGAGCGCGTTGCCTTAGCCAATCAATAATTATTTTTCTTCCAGCAACATAACCTCCAACTACCCCAAAAGCCTTGCTCATTGTTCCAATTTCGAGATCTACCTTTCCATGCAGATTGAAGTAATCTACAACACCGCGACCGTTTTTGCCCAAAACTCCTTCTCCGTGCGCGTCATCAACCATCAAAATACATCCGTATTTTTCAGATAATTTTTGAATTTCGGGAAGTGGGGCAATATCTCCGTCCATTGAAAATACCCCATCAGTGACAATGAGTTTTTTTGTTTTTAAGTTTTTAAGTTTTTTAGTTTCTAATAACTTATGTTCTAGATCTTTTGGATCGCAATGTTTGTACCTCACAACTTCTGCTTTAGACAAGCGGCAGGCGTCAATTATGCTTGCGTGATTTAGCTCGTCTGAAAAAATTAAACCCCCCTCATCGACAAGTGTCGGAATTGTTGCTATATTCGCGTTGAATCCAGACTGAAAAGTTATAACATCTTCAACCTTTTTGAATTTTGCAAGAGCCTTTTCAAGTTTTAGATGAAGCTCGGTTGTTCCTGCAATAGTCCTAACCGCAGTTGGTCCGATGCCGTATTTATCAATTGCCTCTTTTGCAGCTTTCTTAAGTCGGGAGTCATTAGCCAATCCTAAGTAGTTATTCGAGCAAAAATTCAAAACCCATTCTCCATTAACTTTGATTTTGGAGCCCATTGGAGATTCGATAGTTCGGATATTTATAAGAAGCCCTTGGTTTTTGAGATTTTCAAGTTCGTCGATAATCCAATCGGTCGGTTTAAGCATTTTTTGATTGTAACAAAAGCGATGTAAATATACGAGTGAATGCGAATAACAAACTATGTTCGGATTTCCTCAAACAAGGTGAATTGTAAAACATTTTCGTTTGATTCGAAGATAAAATTATAGCAGTATTCGAGAAAACTCCGGGGTTCATGGCTGGATGGAAAGTATTCGAACTTTTTACGCACAAATTTAAAACTCCAATATGTAACTAAATATTACAAAATACTAGCAATCAATATATAATGCCTTTGTAATATGGCATATTTAATTTCAACAAATCCCGCAGAAAATTACAAAGTCGTCGGCAAAGTTAAAGTATCTACTGACTCTGAAATTGCTTCCAAAGTTACTAAAGCTCAAAAAGTAAAAACTTATTGGAAGGAATTAGGTGTAAAAGGCAGGGTAAAACTTCTAGAACCCATTAGAGATGAATTTAGGGATAGGAAAGACGAAATAGCCAAACTAATAAGTATTGAAACTGGCAAAGTAATTACTGAAAGTATTTCCGAAGTAACAAGGTATACAGATGAGCTGAGCTGGTTTTTAGAAAATGGACCGAGAGCTTTAGCTGATGAAATAACTCTAGATGATGAAAAATCAATTCATCGAATAGTATATGAGCCAACCGGAGTTGCAGCGTGTATTGCTCCTTGGAATTTTCCATTTGGAATGTCTGTTTGGGGAATATTTCCTAATTTAGTAGTGGGAAACCCTGTAGTATTCAAGATTTCAGAAGAAAGTCCTATGGTTGGGAAATTGATGGAAGAGATAATTCTCAACCATAAACTTCCAGAAAGTGTGTTTTCGGAGGTGTATGGTGCGGGATATGTTGGTAAAAAGCTTTCAGAAAGTGATATTAACTTGATTTGGTTTACTGGAAGCACAAGAACAGGAAAATCTCTTTATAAAACTGCAGCAGATAAATTTATAAAAGTTGTTTTGGAAATGGGGGGTTCCAGTCCTTGTGTAGTCTTTGATGACATTAATATAGACTTAGCTGCCCCGGTAATTTTTGGTGGGAGGTTTCGTCACTGCGGCCAGGTGTGCAGTGCTCTAAAAAGACTGATTGTCCATGAAGGAGTTGAAGGTAAATTAACTGCTGTGCTTTCTAACATTGTTGAAAAACAAAAAATAGGAGATCCTTTAAGTGTAAGCACCGATCTTGGGAGTCTGGTTGCAAAGCGTCAATTGGTTTTGATAAAAGAACAACTGCAAGATGCTCTTGATAAAGGAGCCGTGATTGTCGCTCAAACGAAAATCCCAAAAGGTTTAAAAGGTGCATTTTTTCCTCCAACTCTTTTAACCAACATTAAGAAAAATATGAGGGTATGGAAAGAAGAAGTTTTTGGTCCGTTATTTCCAATTGTCACTTTCAAAAATGAAAAAGAAGCTATCGAACTTACAAACGATACAGCTTATGGACTTACAGGAAGAGTGATGTCGGCAGACTTAAAAAGAGCCGAAAGAGTTGCTGCAAAAATTGATGCCGGAACTATATCAATAAATTATGAATCCAGATTTTTGGCGTGCGATCCTTTTGGAGGTTACAAAGATTCTGGGATAGGTAGGGAAAGAGGTATTCATGGATTACAAGAGCTTTGCCAAGTCAAAGTGATTCAAAATAGTAAATAAGTTCGAACTTCCCTTTATCCACCCTCTGATTTTTCGTTGTTTTGAAGCTAAATTTATTCAGCAGGCTTGAGATGAATCGAACATTAATATGCCGTCTTCCTATTGGTGGGATCCAGCACTTTTAGTGCGGGGAGGACGTCATAAATGTTATCATGGTATTATCATGGAATTTCTTGCCTGGCATTATACGAAAGGGATTAATTACTATGTAAAAAGTTGGCTTTCAACTGTCAATTGGTTTACCCACTATTTTTCGTTACCACTTCTTCTTAAAACCCTTTTTTCGCCCTGGAAAAGGATGATTGTAGTCGATACAACTCCAGGTTTTAATTTTCAGAAAAAGTTTGAGGCATTTACTTTTAATCTCGTTTCAAGAGGTGTTGGAGCCATGGTTCGCTTTATTTTGTTTTGGATTGGTCTTATATTGATAATCTTTGGGTTTATCGGCGGAGCAATTGGGTTAGTCTTTTGGGTTATCATGCCTTTTTTCGGCCTTTCTGTTTATTCGAGATACAAAAAACAGGTTAAGAATTATATAAGCGAGCTTCTCTTTAAAATAAAATCGGAGAAACTCGACCCTTTAAATGCAATTTTGGGAAGTACGGCTGGTACTTTCATGCTTTCTCATACAAATGTAAATCTTGAGGAATTTTTGCAAAATGCCAACATGGAAAAAGCAACATTTGGGAAAGAATCTTTTGAATCTTTTGAAGAAATTATAACCTACCTTGTTAAAAATAATGTTTGGAGATCAGATTTTTTCAACAAAAAAGAAATCACACCTGAAGATTTAATTTTGGCTGCAAGCTGGTGGGACAGAAGGGAGCAGGAAGAAACGTCTTTTGACGAACCTTATTTCGGTAGGCCGGGTATTGCACTTGAACTTACTTTTGGTTATACACCCGTACTTAACCAATATTCAGTTGATTTAAGTCTTCCCCAATCTTTTTCCCACCGGTTGATAGGAAGGGGTCAAATAGTTTCCCGAATGGAAAGGATACTTGCCGCAGGAAGCAGCGTTCTTTTGATGGGGCAGCCTGGGGTTGGTAAAAAAACCGTTGTTTTGGAGTTCGCGAGACGTGTGGCAAGCGGAGAACTAGGTAGGGAAATGGCTTTCAAGAGAGTACTGGAGTTTGATTATAATGCACTTCTATCGAAGGCGACGGATGTTAACAAGAAAAAAACGGAGCTTGCAGAAATTTTGGCGGAGGCGTCGTCCGCCGGAAATATAATTCTCATGGTTCGAGATATCCAAAGGCTTATTAATCCCGACGTCGAAGGATATGATTTCACGGACGTAATCGAAGGCTATCTTGAAAAAAGAGCTTTAAAAATTATTGCTGTTTCGACAAACACAGAATACGAGAGATTTATTGCGGGAAACTTGAGGATAAGAAAATTTTTAGAAAAAGTGGAAGTTACTCCTCCCTCAAAGGATGAAGCAATGCAAATACTTATTGATGCAGCCAAACGTTGGGAGTTACTCACAGGATTAATAATCACAATGCCCTCCTTGCGACATATTCTCGAGGAATCCGACCGATATATCACCGAGGTTCCGTTTCCGGAAAAAGCATTAGAGCTTTTAGATGCGGTTATTTCTTTTAAAGAACAACAAGGTGGAGGAGTTGTAATAATCGATGATGCAGACGCCGTCTTGGCCGAAAAAACTGGAATATCATTTGCAAGACTTACCGGCGAGGAGAAAAAGAGACTTGAGAAAATTGAAGACATTATTCATGAAAGACTGATTGATCAGGATGTTGCCATTAATCTTATAGGGAAGACGCTTCGGGCAAAAACCGTTGGAGTGATCAAAGAGGATAGGCCTTTGGGATCATTTCTTTTTTTGGGTCCGACCGGAGTTGGGAAGACCGAAACAGCCAAAGTTTTGGCCAATGTTTACTATGGAACTAGCGAAAATATTCTGCGATTCGATATGGCAGAATATTCCGGGAAAGAAGGTCTGGAAAGGTTAATCGGTTCTGTTTCAAAGAATATGCCGGGTGCATTAACGACTGCCATAAAAAACAAACCTGCAAGTTTGCTTCTTCTGGACGAGATTGAGAAGGCTACAAAAGAAATTTACAACCTTTTCTTGTCGCTTCTTGATGAGGGAGTTATAACCGATGCTTTTGGCAAAAAGATTATCTGTCGTCACCTTTTTGTTATAGGAACCTCAAATGCGGGTGCCGAATACGTTAGACAACTCGTTAATAAGACAGTTGCAGGTGAGGATCTTCAGAAATCTGTTGTGAACTATGTTTTGGAAAAAGAAATATTTTCTCCCGAGTTTTTAAATAGATTTGACGGAGTGGTTGTTTACGAACCTTTAAAACCAGATGACCTTGTCAAAATTGCCCACCTAATGCTTGCAGAACTTGCCGAAAATCTTAAAAAGAAAAACATTATGCTCACGGTTACGGATGATACTGCCCAGAAACTGGCTAAAGATGGGTATGATCCTGCATTCGGTGCAAGACCCATGAAAAGGATTTTGAACATTGTATTAGGGGACCTTATCGGAAGAGCAATATTAAAAGAGGAAGTAAGAGAAGGAGATAAAATAAAACTTCTACCCGGGGAAGGAAAAGAGGAATACCGGATCGAGAAGACAACTTGAAGTGTAAATTACAAAGGTGGTGAAAAAGAGTGAATAATCATACGTATAATCTTATTAAATCCCTGACTAAAAAAGCTCAGGCTGTATCCAAATATGACACTTACTTAAGGGATGCCGGAAGTTGTGAAGAGTGTAAGAATCTCTGGAATAGTCTAAAAAATAAGGATCAATCACAACTGGAAGAGATAAAAAAAGTATTAGAAAGTCATGCCAAACAAGGATCTTTGTAAATAATTTTTAAAAATGTACCGTTAGCTTCACAATTTATTAAAATTGCCCCTTTTATTTGTATTCAAAACCCTGCTACTATGGTATTGAAGTTAAAGTAATGTACCGCCGTAGCGGTATTTCGTAATACGTAATTATATGCCTCCGAAAGTATTGATGTTGGGATGGGAGTGGGGGCCTCCTTTTAATAGCGGAGGTTTGGGCGAGGCTTGTGTAGGTCTAACGCGCGCCCTCAGTAAAAAGGGTGTCGGCATAACTTTTATTTTACCTAAACGACTCGATTTAAAAGTCGATTTTCTGAACCTTATTTTTGCCGACGTAGATGAAGCAAGCGAAGCTCTTGTCTCGGTATACACAACCAGAACTTCCTGGTCCAGACTTTTTCCGGTTGATAGCGCACCAGGTTTTCAGGACTATGTGTCTTCTTCCTTAAAGTTTGCAGAAAAAGTAAAACTTTTATTGAAACATCTTAATAATAGTATTGATGTCATTCATGCTCACGATTGGCTGACATATCCAGCTGCTATAGTTGCAAAACAAATACTTAATAAGCCCCTTGTTGTTCATGTTCATTCGACGGAATATAACCGGACGGGCGGAAATAATCCCAACCCTGCCGTTTATGAAATTGAGAAAAAAGGATTCGAAGAAGCAGAAAGGATCCTACCCGTTGGAGGATACATGAAGGAAATAATTAAAGATAAGTATGGGATAAATGCCGATAAAATCGAGATTGTTTACAACGGAGTTGATGATAACCGAAAAAATCTTCCTCCATCTTTGACTGCATTTAAGAAAATAGGTTATAAGATAGTACTCTACTTGGGCAGGATTACAATACAAAAGGGTCCCGAATATTTTGTGCGAGCTGCAAAAATCGCGTCCCAATATTTCCCCAAGGTAATATTTGTTGTAACAGGATCGGGAGATATGGAAGGTCAGATGATGTCCGAAGCAGCGAACGCGGGTATTCTTGATAAATTTATTTTTACCGGATTCTTAAGGGGAGATGAGAGAGACAGGATTTTTCAGGCGGCTGACCTTTATGTTATGCCTTCGGTTTCGGAACCTTTCGGTATTACTGCCTTGGAGTCGGTAGTCAATGGAACTCCGGTTTTAATTTCAAAACAATCAGGAGTTTCCGAAATACTGAAAAACGCACTGAAGTGCGATTTTTGGGATGTTGACGAAATGGCTAATAAGATTGTCGCGGTCTTAAGACACAGGAGCCTGAAAGATAACCTGAAAACTGAAAGCGAAAAAGAGATTAGCTACTTTAGCTGGTCCCGAGCGGCAGATGAAGTGTTAAGTGTTTACAACCAACTTGTTTAATAATCACAACTATTATGTTCGGCAATACTTTTTTCAGAAACGGCACTCGCCCGTCTTTACTTATTAAGATAAATGATTCCATGGCGGTGCCTGAAGTTCTCGCCAAGCTCTACAATCTGAATTTAAAAAAAAGTGCTTACAAGCTTGGCTGCGAAGTCTTCTTCAAAAAGATTGCCTCACATTTTTTGAATTTTAAAAATTTATTGGAAATTGGAAATCCCTCGACTTCGCTCGGGATGGTGAGCTTGTCGAACCATTGGAAATTGGAAATTTTTTAAGTTATGCCATCGATATGTCTTTATTTTCAAGTACATCAGCCTTTGCGCGTAAAGCGCTACAGGGTGTTTGATGTTGGTTTGGATCATGAGTATTTTAACGATAATTCGGATACAAACTTAAATAATAATAAAATTCTTTCCAAAGTATCGGAAAAGTCATATTTACCCGCAAACGAACTGCTTTTAGGTCTTTTGAAGAAATATCCTCAGTTTAAGATTTCTTTCTCATTTTCTGGAGTCATATTGGAGCAGTTTGAGAAAAACCATAAGAAAGTATTGAACTCTTTTAAGAAACTTGTCGATTCGGGGAGGGTTGAGATCCTTTCTGAAACCTATTATCACTCTTTGGCCTTTTTTTATTCCACTTTGGAGTTTGAGTCGCAGGTCAAGTTTCACAAAGAAAAAATTATGGAAATTTTCGGAATTACACCGTCTGTTTTCAGAAATACAGAATTGGCTTACACAAATGAACTTGCCAAATGGGCGGATAAGGCGGGATATAAAGCAATTTTAGCCGAAGGCTGGGATTCTTTTTTGGGTTGGCGTAGCCCAAATTTTGTTTACAAACCGAAGGGGGCGAAAAAAATTAAGCTTCTTCTTAAAAACTATAAACTTTCGGATGATTTAGCCTTCAGATTTTCGGAAAAAACCTGGAAGGAATGGCCTTTGACTTCAGAAAAGTTCGGGAAATGGGTATCTGACATCAATGGGAACGGACAAGTGGTCAACCTTTTCATGGATTATGAGACTTTCGGTGAACATCAGTGGGCAGAAACCGGAATCTTCGATTTTTTAGAAGAACTTCCAAAGGAAATTCTGAAGCATCCTGATAATGACTTTATAACCCCAAGTGATGCTGTAAAAAAATATCCCGTGATGGACGAAATTGACGTTCCCTATATAGTGACCTGGGCGGATACGGAACGCGATTTATCAGCTTGGGTTGGAAATTCGATACAAAAATCTGCGATTAAACTTATATATTCTTTGGAAAATAATGTCTTGGAAACAAATGATAAGCGCCTTATTGACGACTGGAGAAAACTTCAGACGTCGGACCATTTTTACTATATGTGTACGAAATGGTTTTCCGACGGGGATGTTCATAAATATTTTAACCCGTACGAAAGTCCCTATGATGCATTTATATCGTTTATGAATGCGGCAACGGATTTGAAGATAAGGATAAAACATGCAAAAACAAGATCAAGAGGTAGAAATGTACCTAAAATTACAAATGACAAATTACAAATGTCAAGTCAAACCAAATACTTAAATGAATAAATTTAAAATTTGAATATTTTTTTAGCATTCATTTGGCATTTGAGTTTTGGAATTTGGATTTTTTATTCATTATGCCTAAAGCAATAAATCTCGGCAACGGAACAGTTCTTGTTGGTCTTGATGCCTTCGGACAGATAAAAGATCTTTATTTTCATTATCCCGGATTGGAAAATCATGTTGGTGAATATTTAACCCATAAAATAGGTATATATGTCGATAATAAGTTTTCTTGGTTTGATGATGGGGGATGGAATATCGAAGTCCGTTCCCAAAAAGGAACAATGGCAAGCGATATAGTTGCTAAAAATGAGTCTTTTGGCATAGAACTACACTTTACGGACGTTATTTATAATGAAAAAAATATGTTTATAAGGGAAATAACCATCAAAAATCTTTTTGACAGGAAAAGAAATGTAAAACTTTTTTTTAACCAGCAATTCAACATCTCCGAGACACATATTGGAGATACTGCGTATTATGATCCAAGAGAAGAAGTGATAATCCACTATAAAGGTAGACGGGTATTTTTGATTAATACATTATCCGAAGATCCTGGCTTTGACGAATACAGTATTGGTCTTATCGGAATCGAGGGACAGATAGGTACTTATAGAGATGCTGAAGACGGAAAGCTGTCCGGAAATCCCATTGAACATGGGCAAGTCGACTCCGTAATAGGACTTACTGTAGAGGTGCAACCTAATAAGGAAACAATTGTTTACTATTGGATTTGTATAGCAAAATCTATTGACGCAGCGAAGAAACTTAACGAGGAAATTTTAACACGACACCCTAAAGAGATCATCGAGTCAACGACAGATTATTGGCGAGCCTGGGTGAATGTTCAAAATTTTAGTTTTTATGGACTTGAACAGGAAGTTATCGATTTATTCCAAAAGTCTCTTTTTTATATTCGAGCCCATGTAGCCAAAAACGGAGCAATAATTGCCTCAGGGGATTCGGAAATGCTTCAATTTGGTCGCGATTATTACAGGTATGTCTGGCCAAGAGATTCATCGGTTGCGGCGATTGCACTCGAAAAAGCCGGAGATTTTAATTCAACGAAGCGTTTTTTTGAATTTTGTGAGGACACTATAACAGGCGAAGGTTATTTTATGCATAAGTATAGACCTGACAAATCTCTTGGAAGTTCTTGGCACCCCTGGGTAAACGGTGGAAGAAAACAATACCCTATTCAGGAGGATGAAACAGCACTGGTCATCTTTGCACTTTGGAAATACTATGAGCTTTCCAAAGATTTGGAATTCATTGAGGGTATTTATAATAGCCTAATTAAAGAAGCTGCTGAATTTATGGTAAATTATCGAGATGAAAAAACGGCACTTCCTGCGGCAAGTTATGATATTTGGGAACAGTATTATGGTATAACGACATTTACAGCAAGTAGTGTTTATGCAGCATTAAATGTGGCTTCCAAATTTGCCAAACTTTTGGGTAAAGAAAAGAGTAGTCAAAAGTATAAGGAAGCGGCCGATTCTATCAGAAAAGCAATTCTTAAATATTTATATGACGATAAAGAAGGGTATTTCTACCAAATGATACATACCGAAGGCAGACAAATGGAAATCGACAGGACAATCGACGCTTCAGCGGTGTATGGGATATACGAGTTCGGAGTTTTGCCAGCTGATGATCCAAAAGTTAAGAAAGCCGTTGAAAAGACAATTGAGAGGCTTGAAATAAAAACAGAAGTTGGTGGAATAGCCCGTTATGAAGGAGACACATACCACCATAAAGGAGGAAATTATCCTGGAAATCCCTGGATCATAACTACGATGCGGCTTGCTCAATATTATATTGCGATTGCAAAAAACGAATCAGACATGGAACCAGTTAAGCGCTATCTTTCTTGGGCAGTTAAGTATGCCAATCCTGCCGGAATCCTACCGGAGCAGCTCGACCCATATACTGGTGCTCATCTTTCTGCGTCTCCCTTGGTAGAAAGTCATGGGGAGTATGTGATAACAGTGATAAACTATTTGCGTAAACTGGAAGAATTGGGAGTATGTAAAGTATTCCAATAACCTAACTTGAAAGCTTAAATAATGCTGATAATTTCAAAGCCCAAATTACAAATGAATATCAAATACCAAAACCCTAATGACAAGAACGTTTTAGAGCTTTGAAATTTAGTATTTATCATAGATTTTACATTTAAAATTTGATATTTAGAATTTAAAAAAATGTATCTACTTTTTGATATAGGCGGAACAAAGATGCGCATGGCAGTTTCTTTTGATAGGGAAAATCTGCAGGAAGTAAAAGTCGTTGCCACACCCAGAAGGTTTGAAGACGCTCTAAAGGTGATAGAGAATTATGTTAGCGTTGCTGATTCTTCAAGAGTGGATAAACTCGTTTGTTGTGGTCTTCCGGGGATCCTCGATAAGGAAAAGAATATACTGCTTTCTGCCCCACATTTAGAGGAATGGGAAATGAAACCCATAAAAAGAGCTCTGGGCGACATTATTCATGCGCCTATTTATCTTGAGAATGATGCGGATTTGGCAGGTCTTGGAGAGGCTGTTAAAGGAGTGGGTCGGGGATTTTCAATAGTAGCATTTATCACTATCGGAACAGGAGTAGGTGGAGTGAGAATAGTTGATGGAAAGATTGACAAATCGACCTTCGGATTTGAACCGGGACACCAAATTATTGATCTTGATGAAGAAAGATCCATTAAGCTTGAAAATTTGATATCCGGGCCCTCAATTAAGCTAAAATTCGGGCAAGATCCCGAAAGTATAACAGACGTTAATGTATGGAAGAAAATTGAAAAGTTAATTGCGGTTGGCTTAAATAATACTATTTTGCATTGGTCGCCCGATGTAGTTATTTTAGGTGGGGGAATAATGAAAGTCGAAGCAATTTCTATTGAGAGAATAAAGGAAAATCTAAAAGAAATTCTGAAAGTTTTCCCAATTCATCCAGATATTAAAAGAGGAGAACTTTTAGAAATGGCCGGTTTAGCCGGAGCACTTCACTATCTAAGGCAGCTTCTATAGTATATGTAATATAGTATTTTTAATTAGGACTTGAATTATAGTATCTATAGGATTATACTTTTAGGGTAATGGAAGAGGAAACTGAAAGACTACAACATGAAGATAATCCTCAACCTGCCAGAACTCCTGTTGGTTTTCCCCAAGTTAAAAACCAAGAGAAATCCAGTAATAAAAAAGCCCTTTTGATAATCTTCGTCTTAGCAATTCTTATAGGTGCTGCCGGTTGGTTTTTCTTTGGCAGAGGTGAGTCCCAAAGTTCTGAAGAAAATGAGTCTACTCCAACTCCTTTTGAAGAAGAGGCAACGCCCACTCCTAAAGTGGAAATCGACAGGGAGAAAGTAAAGGTTCAGGTTTTAAACGGAACTGGTATATCGGGAGGGGCAGCTCAGTTAAAGAAAGAGCTTGAAGACTTGGGTTACTCGCAGATTGATGTTGGAAATGCCTCGGGTCAAACTTATACTTCAGTCGAAGTTACATTCTCAGATGCCACCCCCGATGCCGTCAAAGATGAAATTCAAGATGCTCTTGAAGATATATATCAGGACGTCGAAGTCAAAACAGGGAGTTTAGACCGCTATGATATAAAAATTATTACAGGTTATCCCAAAGGTTTTACTCCGACTCCGACCAAAAAACCTACTGTTACAAGTACACCAGCTCCCACAGGCGGTGTTACAGGAACCATAACTCCGTCCCCTACATCAAATCTAACTTCAACGCCGACCCCAACCCAGGCTCCATAATAGCGTCTCTGCCTCAACCTCAATCTTACTTCATTGTGATATTATGTAGTTAGAAATGGATTTACTCAAAATTCTCAATAAGTCATTCGGAACTTATAACATTCGGGGTTTTTATATCGAGCCGACATATTGGCAGGCGGCGGCAATTGTTTTTTTGCTATTTTTATTGTTATTAACTTTTGCAAGATTGAGATATATCTACGTTCACTGGCACCTTGATAAACCTTCGTTATCGATGATTTTTTGGGGATTCTTGTTGGCATTGATTCTTGAAGGTTTTCTTCTACTTAGTGGTCGCACAATGTTGACCGAGATTTTGGGGTGGAAAAATGCACCCAAACCCATAAGTACGGCACTTGACGCAACCAGAACAAAACTTGTGAAGGTTTTAGGAGTCACTGAGGAAATTCCGGAATCGGCGGCGGACGAAAAACCGACGAAACAAAGTGTGACTCAGGATTTTGAGAGTTTATCTTCGGATGATAAAGAACAGGTGGTAGATTTCATTTGTAAACCATATGCAGGATATTAAGCAAAAAACTGAAGAATTGAAAGGAAAGATTGAAAAAGTTGTTGAATCCTTTAATCTTCCCGAAAAGAAAAAAGAGTTGATGCGTCTTGAGACCGATGCAATGGATCCGAACCTTTGGGACGATCAGGAAAAGGCCAGAAAGCTGATGACTGCCTTGAGCAATCTAAAGCAGGAAATTGATGACGCTGAAACCCTCAAAGAAGACGTTGATACTATTTATGAACTTTTCCAAGAAGGTAGTTTTGATGAAAGTTTCGCCCAAGAAATTTCGCGCCTTGAGAAAAAGGTTGATAAATTTGAGTTGAAAACGTTTTTATCGGGCCAATATGATTCCAAGAACGCAATTATTTCAATTCATGCTGGTCAGGGCGGAACTGAAGCTATGGACTGGGCAAACATGCTTTATCGCATGTATTTGAGATTTTGTGAGAAACGCGGCTGGAAGACAGAAACTTTTGATGTATCCGAAGGCGAGGAAGCTGGATTAAAATCAGTTACTTTTAATATTGAAGGAGCTTACGCTTATGGCAATTTGAAGGGTGAGGCAGGAACGCATCGCTTAGTTCGTCAATCACCTTTTAACGCCGATAACTTGAGGCAGACGTCTTTTGCCTTGGTTGAAGTACTCCCCGAGCTTTCGGAAGAAGATCTACCCAGCGTTGAAATAAAAGAGGATGAACTGGAGTGGCAGTTTTTTAGAGCCTCTTCGCAAGGAGGCCAAAATGTTCAAAAAGTTTCTACGGCAGTCAGACTCAAGCATAAACCTACGGAAATTGTTGTTACTGCTCAGACCGAACGTTTTCAGGAACAAAATAGAAAAATTGCGTTAAACCTGCTTCGCGCAAAACTTTGGGCGCGGGGAGAAGCGATGAAGGAAAAGAAAGTTAAAGAACTAAAGGGTGAATATAGACCTCCCTCCTGGGGTAACCAAATCCGATCCTATGTACTTCATCCTTATAAAATGGTTAAGGATTTACGAACTAATGTCGAAACCGGTAACACAGAGGCAGTTTTAGACGGAGAGTTGGACGAATTCATCGACGCCGAAATTCAGAAGCTATAACACGGTTCGACAATAGCAATCCGTACCTGGTACAGGTTATTGATTAACTCGTACTGTCCGAGTGTAACATTCCCACCACTTTCTATATAATCGGCAAATAAACCCAGTTATTCTGAATGTTGATTAAACCAAAAAGAGGAAAACACATCGAATACTTTGTCGATGTGATATTGACCTATAGGATTTTAGCTTGATTTTGGTTTTAATATTTTGGAAACCAATATCCTTCCCAACCGATATACCAGTAAAACCATCATGAGTATTGCTAGAACAAATACAATTACTACGATGATTCTAAAAAGCGGATACTGAACCCAGAGGTATTCAAACCAATAAATGGTTAGGTAGAAGATTCTCTTCCAAACACCCAGTACTTTTGCACAAGATGGTTCTTGCGGATACATTATGCATTGATTTTCATCGTTAAACCAGTCTTCAACATGGAGCATAATTTAATTATTTAAAATGGCTGACGTAAAGTCAATCCGACCTTTCTATTTAAGAAATTCTTCAAAATGTGATCTTGAAGCTAATCAAAAGGCAAGAATACCTTTGGGGTGTAATTTTTATAATATTGCTGTAAATACACCTGACTGGACTCAAACGTCCCGGCCACGTTTGACTGTGGCGGGTGTATTAGGTTTGCACCTGCTACCATAGATTTCAGTTAGCATTCTTGATGAATTTCTGCTATGACGTCCTCCCCGAGCTTAGCTCGGGGTTCCTTCTAAAAGAGAACGACATATCAGGTTCGATTCATCCCCGCAATGAAATTGCAGGGTCTTCTCGAAACTGATATAATTGTAGAAGTTGGTAGTTGAAAGACTTGAAGCACAAGGAATAAAAACTGCCGGAGCCCTCTTCAAGGGACTTTTCGATAGCGGTCTTTCGGGCAAAATTTCTTCAGAACTTTATTATCACGAAAAAGCACACGCCGACGCTGACGTGGAAGGATGTGGTGAGTTTGGATTTGCAGTCACTTCCGGTTGGGTTATCGCTTACTACATTATTAACGGGGAAAGAGATCCGCAAGAATTAATGAAGATAGCATCAGCCCCTGGATTTTCCAATATGAGCTCAAAAGACTGGGAAGTTTACAACCGTGCCTGGAAAGATTGGTTAAGACATGTTGCGGAAGAAAAATATCAACGAAAAATGGAAGGTAAACCTGAGGCATATTCTGAATTGCGAAGTTATCTGACTAAGCTATTGACAGAAAAACTTGATAAATATTCTGAAGAAGGTAGATTTCCAAAACTTGAAGAGCTTTTTGAACATGAATATAGCGAATTATGGCAAAAATTCGGCAATCTATTGTACCAAGCCTATAAAGAAGTCTCTGTTGAATTTCAAATTAAAATTGGTGAGGGAGCTGTAGCTGATCGAATAAGATAATTTGTACTTGCTACTATACTTTTCTTGGTGTTATAGTTTATGGCATGGAATCACAGAATTCAGGACAATATTCAGGGCAAGGAAATGTGAGTTTACAGTCTCAAACCCGTATCATGAAGAAGTTTCCAAAGTTAAGTCTTGATAAGAAGATGGTGAGTTTAGTTTTGGCGTCTTTTTTGGTAGTTTTGGCAGGAGTTGGTTCGGGTTGGTTTTTGTCGGGTAGGGGACTTAGCGCAAAATTAGGTACAAAGAAGGTTGAAACGGGGACTCCAAAAGGCGTCGTCACTAATGAGAACGAAGCGGGCATTACCGATGAATCAGTGTTTACAGAGAAACAGTCTCCCGAGGGAATTCTGGTCGAGGGAGGAATAAAAGGAGAAGGGACGCATCATTTGGATCGTGGGTTGGGAGAGGATAAATATGTCTATCTAACCTCAACGGTGATAGACCTCCAAAGTTTTGTGGGTAAAAAAGTAAAAGTGTGGGGGGAAACTTTGTCTGCTCTTCAAGCCGGCTGGCTTATGGATGTAGGTAAAATTAAAGTAATAGAGTAAAAGCTTTTTTTCTTCTTCTGGTCTTAATTGACCTCATCTGCTAATCTTTTAGAAGGTGGTTATATGCTGAAACTGGAAAACGTTACAAAGACATTTGGAAAAATTGTGGCTTTGAAAGATATTAATTTTAATATAGGGGATTCTGAATTTGTTTTTATAACAGGTGCGTCTGGTGCAGGCAAGACGACACTTCTTCGCTTGATGCTGAGAGAATTATTGCCTGATAGCGGTAAGATTGAGTTGGACAAAGAAGATATTACTAAGCTTCCTTCAAAACAAATTCCGCGCCTTCGGCAAAAAATCGGTGTTGTTTTTCAGGATTTTAAAGTTCTTGGTGAAAGAACGATAAAAGAGAATGTTGAAGTGGCCTTAGCCGTTATCGGACTTCCCAAAAATGATTGGGAGGCAAGAGTGGAACACGTTTTGAAATTGGTTGGTTTGACAGATCGGGCCGACCTTTTTCCGGCTCAACTTTCCGGAGGAGAACTTCAAAGGGTCTCTTTGGCAAGAGCATTGGTTGTAAATCCCAAGATAATTTTGGCGGATGAACCTACGGGAAACCTTGATTGGGAAACCGCCGATAAGCTCATGGATTTGTTCGAAAAAATTAACTCAGAGGGTAAATCCATAATTATGGCTACGCATAATAAGCTGATTATTGATAAAATGAATAAAAGAGTTATAGAGCTTAAAGAAGGAGGAGTTTTTAGCGATTCTGAATCGAAAGTTAAAACTAAATCAGAGAAAGGGAAGAAATAATATGAATATACACATAAAAACTGCTTGGGATCACGTGAGGCGCGCTCCTTTTCAGGCGATGGCCGCCATTTTTGTATTGACGATAACTTTTTTTGTTATCACTATTATTACTATTTTGGGTTACTCCTCAAGCCAGGTTCTTAAATACTTTGAAACCAGACCCCAAGTAATTACCTTTCTAAAAGATGATATAACTCCCGAGAAAATTTCCGCCTTACAAAATAAATTAGAGGCAGATAATCGTGTTTCCGAGGTAAGTTATATCTCAAAAGAACAGGCACTTGAGATTTATAAGAAAGCGACTGCGGGTAACCCACTCCTTTCGGAGTTGGTAAGTCCGTCGATTTTTCCCGCAAGTTTAGAATTTTCACTTGTGGATCTATCCTACGCAAATGACCTAATTGAAGAAATTAAGGGTGAAGAGATAGTTGATCAAGTAGGTTTTACTGCGAGTCTTGGAGGAGAAGAAACTTTGTCTGACGTTGTAAATAGATTGCGCACTTTTTCGAATTATATAAAAATAGGAGGGGGTGCCTTTGCCCTACTTCTTACCTCAACTTCGTTTCTAGTTTTAATTGTCATTATAGGCATGAGGATGACCTCAAGACGGGGTGAAATAGAGGTCCTGGATTTGATTGGCGCAACTCCTGGATTTATCCGAAGCCCAATTATATACGAGGCGATTATTTATGCGATTACGGGGGTATTTATTGGCTGGCTAATCGCCTTACTCTTGGTTTTATACGCGACGCCGAGCCTTATTTCTTATTTTGGAGAAATTCCAGTTGTACCTAAAGATACATTAAAACTTTTCGGACTGTTCGGGCTGATACTTGGGGCTGAATTTCTGATTGGACTTTTTTTGGCAGTCTCAGGAAGCATTCTTGCTGTTTTAAGGGTTAAGCGAAAGTAACTTGAGATGTCAAAAATAAAGAAAGCATTCTTTGTCCTTTTACTACTACTTTTAATCGGTCAACCTCCTTTTGCATTTGCTGAAAGTGAGTCGGAAAAACTTGAACGCTTGGGTAAAGAAATAGAACAATATGAGCAGGAGATCAATAAATTAAAATCTCAAGCTGGCACTTTATCCAATCAAATTGCCCAGTACGATGCTCAAATTCGTTTAACTACCTTAAAAATTACCCAAACAGAGGAAAAAATATTACTTCTTGGAGGAAGAATAGTACAGCTTGAAACTTCTCTTCAGTCTTTAACAAAAGCTTTTACTTCCAGAGTCGTATATACCTACAAAATGTCAAGATTAAACGAAACCTACTTGATGTTTATTTTTTCACCTGATCTGGATTCGGCGGTTTCTAGCTTCCACTATTTACAGAAAATTCAGGAAGCAGACAGAGACTTACTGGTAAGACTTGAAAAAGCCCAGGTTGACTATCAAGATCAAAAATCGGATCAGGAAGAACTTCAGAAGGAACTGGAAGAGCAAAAAAACGTGCTTGGGGCGCAGAAAACCGCTAAGGCAGTTCTTTTGGAACAGACAAGGAATGACGAAAGGCGTTATCAGCAGCTGTTGGCGGCAGTTCGGGCAGAATTCGAGGCCATTCAGGCAATTATTGCAGGTAAAGGACAAGAGGAAGAAGTGGGAAAAGTTTCTCAAGGACAAAGGATTGCCTCGATTATTCAGGGAGCTTCCTGTAATTCAAGCGGTTCACACCTTCACTTTATCATTCGCCAGGGGACAACTACCCAAAATCCTTTTAGTTATTTAAGGTCAGGTGTAGACTATGAGAATTGTTCAGGTTCATCATGTGGATCAAATGATGGAGATCCTTTCAGTCCAACGGGTGGTTGGGATTGGCCTATAAATCCAAAAATAAAATTTTCCCAAGGATATGGGAGCACTTGGGCGGTTAGAAATACTTGGGTCGGAAGGGTATACCAGTTTCATAACGGGGTTGATATAAATAGTGAATCTTCTGAGGTAAAAGCCGTAAGAGCAGGTACTTTATATAGAGGCAGTTATGGGACCGGAAGCTGTCGGCTTAGATATGTACGTGTTGACCACGATGACTCTGATTTGGACACATTGTATTTGCACATCAACTATTAAATGCGATACTAATATACAAATGCATGCGAATAATGCAAATCGAGTCAGACTCGGCAAATAGATACAAATACATTGGGAATACACTCAAGGTGTATTGGTCAATACCTTTAGCTATCTTTCTTCTTACTATTTTTCAAACAACCATTTCCGCACAGGTAGTGATTAATGAGTTTAGTTCTTCTACTTCTGACGATTGGATAGAGTTGTTCGCTTATGAAAATACTGATATTTCAGGATGGATTTTAGACGACGATGGAACCGCAACCGATATGAAGGAAATTCCTTCAGATATCATAATTGGACCTTCAAGTAATCAGTTTTATGTTGTGGAAGTTTCTAATAGACTTAATAATGGTGGAGACATATTAATTCTCTTGAAACCTGATCGAAGTGAAGTTGATAGAATTTCTTACGGAGATAAAGGTGGGGTGTGTACACCATCAGAATTGGGTTCGATAGGAAGATATCCTGATGCGAATTCAACAATTGAAAGATTTAAGACGGCATTATCAAAAGGATCATCAAATAATACGTCTGAATTAGATCCTTGTCCGACGCCTACGCCTGAGCCAACCGATTCTCCTACTCCAACCACAAAGCCTACAAATACGCCAACGTCTAAACCTACGAGTACAAGTGTGCCCACATCTAAACCTAAAGCTACATCGACGGTTGCTCCCACAATAAGTGAGGAAGATAGTCAGGAAACTGGTGAAGGGCAAACGCTTAAGGTGGGGAGTAACGGTATCAACGAAGTTCTTGGCATAAAAGATGTTGGCAAAAAAGAGTCAAAAGCTGCCGATGAAGAAGTGGAGAAAAAATTTCCATTTTTCGCTTTAATTCCTATTCTTTTGGGTGTTGGATTAATCGGTAGTTCTTTTTACTATTTTCTAAGACAAAGGAAAAAAGAATATAATTCTTAGTAAGGTTAATAAATTGAAACATAAAACTTTCCGGTTTCTTAAATATTGGCTACCTGTTTTTATATGGCTTATCGTCATTTTTGCTTTTTCTAATAATCCGACGGTAAGGGCTTCCGAAATTCATTGGCGGGATTTTATTGTCAAGAAGTCGGCTCATGTTATTATCTACGCTATCCTTTCCACTCTTATCTATCGGGCTCTGAAGTCACAAAAAGTTGAGACCAAAAAAACAGGTTATATTTCAGTATTTTTGGCGTCATTCTATGGTATTACAGACGAATTTCACCAATCCTTTACTCCAGGACGTGATCCGACTTTTAGAGACATGATTTTTGATACGATTGGTGCCACTTTAGCAATTTATTTTATTTGGAAATTATTGCCTAAGATGTCTGAAAAAGTTAAGCTTTGGGCAAAAAAACTTGAAATTATATAATATGAAAAAAATATTAGTAACAGGGGGCGGAGGCTACATTGGGTCGGTGGCAACCTACCTTTTGCTCCAAAAGGGATACGAGGTAGTTGTTATCGATAATTTCTCAACGGGCTATGAAGAACCTTTGAAAAAGTTTAAGAATAAGTTTAAGTCTAAGTTTAGATATTATGATGCTGATTTAAAAAAACCTTTAGACCCGATCTTCAAAAAAGAAAAAGGCATCGATGCGGTTTTACATTATGCGGCTCACTGTTTGGTAAATGAATCAATGGAAAATCCCCAAAAGTATTTTTCTAATAATGTATGCGGGTCGCAAAACTTACTTTCGACCATATTAAAGTATGATATCAAGAAAATTGTATTTTCTTCAACCTGCGCAGTCTACGGAGAAGCAAAATATGTGCCCATAGATGAAAAACACCCTACAAATCCATCGAATCCGTATGGCGAATCAAAGCTATTGATAGAAAGGATGCTTCAGTGGTATGGAAAACTCTCGGATTTAAAATATGTGATTTTAAGATACTTTAATGTCTGTGGCGCAAGCGATGACGGAGAAATAGGAGATTCTAAAAAACCGTCCGTACTTCTTGTTCAAAACGCGGTAAGAGGAGCACTTAGCATTGAGTCGTTTTATTTGACTTGTCCTGAAGTTGAAACACCTGACAAAACGCCGATCAGAGACTATATAAATGTAGTTGATTTGAACGAAGCACATGTTTTAGCTTTGGAATATCTTTTCAGAGGAGGAAAGAGTGAGATAATTAATCTGGGTACGGGTAGTGGAAATTCGGTGTTGGAGGTAGTGGATAAAGTACAAGAGGCAACAAGTTTTAAATTTGATTTGAAGAGGACTGAGCCCCGAAAGGGTGAACCAACCAAGTTGGTTGCAGATATTAAAAAAGCGAAGAAGATTTTGGGGTGGGAACCGAAAAGGACAATTAAGGATTCAGTAAAGAGTCTTGTTAAGTGGTATAAATTACATCCGAATGGGTGGGATAAATAAAAAATTTTCTCTTTCCAATTGGAGTATTTGACAAAAGACTAGTTTTTATATATTTTTGGGATTATGAAAAAAGGCCTTGTTTTTATAATCCTAATGTTTCTTCTTTCATTGTTTGAATTTCAGAAAGTGACATGGGTAGCTTCTGTCAAGGCTTCTTCCCAAGATACTAAAAGGTATATTGTTAGATTCAGAAATTTTGCTCCTCGCTTCTTAAAAGACAAGGTTGTTAAAGACCAGGGACTTTCATTGAAGGAAGAACTCAAACTTTCTTCGACCTACGTTGTTGACGTGCCTAAAGATAGGGTTTTTGAATCGACTGAGAAGTTAAAGAAAAACTTTTTTGTGGAGTATGTTGAAGAAGACTATGTTGCCGAAAAGCAAGTTTTACCCAATGACCCTCTTTTTCCAAACCAGTGGGGTCTAGCTAAAATTGAGGCAGTAAACGGTTGGGAAGTTACAAATGGATCGGAGGATGTCGACATAGCAGTCATTGATACAGGTATAAATAACTCTCATCCGGATTTGGCGAGTAAAATTTCTGTTTCGGTAAATTGCATAAATTCTTCTTGTCCTTTTTTTACAACCACGGATCCCGACGGTCACGGGACTCATGTGGCAGGAATAATCGGCGCGGCTACAAATAATAATCAAGGGGTTGCGGGACTTGCCTGGTTGCCAAGACTGATGTCT
Source organism: Candidatus Woesebacteria bacterium GW2011_GWB1_39_12 (assembly GCA_000993405.1). Lineage (GTDB taxonomy): Bacteria > Patescibacteriota > Microgenomatia > UBA8517 > UBA8517 > GWB1-39-12. The sequence goes on along the minus strand of LBWB01000008.1, from coordinate 41,164 downwards.
GTAAAAGTTCTGGACGATACAGGAAGCGGTTACTACTCCTGGATTGCCAACGGCATTGTTTGGGCTACCGATAACGGCGCGGAAGTAATTAATCTTTCCTTGGGTGGAAGATTTACCTCATACACATTGGAAAATGCGATTAACTATGCTTGGGACAAAGGAGTCATAATAGCTGCGGCTGCAGGGAATTCTGGAAGTAGTTTTCCGATGTACCCAGCGTACTATGAACCTGTTTTAGCAGTTGGTGCTACAACTAGCGAGGATAAAAAGGCAACCTTCTCTAACTACGGGACCTGGGTAGATGTCGCAGCTCCCGGAGTTTCTATCCTTTCGACATACGAAAATGGTTATGAATATCTTTCGGGGACTTCTATGGCAACCCCATTTGTTTCCGGGCTGGCAGGGCTTGTGATCGCGAAAAATCCTTCTTGGACAAATGTTGAAGTACGGCAAAAAATTGAGGACTCAAGCGAGATAATATCAGGAAGCGGTTTATACTGGAATTTTGGAAGGGTGAATGTGTGTCGTGCCCTCGATTGTAGTATTCAGCCTGTCCCTACTTCAATTCCCACTCTCACACCTACCACCATACCGAGTCCATCACCTACGCCAACCTTGACTCCCACTCCCATTTTAACTCCTACTCCTACGTTGATTCCTAGCGTTACCTTAACTCCAACCCCTACACCCACCCCGAGTGGTCAGTCCAAGCCTTGGTGGTGTAGATATGCTCCAAGTCATTATCTTTGTCAGTGAATTTCGGGTAAATTTGCACGGGCGGTATACAATGTAGGTGTTTAAAGTATGCAGACACTATTATTAATTGCGGCAGTTTGTATATTGGCAGTTGGGATATTTGTTGGTCAAAAGACTAAAATTGAACTAGGAAACCAGCAAGGAAAAGTTTTGTCCGATGATAGTAATAAAAATCCCTCAGGCAAAGTTTCTGTCGAAGCCAATATTACAACTCCCACTCTAGTTCCAACCTTAGTTCCTACTCCTCGAACCTCCCCACTCGAAAGTTATAAATATCCGAATTCGGTAGTTGTTGGTGATTCAGAAAAGACATTAACTTTACAAAGTCAGGACTCGTCTAATACAGTAACCGATTGGTACAAAAATAAAATAATAAACGAAGGGATGAATGTCAAAACCTTTGTGAAGACAAGCGCCAATAGTAATATTCTTAATAAGTTGACAGGTGCACGAGAAGGCGAGGAAGTAAATGTGGAGATTAGCAAAGAGCCTAGTGAATCAATAGTTCACATAACAGTCGAAGTAAAGGAAATCGAGTAGTGGAACTTCACCTTGACAAGTTTGATATACTTCGATACCATACTTTCACCGACGAACTGCCTCTTGATTTTACTTTCTTAGGATAAACTGAAAATAAAATGATATTTAAAAACATATCAGTATCAATTCCGATGGTAGAGCGTTCAGAACTAACTGGCGTTATCACTTACTTTCAGAAAATTTATACTTTTCCATCTAAACTATTTAATCTATTAAAGGGAAGTACTTTGCTTTTTGTTGATAAAATAAGGCTTTTAAAAAATAGAGAAAATATTGTTGGAGACCAACATTTGGAGAATGTCGGTCAGAGGTTTACTCCAAAGAAATATTTCAAATCCATCGCTTTAGTAACTGTAATAGTTATTGTACTTTTGGGTCTAGTAAAGATTTTGGATAATTATAAGTCTAAAGGCTCCTCAGGAGAAGTAATTGATGTGGGCAGCGCCAGGTCCTCGATAGATTTTAACAAAGAATTTGTATTTCCGTTAAAAAATGACAAGGGAGAAGAAGTTGCTAAACTCAAATATTTAATAGAAAAGGCGGAACTGCGTGATGAAATAGTAGTAAAAGGACAAAGAGCCAAGGCTATCAAAGGAAGAACGTTTCTTATACTTAATTTAAAAATTGCCAACGAGTTTAACCAGTCTATAGAAATTAAATCAAGAGACTATGTTAGGCTGTCCGTTAACGGCAATAAGGATGAATGGTTGGCGCCGGATATTCACAACGACCCTGTCGAGGTTCAAGCCATATCAACCAAATACACAAGGATTGGATTTCCAATAAACGATACTGATCACGACTTGGTAATTCGGGTAGGAGAAATAAATGGCGATAAAGAAGAGATTGCTCTTCAATTTTAAAAAAAATGCCTGACTTGTCGACAAAAAAAATTTCCACTTCCCTCATAAAAGAGATTACTTCTGCATTAGAAAGCGTTAAGTCCTACGGAAGTGTTGAAGTATATATTCAAAACGGCATTGTGACACAAATAACCGTTAGGAATATAAAAAAAACTAACAGTAAATTCGGCCAAAAATTATAATCCTAATAACTTGATAAAAAAGGACATAAACCTTTCCACACTTACAATCTATAATAGAATACCTATATAACAATATAAATGAGAACTTCTTTATAAGAGGAAGCCTATTGACAAAACAAAATGAGCTTGTTATATATAGATATCTGATTCATAGATATTAACCTATATCTATAATCGAATTAGATTTTCAAATAGAACTGCCCGTTTTCGTTTGAAAGCGGGGTGTTTAGGGTGAAGTGCCTAGCCCCGTTAGATGCGTAAGCTATCTAACTGGGGTGACCAAAAAGAAAGGGGGTGAAAAGAAAATTATGACAGATCTAAAAAAGAAAATTGCAGTAGTTTTTGCTTCCGGTGCACTACTTTTGAATACTGTACTCCCTGTATTTGCACAACAAACTTACGAGATTTCTGGTAATGGAACGAATTCGGATAACGAGATAACGAGTACGATTACCACTACCACTACAGTTGTGCAAGAAAATGTAGCCGATGTTTACAATGATGTAGATGTCGATGCAGACACAGGTGGTAACGATGCAAATGATAATACCGGAGGTGATGTTGAGATCGACACAGGCGATGCAGATGTAGATGTTGCTGTTGGAAATACTTTAAACAGTAACTCTGCAGAAGTTGGCTGTTGTCCGTCAGGTCCAATTGACGTTTTGATTTCAGGAAATGCTTCTGATACAGATAATGACGTTAACTTGGGTCTAAAGAGCGGAACCGAGGTTTTCCAAAGTAACTACGCTGACGTGACAAACAAGGTTGACGCTGATGCTGACACTGGTGACAACGATGCCGAAGATAATACCGGCGGAAGTGTAAAAATAACTACCGGTGACGCCGAAGTTGATGTTGAAGTATTCACAACCGCAAATGCCAATTCCGCGCAAGTTGGAGATGGAGGCGGTTTGGGAAGCCTTTCAGCAAGAATTCTTGGTAATGGAACAAAGAGCGACAATGAAATAAAAATTGATCTCGCAAGCCAAGTTTTGTTAGCTCAAGAAAATGTTGCTGATATATTCAACGGTGTTTGGGCTGACGCCGATACCGGTGACAACGATGCCAAAGATAATACCGGAGGCGACGTTGAAATCGATACGGGTGACGCCGACGTTGATGTTGAAGTTGACAACATGGTCAACTTTAACTGGGCTGACCTCGACTGTGGATGTTTGTTGGAGGACCTTTTGGCAAAGATAGCCGGAAACGCGTCTGATTCAACCAACAAAATCACTCTTAAACTTGGTCAAGGACAACTAGCTTTCCAAGGCAATTGTGCTGAAGAAGGTGGTCCTGAAGGTTTAGGTGATGAACATAAGGGAGATTGTGAACTTGATAACAAGGTTGACGCTGATGCTGACACTGGTGACAACGATGCCGAAGATAATACTGGTGGAGTTGACGGAGCTGATCCGACAATCGAAACTGGTGATGCTCACGCAGGAGCTGATATTGATAACTCCGGCAATGTGAACGTATTGGGCGACGGTCCTGATCTCGAACTTCCAGGAGACTGGGGAGTTGATTTCGGATTTAATTGGGCCTTTTTCTGGGCTTGGTTAATGGGATCGAGCGAATAAACCAATCTTTAGGAGCAGGGTAGCCTCTGCTAGCACTTCAGCGGGGGTACCCTGTAAACCTGAGGACTAATGAAATAAGTATTTAAATAATATGCCTGCCTTAAAAATTGTAAATGAATTTATTGAAGTTAGGGATATAAATAAACCGATATTTGAGCTTAAGTTTTACTATCCTTGGCTTAAGTCTTTAATAAGGTTAATAAAAAATATACAAATGTTTAAAAAACAAAATTTTATTAAAAGGTCGTTTATAGCCATAATCATAGGGCTTTTCTTATTAGTACAAAATCCAGCCGTTTATGTATTGGCATTTGAGATACCAGATGCGCCAAGTGCACCGACGCCACCGCCTGAACCAGAAAGTACGACAACGGTGCCTGAAGCCCCAAGTGCGCCAGATGCTCCTGACGCGCCAGATGCACCAACTTTGGAAGAGATGCTTGAGGCAAGTCCTACACCCACGCCGGAAGATGAAGAAAGTATTTCGCAGGACGAACCAGAAAGCGGAAGCACTGACGGTAGTGGAGAAAGTCAACAGCCTACTTCGGAAAGAAGCGGAGAAGTAGCTGATGGACAAGTGGGAGACGTAGAAATCGATACTGGGGACGCTACAAATACCGCTGTTTTAACGACGACAGGTAATAATAATTATTCAACATTTGTTCCATCTGGAGGAACAGGATCGGTTTTTGTAGGAAATAGTGATAATGCTAGTGACTCAACTAATACTGGATCAATAAATCTATCCGATTCAAATAACACTTTCCAAGATAATAGTACAAACGTTGGAAACAACTTAACGGGAACGACTACAACCGGTGATAATTCTGCATCAAATAATGTTGGGAATTCGTCAATCGAAACGGGAGACGCAAACACGTCGGGAACTATTATAACAGCGGTTAATACAAACGTTGATGGGGTAGCCGTAGCTGAATTTAATGTGGTGGATGATCATATTGGAGACGTTATTTTAGATTTCTCCCAAGGATGTATTTCTGGATGCTCAACGGGAGACCTGGGTGTTGTAAATTCTGGAAATGGAGAAGACTCGACTAATACAGGCAATATTAATGTAAACGGATCCGAAAATACTTTCCAAGAAAATGATGCTACTATCGAGAATTCAATGCTTTTGGCTTCGGACTCTGGAAGTAATAACACTGATCGAAATACCGGAGGGGACTCGTCAATTACAACGGGCGATGTCAATGTTACCGCAAGTATTTTGAGTTTCGCCAATAACAATATAGTTGGAGGAGTTATATACGCCGTTGTTAATATCTATGGAAATTTAATCGGAGATATAATTTTACCTGAAGGGTCACTAACTTCCTGTTGTGGAAACGATGCAAGTCTGTCGAATACAGGTAACGCAACAGACTCGACTAATACAGCATCTCTTACTCAAAATAGTGAGACGGACATCAATCAGTTTAACAACGCTGATATAGAAAATAATCTTATTATTACAGCAACAACCGGAGACAATTCAGTAAGTGCGAATACGGGTGGCGATAATAATATTACGACGGGCGACACCGATGTTTTGGCTCAAGTTGTCAATATAGCGAATAACAATTTGGTCGGCGGTAACTATTGGTTGGTTATAGTCAACGAGGCCGGACGCTGGATCGGAAAGATTTTAGGATTTGATGGCTCTAATATTGCAGGCTCGTCTGAATTTGAGATTGCATATGACGAGAATGGTGAAATATTTGTGACGAATTCCGGAAACGGAAGCGGATCAACAAATACTGGGAATATAAATCAAACAAACACCAATACAATAGTTCAATCGAATGAAGCAAAGATTGTAAACAATGTCAACCTTCTTGCTAACACAGGAGGTAATTCTGCAAGCGATAATGTCGGAGGTAATTCGTCGATTACAACAGGTGATGCAAACGTTATTGCCAACATAGTTAATTTCGTAAACAACAACATTGTAGGAAGCGGGAAACTATTTGTTACGGTTGTCAATGTGTTTGGAAGTTGGATGGGTAACTTTGTAGGACCTGGCTTTGCAAAGGAAAATGAAAATGAGAATTTGGGTTTAGGTGGAGCTGAAGCGGAAAATCAAAACAACTCAGGAGGTAATAATGGAGATTCGGCTAATTCGCAGCAAAATGCAGGTTCTACTAATACATTTATCAGCCAGAAAGCAAATAATGTTTTGGGAATTTTTACACCAAGTGCGTTTGAAACTACATTTGAAACTACAGATGAAGGGACAAATGTACTTGCAATGGCAGGAAGTGATGATTCGGGTGGTACGCCAACAGCCGGGAAAAAGGTTGTTCACATTAACCTTGCCTATCTTATCCCGCTTATTCCCGTTGCTATTTTACTTTTATTGAAGAGGAGAAGAAAATTTGCACAAAGTGTTTCTCCTACGGTCACTGCCTAAATTTTAGGCAAATGCTTGTAAAATTTAGAAGGTTTGTTGCTATAGTTTTAGTTTTAAACTTACTCTTGGGTAGGGGAGTAGGTTATGTCAAAGCAGAGGAGTTTGTGATTACCGATAATGGATCCGGTTCTTCAAGTGAAGTAAATATTACACAAGAGAGTCAAACAACTGTAACACAATCTAATGCCAGCGAGACTTCTAATAGCGTTGATACAAATACAAATACTGGCGGTAATTCAGTTTCCGAAAATACAAATGGAGATGCTTCGATTACAACAGGAGATGCAGCGAGTCAGGTAGTGGTAGAAAATAGTGGAAACACTTCGACTGTAAACATAGGTTGTTGTCCGACACCTTCCGAGGTGACAATATCGGGAAACGGGAGCGATTCAACAAACGCTATAAACATTACTTCTTCAAGTCAGACGACTATTACGTCAAATCAAACTGCGACCATAACCAATTACATTAGTGGTACGGCATCAACCGGTTCAAATTCCGCGAACGACAATTCGGGGGGTAATGTGACTATTACAACGGGTAATATCACTGTAAGTGCAAAGATAATAAATGCACCCGTTAACACAAGTTCCGTAAGTGTAAAGTCGGGAAATCCGGGTTTAATTGCAAAAATTTCTGAGAACGGAACGGATTCTAATAACGATATAAGTGTCAGTTTTTTCAACGATACTGAAGTTTACACACAATTTGCCGCCGATATAGAAAATTACCTTTTATGGGATTTGAATTCGGGAGGAAATCAAGCTGATGGGAATTCTGGCGGGAATGTGACAATAAAGACTGGGGACATTGACTTAGAAGTATTTATTAATAATTTTATTAATTTAGGTAATGTTGAAGTAGATTGTTGTGAGGATATTTTCGATCCAGGTGATAAAGATGATGAACCTGATCGTGGAGGGTTACCCCCTTCGGTGGAGAAAGACAAGGAGAAGGATAATAATACTTCTCCACCAGGGTCTATTCTTCCCAGCGCGGCTGCAACAGAGGCAGGAGGTCCTGGAATTATCGGTCTATCCGATACTTCAAGCGAAGGCGCTCAGGCTCTATTTTTCTTCCTTGCCCTTGCAATGATTTCCTTAGGAGGTAAGATAGTTGTTGATGAATTATTTCCTCAAAAAAACTTTGCTTCGTTAAAAAAAAGAGTAAAATAAGTTTCTTATGAAGAACAAAACTTCTGTACCTAGGATTACACTGGGTATTTCGCTTTTATTTTTGGGCATCTTACTTTTCATAGGGCGAAAAACAACTCCTGTTTCTCAAAGTGTCAGTTTTGAGAGCGAACCTGTAAAAGTCGAGAAACTTTCAAGTGAGGAGGTTGATGATGCCAAAATTCCTGAAAGAATTATGATTCCACAATTGAGTTTAGATTTAGAAGTAAAAAAAGCAAATATAGTCAATGGATATTGGGAGGTTTTTGAAGATAAGGCAGGATGGGGAATGGGATCTGGGATACCGGGACAAGTCGGGAATCAAGTGATATTTGCACACGCTCGGGAGGGACTGTTTTTACCACTTCAATCCATTAAAGAAGGTACAAAATTATATGTTCTTACCAAAAACGGCTGGTTCGGATATGAAGTTCGTGATATAAAAGAGGTTTATCCCAATCAGATAGAGGTTATAGGTGAAACGGCAGACGAAACTTTAACTCTTTATACATGTAGCGGGTTCGCTGACTCAAAAAGGCTGATAGTCATTGCAAAAAGAGTTTAGAATTCTCTTGAAAGAATGCTTTCTAAAGTTTAAGATTAAATGAAATGAATACTGCCGCGATAACATTATCCCATTTTCTTTTTCCCAGACACAGTAATAATCACAAAGCAAAATTGCTTCATTCGTCTTCCTTATTGCTGTTAGCGCTTTTTTTGGTTGTCTATCAGATAATTTTGCGGGCTCTTCCTTTATCAGGTGTCAAAATTTTGGGATATGCTGCAAATATCCCCCCGACTGAGATAATCAATCTGACAAATCAGAGAAGAGCAGAAAATGGCGTAACAGCTCTATCCACGAGTGCACTTTTGACTGAAGCAGCAAGGCTTAAAGGAGAACACATGCTTTCCCAGGATTATTGGGCACACACAGCTCCTGATGGAACCGAACCCTGGAAATTTTTTACGGACGTCGGTTATAAATATCGATATGCAGGAGAGAATTTAGCTCGAGACTTTTCTAATCCAAATTCGGCAATGGAGGCTTGGATGGCCTCTCCTTCTCACAGGGAAAATTTGCTTTCGGGTAAATATAAAGAAATTGGAGTCGCTGTTGTTGAAGGGGATTTGGGAGGAGTGGATACTACACTAATAGTTTCACTTTTCGGAACTCAATTTAGCGATACAACTTCTCAAGTTCCTGTAGTTGCCGCAAAACCCCAGATTGAGATTACGCCGACTCCTTTGGCACTAGCCACGCTCACTCCAACCCCGCAGTTTTTTGCTGGAGTTATCACTCCTACTCAAGGCAGTGAAAAGATAATAATATTGGAAGAGCCAGTTCAGGAAAGAGCGGGTAGATTTCAAACTTTAATTTCTCCATTTGAATCAACTAGGGGGGTTGCTGTGGCGACTACGGTTTTACTCCTTGTTGTATTAGTCATTGATGGAATAATAGTTACAAGAAGAAATATTACAAGAATTGGAGGAAGAACATTTGCACACATTGCATTTTTAGGAATGATTTTGGCAATACTTTTAATTGCTAAAGTGGGGGAAATACTTTAAATGAGAGACATTACACATCACTTACGACATTACCTTCCCCTTATAGGTATACTTGTTGCGGCTACTATCGGTTTTGCGGTTTTCTCATGGGATCGGGTGTTCCAGTTTGCGGTGATTGTTGCGGCTAGTCTAGGTTACATTGTTTGGGGTTTGATACATCACCATATTCACAAGGATTTACACCTAAGCGTGGTTGTTGAATACTTTGCAATTGCAATTTTAGGAATTGTAATTATCTTCAGCTTACTTTTTAGAGCTTGAGGGTTTTTAAAAACTTTTTGAATTCTTCACCAATATCGGGTCTCTCAAGTGCAAACTTAACCTGTGTTTGCATGTAAGTTAAAGGGTCGCCCGTCGTCATCCACTCTCCTTCTATCTTGTGAATTAGAAACCTGGCACCATTTTTTTTAGCTTTGGTAATAGTATCCGTTAGCCACAATTCTCCTCCCTTTCCGGTATCTAATTTTTTCAATTCTTTAATTGTTTTGTAGTTGAGAATAAATCTTCCGAATTCTGCTAGGTTTGAAGGAGCTTTTCCAATTTCAGGTTTTTCAACTATACCTTCAAACTCATTATTTTCTGGGTTAAATTTTACAATTCCATACTTATTCACTACATCTGGAGAAATTTCTTGAGTTGCTATTACTCCATCACATTCCTCTTTTTCATAAACCTCAATAAGCTGCCTTAGACAAGGCTTTTTTGACATAACAAGATCATCTCCAAAAAGATAAGCAAAGGCTTCATTATCATCAATTAAGGGAGCTGCACATAAAAGTGGTGTTCCATTCCCATACGGATAATTTTTCTTTTGTCTAACATATACAAAATTAGCTAGCTGAGGAATTTCTTTGACAGTTTTAAGAAGTTCTTCTTTGCCGTTTTTATCTAAGATATGCTCTAATTCCACATGGGTGTCGAAATGATCCTCCATAACTGCTTGGCCTGCTTGGGTTACTATAATTATGTCTTCGATGCCAGAAGCAACGCACTCGTCCACGACATGATGAATTATAGGTTTATCGATGATGGGAAACATCTGCTTGGGGACATTTTTGCTTGCTGGGAGGAATCTGGTACCATAGCCTGCGACAGCGATTATCGCTTTTTTAATTTTGGGGAAGTTTTTTTTCATGGGCAGGAAAATTATATCATTAAGCTGATCCAGATACCAAAAAAAGTCAAAAAGAGGTATAATTTGGCCATGGAAAATAGCAAAAACGGTAAGTTTCATAGTCCAAGTAAGGGTATTATGGAAATCTCGGATATAGTATCTGAGGTTGCCTCTTTTGTGGACGAAGAACCTACTAAGTTTTATAGGTTGGTCATTGGGACGGATAGTCAGACTAGAAAAATCAATGGTGAAAGTGAAGTCGACTTTGTGACTGCAATTATTGTTCACAGGATAGGTCGTGGTGCGAGGTATTTCTGGAAAAAAGAAAAGAGAAATGGTCGCCCACCGGTTTTGCGCGATAAAATTTATACCGAAACCTTAATGAGTTTACAAACAGCCCAGGAAATTGTGCCTAAAATTCGGAAAGTTGTTTCTCCCGCAAAATATGACTTGGAAATCCATATCGACGTGGGACCTTTGGGTCCGACAAGAGAAATGATTCGCGAGGTCGTTGGTATGGTAAATGGTAATGGCTTTGTGGCCAAAACTAAACCCGATAGCTGGGGCGCTTCAAGTGTAGCAGATAAACATACATAACCAACTTCTTCAAAGTTGGAATTTCCAAATTTCAAATTCCAAATGCCAAATAAAATTTTTGGAGAATAATGTTACAATCGGCGTCTCCTAGACCGATATAAAAAATAAGTTTTGACTATAGTTTGGAGATTTTGTATTATCTGTTTACATTATGAAAGGTGTAGTACTCGCAGGAGGGCTTGGAACTCGACTCTACCCACTAACATTCGCAACAAACAAACACTTACTTCCAGTGTACGACAAACCAATGATTTATTACCCTATAGATACATTAGTAAATGCGGGTATTAAGGATATTTTGGTCGTTACGGGTGGGCCTCACGCAGGAGATTTTATTAGAGTTTTAAGAAACGGTAAAGAATTGGGAATAAAACACTTAGAGTATGCTTATCAGGAGGACGAAGGCGGTATTGCGGAAGCTTTAAAACTCGCCGAAGATTTTGCCGATGGTAAACCAATCTGTACGATCTTAGGGGATAATTGTACGGATGCGGATATTAGTAAAGAGGTTAATAATTTTAGAGATGGTGCGCATATTTTTGTAAAGGAAGTACCCGATCCAGAACGCTTTGGTGTGGCTGCTTTTAACTCAGAAGGAGAAATAGTTGAAATAGAGGAGAAACCTCAAAGTCCCCGATCAAGATTCGCAGTAACAGGATTATATATTTATGATTCGACAGTCTTTGATAAGATAAGAAGTCTTATAAGATCAGATAGAGGCGAGCTTGAAGTGACAGATTTAAATACTCTTTATTTGAGAGATGGTAAACTTAGCTGGAGTGAGTTGCAAGGATTTTGGAAAGACGCTGGAACAATTGAAACTCTTTCTGAGGTTTATAGATATTGGGCAGAAAAGAATGTAGGATTAAGAAATGAGAGGGAATAGATTAGATTAGAAATTAAAATTTATAATGAAGAATTTAATTTTAGTTACGGGTTCGGAAGGATTGGTGGGATCTCGGTTTGTCGAGATATCACAGAGGAAAAACTTTTTGCATCTGCCGAAAGAGATTGAACTCGATATTACGGATAAATCGGAAATAAAGGCAGTAATAGAAAGTTACAATTTCAGTGCCGTTGTTAATTTTGCCGCTTTTACAGATGTTGGGAAGGCTGAGAATGAGAAAGATAACAAAAAGGGAGATTGTTGGCAGGTTAATGTCGAAGGAGTAAGGAATTTTGCAGAAGCAATAAAACCCCACAAAGAGCGCATTCATTTTGTTCAGGTTTCAACAGACATGGTTTTTTCTGGGAGTTCAGAGGATCCAGGAGCATATGAAGAATCTCATCCTCCTGAAGCCGATTCTTCTAAGCTCACTTGGTACGGCTTTACAAAGTCAGAGGCGGAAAGAATTGTAAGTGAAGTTTTGGGTAATTCGGGAACGATTTTAAGATTGATTTATCCGGTCAGAAGTAACTTCGAACCGAAATTAGATTATCTGAGAAAGCCTCTCAAACTATATGATGAGGGAAAACTTTATCCGGTGTTTTCCGATCAGCAAATTTCCGTCACTTTTATTGACGAGGCTTGCAGAGCTTTAGATAAAATCATAATTGAAGGACATAAGGGAATATTTCATGCCAGTTCGTCGGATACAACTACGCCCTATGAGCTTATTTCTTATCTAGTCGAGAAGGTTCGTGGAGTGAAGGACGTTGTAAAGACAGCCTCTTTAGAAGAACATTTAAATAAGACTGGAAGTTCTATATACCGTTATCCTAAATTTGGTGGTTTAAAAGTTGATGAAACAGAAAATAAATTAGGAATTAAATTTAGTTCTTGGAGGGAGATTATTGATAAACTGATTGTTCAAGGATTAGGAAAGTAGTTTTTGAGAAACCTTAGTTTGTTGCCCCAATCAATCTTAAAACCGTAAATTGCAAAGCAATTTGTGGATTCAAGGTTGCGAAGGAGATCTTTATCTCCGCCAGCATCTTATAGTATAATACTTCAACTTAAACGGTTTTCTGTCCAGCTGACTATCAAGGCTGGATTTTTGGTTGGTAAGGAGTTTTAAATAATTCATGAAAGGCAATCAAGTATTTGCTTCTGATCTTGTTACTAATTCGCCCGTCCACTCGGGGTTTATTCATAATGGAAAAAAATACAATACTCATACGCATCTCCCTTTTTCGGAGTCGGCTTTTCAGACACTTATCGCTTGGCAGAAAGTTCTGCTTGCAATCGTCATCTTTGTGATTTTTGTCGGGATTGTTATCAATTTGAAGCTAACTTTAATCATTATTATTGCGATTTTAACCCTCATTTACTCTCAAGACCTTCTTTTCAGCATATATATACTTATTAAAAGTTTAGAGCATCCACCGGAGGTAAAATTTGATAAAAGATCTCTTTCAAAAATTGATGAGGAAAATCTTCCTATCTACTCAATTCTTTGTCCCTTATATAAGGAAGCCAAAGTCTTGCCGCAATTTGTCGAGGCGATTGCTAATATCGATTGGCCAGATCGGAAGCTTGACGTATTACTTTTATTAGAGGAGGACGATAGAGAGACAATAAATTGTGTCTATAAACTTAATCTTCCTTCCTATTTCAGAACACTCGTTGTTCCAGATTCTTTGCCCAAGACAAAACCTAAAGCCTGCAATTTTGGTTTGGGTCAGGCAAGGGGAGAATATATTGTCGTTTATGACGCGGAAGATAAACCGGATCCACTTCAATTGAAAAAAGCATATCTTGCTTTTCAAAAACTACCGGGCGAGGTCGCTTGCTTGCAGTCTAAACTAAATTATTACAATCCCAACCAAAATTTTTTAACTCGTCTTTTTACAGCTGAATATTCTTTATGGTTTGACATAATCTTGCCGGGTCTTCAATCTATAAGCACGATTATTCCTCTTGGGGGAACAAGTAATCATTTCAAAACAAATTTATTAACTAAATTAAATGGGTGGGATCCATTCAATGTCACTGAAGATTGTGATTTAGGCGTCAGACTTTTCAAAAAAGGATATAAAACAGCAATAATTGACTCAACAACTTATGAAGAGGCAAACAGCAAAGTAAAAGGCTGGATCCGTCAGCGCTCCCGCTGGATAAAAGGTTATATTCAAACTTATTTAGTTCATACAAGAGATCCTATTGGTTTTATTCGAAATCACGGGATTCACGCCTTGATTTTCCATTTGATAATAGGGATAAGAACCATTTTTTTGCTCATCAATCCAATCCTTTGGCTAACAACTTTATCTTATTTTTTATTTAACTCCTATCTTGGTCCTGCAATTGAGGCTTTATACCCCACCCCAATCTATTACATGGCGGTTTCCTGTTTAGTTTTCGGCAATTTTATATATTTTTACATTTATATGATGGGTTGCATCAAAAGACATGAGTGGCAACTGGTTAAGTACATATTTTTTATTCCTTTTTATTGGATGTTTGCAAGTACGGCTGGGATTCTGGCTTTTTATCAGCTTTTAGTAAAACCTCATTTTTGGGAAAAGACCGAGCACGGTTTCCATTTGAGTAAAGTAAGGGTTAGAAACTCATTTAACATAGACTGGAAATTTATTGCTGCTCCGCTTAAGCTCGTAAATAAAGTATCTTTAATCTTTTCAAGGACGCTAACTGATTTATTGGGACTTCTCGAAGAAATAAAGATAGATAATTCTACCCAAAATGGAAATTTGAGAATATTGATATTTAACTGGCGTGACACCAAGCATGTTTGGGCAGGAGGAGCCGAAGTATATATTAACGAGTTAGCCAAAAGATGGACGACAGATGGGCATAAGATAACTATCTTTTGCGGATGGGATAGACTGGCAAGAAGAAATGAGACAGTTGACGGAGTCAAGATCATAAGACGTGGTGGATTTTATACCGTTTACCCGCTGGCAGTTCTTTATTACATTTTTAAATTAAAAGGTAAGTTTGATATTGTAATTGATTGTGAAAATGGTATTCCTTTTTTTACGCCACTATTTGTGGGGACTCCGAAAATGCTTTTGATCCACCATGTTCACCAAGAAGTTTTTAGAAAACATTTGCGTTTTCCGCTATCGCAAATCGCAATTGCCTTAGAATCAAAACTCATGCCAGCTATTTATAAAAATCAACCTGTAATTACGATCTCCGATTCTTCCAAAAAAGACATTGTTGATAGAGGATGGGTCGATCCCGAGAATATAGAAGTTGTATCTCCCGGAATTGACCTAGCTATTTACAGAAAATTGCCCAAAACCCCATACCCGTCCTTTGTCTACTTGGGAAGACTTATGCCTTGGAAAAATTTAGATGTGTTAATTTATGCTTTTGCCAATCTTATTAAGATAGTTCCTTCTGCAGAACTTACTATCGCCGGTTTTGGAGAAGATATGTTCAGACTACAAAAAATTGCTCGAAAACTGGGAATCGAGAATAAAGTGCATCTTCCAGGCAAAGTAACGGATGAAGAAAAATCGCGCTTATTTGCTGAGAGTTGGGCAGCAATACAACCGTCTTCATTTGAAGGTTGGGGCATCACCGTAATTGAAGCAAATGCTTGTGGAACTCCGGTTATTGCTTCGGATATTAATGGCCTTAGGGACTCTGTGCTTAATGGGCGAACCGGTTTACTTTTTCCAGTAAAAGACATTGAGACGCTTACTCAAAAAATGTTGGAATTAGTTAGTGATTGGAGTTTTAGAACTTATTTATCTAATGAAGCCTTTTTGTGGTCCCGGTGTTTTAACTGGGACTATTCGGCAAATGCTTTCGAGCAACTAATTATAAGTCATCTGGAAAAAAGACAAATTTTGCCGGCATATCAGTTTATTCAGAATTCGACGAAAGAATGAAAATAGTATTTTCAAATTATGATGATGTCAATAACCCTTATTATGGAGGGGGTGGAGCATATGCTATTCACGAAGTTGCAAAAAGGCTTGCAAAGCGTCATAAGGTGACTGTTGTCACCGGCAATTATCCTAATGCGAAAACTCAATTTATAGATAGTGTTGAATACAGACGAATAGGCCTTAGTTTCTTAGAACCTAAGTTATCTCAGCTTATTTTTCACTTGCTTCTTCCCTATTATTTTAGGAAATCCTCTTTTGATGTCTGGATTGAAAGTTTTACTCCTCCCTTTTCAACCTCATTTTTACCGTTTTTCGGCAGAGGTCGAGTCATAGGCCTTGCACACATGTTGGCCGGAGAGGATATGAAGAGGAAATACAAACTTCCATTTGATTTGATCGAGAAATTTGGACTCAAATTATACAGGGAGTTTATCGTTTTGAATAAAAAGACCGAGGAGAAAATCCGAGGAATTGACAGGACCGCAAAAATAGCAATTATTCCCAATGGCATTAATGTTCCAAAAATCGCGAAGACAAGAAGTAAACACATTCTTTTTATAGGAAGAATAGAGATAAATCAAAAGGGACTCGACTTACTTTTGAAAGCATACGAAAAGCTTGGTGAAAGCTTTGATATCCCGCTTTTAATCGCGGGTTCTGGAACAAAAAGTGAGGAGAACAAGTTGCAAAGGATGATCAGAGATTTAGGAATTCAGAAAAAAATTAAATTAGTTGGCAGAATTGAAGGAAGAGAAAAAGAAAGGGCGTTTAGGGAAGCATACTGTGTTGTTATTCCATCTCGTTACGAGACTTTTTCTCTTGTTTCTCTGGAAGCCGCTTCTTATAGACTGCCGATAGTTTCTTTTGACATAGAAGGGTTGGGGTGGTTGAAAGAAGGGTGTGCCATTAAAATACCTCACTTTAATGTCGATAAGTTTTCTAAAACACTTTTTGTGCTAACTTCGGATTTTCGATTAAGAGAAAAAGTCGGGAAAAAAGCAAGAAACTTAGCACGTACCTTTAGTTGGGATGACATAGCTGAGAAGTATGAAGAGTATTTAATGGGATAATCATAAGGTTATGAACTCTTTAATAAATAAAATCGTTAAAAAAAATATTCATTGCTACTTTATTTCGCCTCATTTTGACGACGCGGTCTTATCAAGTGGTGGCCTGATGCTTTCTTTATCTGACAAGGTACCGATATCAGTCATTAATGTTTTTACCAAAGCCGCCAGAGGGCCTTACACGCTTTCAGCCAGAATGCATTTAAGAAAAAACAAATTTAAAGATGCAAGAATGCTTTATACAGTAAGAAATAATGAGGATAAAAAGGTACTGGGAAAATTAGGAGTTAAGCGAATTAACCTTGGTTTTATCGAAGCGCTTTACAGAAAAAAAAGTATAGATAAAACGTCTTCGTTAATGGGTAAGTTAATTCCCGAGATCACACACGTTTATCCGATATTTCGTTTACATGTGGTTGGGGAAAATATGTCCGGTAGAGAGAAAGAGTTGGAGTCAGAAATTAGTGAGAAACTGAAAAAGTTAGTAAAAAAAGAAAGTATAGTCTTTTGCCCCTTAGGATTAGGAGGTCATATAGATCACATTATTGTTAGAGACGTCTGTCTTAAAAATTTCAAAAACCTTGTTTTTTGGTTTGATTTTCCTTATTCGGAAAAAGAACCTAAAACATTTTATTCATTGTTAGAGGAAATAGGCTTAGAAGTTTTTTCATTCAAAAATAATCTTAAAAAGAAAAAAGAAATGGTTTTAGGTTATAAAAGTCAAGTAATGAATTTATTCAAGAATAAAGATTTCAGTTTGCCTCCCGAGAAGTTTCTAATTAATAAAGTTTCAAATTAGAATTATGCAAACTTACACAATTGAAGTAGTTCGAAAACTCGATAAAAAGTTCTTAAAAAAATGGGAGGAACTCTGGCAGTCAACCGCTGATTCTCATTTTTTTAACTCTCCTACTTGGTTTACGATTTGTCTTAGGGTATTTAATTATAAAGATTATTACATTTTTGTAATAAAAAAATCTGCCAAAGTAGAAGCAATTTTTCCATTGGTTGTGGCTGGGCATTATGGAGTAAGTGTTTTACGAAGTCCGGGTGGAAAGTATCAAGACAAGTCGACACTTCTTACGAAAAGTAATAAATCGAAAGTGATCACTTGCTTAATTAAAGAAATTTCAAAGTACGGACATTATTATCTATCAGAGGTTAGTCAGGAAATTTCAGAATGTATAGATGAAAATGACCCAAACTATATTATAAGAACCTCATCAATAAGTCCGTATTTATTACTTGGTTCTGATCCGTTCAGATTTTTATCCACTAAGAAAAAAAATAAAATTAGAAATAAGTACGAGAGGAATAAAAAGTATCTTGTGATGAAACATCTAAACAAGATTAATACAAGGGATCTTGAAGTAGTTTTTAAAATTGATTCCAAAAGTTCAAAGTCCAGAAAAGGCAAGGAGTCATTTTCCGACTTACGATCTAGAGTACTTATTAAGTCTTTATTGGAAAATGCAGGGAAATATCTGGTGGTTGACCTTTTATATTTTAGAAAAAGAGCGGTTGCATATACACTTGGGTTTAAACATAAAGATAGATATCAGGGATTTCAGATGGCGTATGTTTCCGAATTTAAGGCTTTAATCCCGGGGAAAATATTAATTTATCTTTTATTTAAAAAACTTCAACAAGAGGGCGTAAAAATTTTGGACTTCGGAAGGGGAGAAAGCGAGTTTAAGTTAGAATTCACACCATACAGAAATATACAATACGACATTTACTATACAAAAAATTCTTTTGTCAGGGTGTGGTGGTTAATAATTTGCGGTATAAAAAGTTTTATTCTCGATAACCAATCCATCTATAAGATTTACTGTCGTGGCAAGGAACATTTCCATTTAGTGAAAAATTTCCAGCCCGCTTTGAAGATATGAGAGGGTTTGTTAAAGATATTAGGTTAGTAATTTTTATAGCGATTATACTCATTTTATCGGTAAGGGGGATCTATGGGAATCCCCGTAGTTCAGAACTGAGCACAAATACCTGGAGTGAAGAAGGACCTTTTGAATTATCTCCTGAAAGGGGGAGATTTGCACTAGTCTATTCACTTATCGAAGATAAATCGGTATTTTTTTCCCTTCCCATCGCCCGGTTTGCCATACCAGATCTTGGATATTCTGATGGCAAGTATGTTTCTCTTTTTGCGCCAGGCGTTTCTTTTGTTGCACTACCTGGTTATTTAATAGGGAAGACTTTTGGAGTTTCTCAGGTGGGTACATTTTTGGTCATATCTTTATTTGCGCTTATGAATGCAATTCTAGTTAAAAGAATTGCCAGCTATTTTGGAGCAAAAAAATTAGCCGCGACAATTGCTTGTTTTGCCTTTCTTTTTGCTACTCCGGCCTATTCTTATGCGGCGAGCCTTTATCAGCATCATATCTCCACGTTTCTTATTCTTTTGTCGATATACTTTCTTTTGAAGAAAGAAAGATTTGTTAAATATCTGGTAATTTGGGTCTCTTTTGGAATTTCGATATTGGTAGACTTTCCTAATTTTTTTCTATTCCTTCCTATCATTTTCTTTTCGATCGCAAAAGTATTTAAGTTAAGATTTCTGGACGAAAAAATAAAAATTAGAGTAGAGCTTGTAAGACTGCTTTCTGTCATAGGTCTTGTACTTCCCTTTGTCCTACTTTTCTGGTTTAACAATTTGTCCTATGGATCACCGTTTCGTTTGTCTGGAACAGTTGAAAACGTACGAGAGATCGGCACAACGGGTTTGCCGATAAGGCAAGAGATAGAAGATAAGGAAATCTCAGAGACAGATCAGGAAGCTCTATCTTTTTTTAAGACTCGCAATATGATTAACGGACTTTACGTGCTTCTTTTAAGCTTAGACAGAGGAATAATTTATTTTGCGCCGATAGTTTTATTTGGGGTCGTAGGAATTCTGGAACTAAATAAGAAAGCTGTAATTAAGTCGCTTCTTGTTTCAATTCTCGTACTAAATTTAACTATTTATGCCTTATGGGGAGATCCTTGGGGTGGATGGGCGTTTGGGGGTCGTTATCTTATTCCTTCTTATGCAATCCTTTCTATTTTTATTGGTATTGCCGTTACAAAACTAAGACACAACTTTCTTTTTATGTTCATGCTTTTTTTGACCCTTGCTTACTCCGTTCTGGTAAATACATTAGGTACTCTTACTTCTAATACTAATCCTCCAAGAACCGAAGCAGAACATCTATCTTATCTCTATCATAAAGACGAGAAGTATTCTTACGATAGAAATTTTGACTATATTTTAAACAAAGGTTCTAAGTCATTTATATATGGGCAGTATTTGGAAGACTGGTTAAGCCCATTTGAGTTTTATCTCATAGTAAGTCTTAGTCTAATTTCAGTGGTATCTGCTTCAATTACTTACTTACACCTTTTTGGTCAGGATTCAGAAATGGAAATAGTTATAAAACGCGAAAGTTCCGGCAAAAATTTGAGAATCAATCTTGGGATAGTTGAAAAATTGAAAGCTTTGCCCAGAAATATTGGTTTGTGGTAGGAGGATTATGAACTGGTTTCAAAACAGTTCATATAACCTTGCGCTAGCACTCAAAACGAGCCATCGAGGTGAGTTTTGAAACAGGTTCTATGGACAAATTTGCTATTGAACTCACATTATCTAGAGTAAAAACTTTAAAAATTAAAAATTTTATCGATAAAAATCTCGGGACGTTAGTCCTTTGTTTCTTACTGGGGTTTTCAATAATATCTTTCATTGTCTATTCCCAAAACGGACTGGCTCTAAAGTATAACGATGCCAGGAGTCATTTGGATATCGGAAGGCGAGTTGTGGAGGGTCTGAAGCCGGGTGTTGCACAACTCGGGAGTGTTTGGTTACCCCTGCCGCACATTTTAATGGTTCCGACTATCTGGAACGACTTTTTTTGGCATTCAGGATTATCAGGTGCTCTTATTTCCATGGTGTCTTTTGTGGGAACAGGTCTTTTTATATATAAATTTTTGGAAAAATTAGGAGTTGGAATTTTAGGAAAACTGGTCGGCGTTGGTGTATTTATTGCAAACTTAAACATTTTGTATTTGCAATCAACGGCGATGACGGAGAGCCTTCTTTTACTAACAATGACTGCAGGAGTTTATTATCTTACGCTTTGGGCTAGGGATGAGAAGCTAATAAATCTTGTTAAAAGTGCTTTTTGGATAATGATCTCGACAGTTACACGGTATGATGGTTGGTTTCTGGCAGTTTTTGCGAGTGTACTTGTTGGATTTATAGTTATAAGAAAGAAGGGAATAAAAGCTGCCGAAGGAAATTTTGTTTTTTTTGCAACCCTGGCGGGATTTGGAATATTTTTGTGGTTTTTGTGGAATCTACTCATTTTTAAAGACCCATTTTATTTTGCCTTTGGAGAATTTTCAGCTCGTACACAACAAACTCAGTTGGAAGCGGCAGGGGAACTTCCAACCAAAGGGAATCTCTTTCTTTCATTCAAAGCGTATTTTTTTGCTTTAGTTTATAACACCTATACGTATCCATTTTTCGTGGGGATTATTGGGTTTCTAGCGCTAATTCAGGATAAAAAAATAAATTGGAGGGTAAGACTCGCAACTTTGGCACTTTTTGGTGCACTCATTTTTAATGTAATTGCCTTGTATATGGGTCATTCGGTTTTGTTTTTACCTGAAATTATTGGTAAGACTTGGTTCAATGTTCGTTATGGAGTAATGTTACTTCCCATGATAGCAATTTCTTTCGGTTACCTGGTCGAAAGAGCAAAAAATTACAGATTTATGATTTTGGGAGTATTTTTCTTGGTAAGTTTTTTTGCTTTCGTTAACCAGGATGCTGTTGTAATTGATGATGCGGTCTACGGATCAAGTCAGAA
Source organism: Candidatus Woesebacteria bacterium GW2011_GWB1_39_12 (assembly GCA_000993405.1). Classification (GTDB taxonomy): domain Bacteria; phylum Patescibacteriota; class Microgenomatia; order UBA8517; family UBA8517; genus GWB1-39-12. The sequence goes on along the minus strand of LBWB01000008.1, from coordinate 19,643 downwards.
AAATGTGACGGAGGTTGCCGGTTGGCTTCGAAAAAATGTTCTGAGAGAAGAGGGTTATGTATTGATTTCTGCAGCTTCGCACGATGCAATAATTTTTTCATCAGGCCTTCCCATGAAGAAGTTTATCCATGAAGGAACAGGAGCCTATTGGGATTATGCCGTTGAAAATCCTGATAAATGGGCAAAATGGATCGTAATGAGAACTTATGATATGAATGACCTGACTTATAATGAGATTCATGATGCCGAAGGTTTGGAGAAATACGAACTAGTTGATCATTATCCTTTTGCTGATATTTACCGACTTAAATCTGAGTATATTAGTGAAGTTATAACCAAACCAATTCTTGGAAAGATAAAATGAAGAAAATTATTGTCTACCTGAGTATTTGTTTATCTTTTCTTATTTCTTCTAAGAGTGTTTATGCAAAAAACGAAAATCCTTATTGGCAAATTCAATCGATTGATACGATGAAGCTCTCACGAGATCTTGCGAGGGAGAAGATAGATGATTCTGAATTTGAAAAAACTATTGCCCGAGAAGTTGAAAATATTTCGGATATCGGAGCAACCCATGTTGCGATAGGAACACCTTATGATGATGAATTTGTTCCCTTTATGAAAAAGTGGGTTGGGGAAGCCCGTAAAAACGGTTTAAAGATTTGGTTTAGAGGTAATTTTTCAGGTTGGGAAGGCTGGTTTGGCTATTCTCCGATTTCTCCGGAAGACCACACCATAAAAATTGAAAACTTCATTCTATCAAATCAAGATTTATTTGAAGATGGAGACATTTTTACACCTTGCACAGAGTGCGAGAATGGTGGTCCGGGGGACCCAAGAGATACAAAAGAGGTATCTAAATACAGACAATTTCTTATAAAGGAATACGAAATCTCAAAGTCCGCTTTTGAAAAGGTAGACAAAGAAGTTACATCAGGATACTTCTCCATGAATGCCGATGTTGCTCGGCTGGTTATGGACAAAGATACAACAAAATCCTTGGGGGGAGTAGTTGTGGTGGATCATTATGTCAAAGATCCCGAGCGATTGTCGATGGATGTTGTTGAAATTGCAGAAAAAAGTGATGGTAAAGTCATTTTAGGCGAAATAGGTGTTCCTATTCCCGATATTCACGGTTATATGACCGCGTCTCAGCAGGCCGAGTGGATAAAAAAAGCACTTTCACTTTTATCAAATGAACCAGCACTTTTAGGAATTAATTATTGGGTAGCAAGTGGTGGCACGACTTCGTTATGGTATGATGACTCTTCCGAAAAACCGTCCGTAGAAATCATTAGGAACTACTTTATTCCGAAAGTATTAAGCGGGAAAGTCGTAGACGAATTAGATAAATCTATAAAAGAAGCTGAAATAATTGCTAGTGCCAAAATTGTAAGCACCAACTCGGAAGGAGAATTTAGTATTGACGTAGTTCCTTCAATCGAAAAATTGGTAATCAAAAAGGATGGTTTTGAAGAAGGGACTGTTTGGTTAAATAACCGCTCGCCAGAGATAATTATCTTAAAAAGATCTAAGGGAAATATTTTTTTTAAAATTAAACTATCAATATACCAGGCGATAAATATAATAAAAGAGTTACTTCAATAAATCCGACCTTTTTTGTTTAGTTTTCTCCATCGCTTTTTGTAATCTCCATTTTTCAATTTCTTTGTGATTTTCGGAAAGAAGAGTTTTAGTAAGTTTTTTTCAGATTGATTATATTTTATTTAACCATTCTTTAAGCAGTTTAGGGTTTCCTTGATAATTGACTAGTTTTTCCAAAACTTTAAATCCTTCTCCGCTTTTAATTATTTCTTGAGCCTTGGGAACGGCTTCGGCAATAGATTTTGTTTCACCCATTACATACAAAGAAGCTGCAGCATTCACCGCCGTCAAATCCGCCTTTGGGCCTTTTTCTTTACCCATTAAAATTTTCAAAAAATCAATTATGTTTTGTTCCCTTCCACCAGTTTTTATTTCATCGATGGTAGCTTTCTTGATTCCAAGGTCGCTGGGTGTCACTGTATACCGGTTAAATTTATCGCCAATCTGCTCAACAATTATTGTCCTGCCCACATTCGAAATTTCTGGCAAACCGTCAACTCCGTGGAAAGTAAGGGTCTTTTTATAGCCAAGTTTGAAAAATAGTTCTGCGAGAGTTTCTAGGTATTTTTCGGAATAGATTCCATAGACTCTATACATCATGGGCACAGGGGAAGTAGCATTACTTACAAGGTGGAATGGTGATTTTATTCTTATGCCTTTTTCGATAAACATCTTTCGCGAGATTTTGCCTCGATTTTTCAAGCGGGGACTAATTGGGGCGATATGAAGGGGGCAGATTCCGACATTTTCAAGTGTATTTTCAACTTTTTTCGCTGATAGCTTCAATATATTAACGCCAAATGCAGAGAAAATATCCGCACTTCCCGTTGGACTTGTGACCCCCCAAAAGGCCTGCTTAGCCACGGTGTAGCCTACCGCTGCGACGATGAAGGATGCTGTAGTGCTAACATTGAAAGTTTTTAGAAAAGCACCTCCGGATCCTGAAAGATCCGTTGTCTTTCGAGCAGATACTTTGGGTTTAAGTTTTGTTCCCAGTTTTAAATGAGCTTTACAAAAACCCAGAAGCTCATCTGGAGTTTCTCCTTTCGCGTGGATTCCTGCTGAGACTGCGGTCAAATGATAAGCTTCCTTGTCGTAAAGAAATATGTCTGTAAAAACTTTCTCTGACTCTTTAGCCGTCAAATTATTTCCATCAACTACTTTGGCCATGAGAGGAACTATTTTGTCAAGTTTAGAAAGCGAATTCTTTACATTTCTATACATAAATAATCTTTTGACTTTTGGCCATTTTATTTGTAAAATTGCAAAGTTTCAGAAAAAATATACATAACGCTGTATGAAAATTTTTTATACCGTTTCCTACTCGGCTTGGATAAAGCATAAGGATTTCTTTAAGGTAGTCCTGGACGAGCTTGAGCGACATAAGGCTAAAGTTGAAACGACGATTCGGAGAGACCACTACCGAGCTGAATTAAAAAAAATTAAGGACTCAACTTCCCCATCGGAAGATAAGTATCGTTATGAGAATGATAGAGGAGTAAGACAGTCCATTTTTAGGGCAGATGCTGTTGTAATTGAGGCAAGTTACCCTAGCTTTAGGCTTGGATTTGAGGCATTCTATGCGCTTACCCAAAATAAACCAGTTTTGGTTTTATCAAAGTTTAGAAACTACAGCAAGTTGATAGATCAACCTCACTTTTTTGGCGCTAAATATACAAAATTCACATTGCCTGATGAAATAGCAAAATTTATTCGTCATGTTGAATATCACAAATTAAGAAATAGATTTAATCTATTTATTTCTGACAGCCACAAGGAACATTTAGAAAAGTCAGGCAAGCACTTTAGCGTGTCCATGTCCGACTATATCAGGAAATTGGTTGAAGCTGATATGGAAAGGAAGTAATTATTTTAACAAATCCGGCCTTCTTGCTTTGGTTTTTTCAAAAGCTTTTCCTTCTCTCCATTTTTCAATTTCTTTATGATTTCCGGAAAGTAATACTTTGGGGACTTTCCAGTCTTTGTATTTTTTTGGTCTTGTATATTGGGGAAAGCCTAAAAGCCTTGGTACTCCCGGGCTATCAAAGTCTGAAAAAGATTCTTTTTTGAGGGATTCTTCTTTGCCAATTACTCCCGGGATTAGTCTAACTATCGCATCAGTGATGACCATAGCCGGAATCTCACCGCCAGTTAAGATGTAATCGCCAATTGAAATTTCTTCGTCTACCAAATGCTGTCTGACTCTTTCATCAATGCCTTTATAATGACCGGAAATTAAAATTAAATGATCGTATTTTGATAATCTTTCTGCCACTTTCTGATTAAAAGTTTTGCCCGCGGCATCGAGAAGTATAACTCGTGTTCGGTGTTCGGTGGACGGTGTACGGTGTTTGGAATTTAGAACTTTGGATTTTAGATCTTGCAGTGCATTGTCAATCGGTTCTACCATCAAAACCATTCCGGGACCGCCGCCAAAAGGCCTGTCATCGACCATCTTGTGCTTATCAATAGCCCAGTCTCTAATATTATGAACGTTAATTTCGATTAAACCCTTTTTTCTTGCACGTTTAATTATTGACTCATCAAAAGGCCCTTTAAACATTTCAGGAAAAAGCGTCAAAATATCGATTTTCATACCACTATTATACTCTTTGTGAGTTTCGCATTAGGTAGTAGAATTGGGTATATATGGGCAATGGGTTTTTAAATAATAAGATTTTGAAGATAATTGCATTTTTTCTGATCGGGCTGATGCTATCCCTTTCTTCATCTTTTATAGTTATTAACTTGGGTTGTGGATCTTTTCGAATAGTTGATTGCGGTTTATATGCTGGTTGGCCAGTGCCCTACTTAAGTTTTAATAAAGAGTTTTTGAGAGAAGTGAAGGATGTGGAATTTATGAATCCGACAGTTTACTATAAAAATAAACTTTCGCCTCTTCAAGAGGACAAAATTTTTGCAGAGAAGTTTTTATCGGATGGAATAATGCTACCGTTTTTTTTGCAGGATTTTAGCTATTACGATTTTAACCCAGGACTCTTTTTAGCAAATTTTATTTTATGGCTACTTCCAGCAGGATTTATTATCGGAGTATTTTTTTAGTTTAATGTATCAAATTCCCGAACTTCTTAAATTTCCAAAACTATTCCATACTTTTTCCACAAAGGCAGATGGGAATATGGCGAATTCTATATTGGGTAGGGTTGTTAATTTCGATGAGGTAATTTCAAATCGCGAAAAATTCCTGTCAAAAGTAGGTGTTAATCAAAATAAATGTATTTGTATGTGGGTGGTGCATAAGGATGAGATTATTGAACCCGATCCTAAAAAAATTGGAATAAGCATGAAAGACTACAAAAAGGCAATGAAGGTTGATGGTTTGATTACTAATAAGAAAAATCTTTATTTATTTGTTCTTATTGCCGATTGTTTACCGATAATTTTATATGATCTGAAAGTTCCCGCTTTAACTTTGGTTCATGCAGGCTGGCGCGGGGTTGATTTGAAGATCGCTAAAAAAGCAGTTATAAAGATGCACGAGAAATATGGGAGTAACATAACAGATATTATTGCAGGAATTGGACCGAGCGTTCATAAGGAATCTTTTCTCAAAGAGAATCCAAGCCAGAAAAGTGATCCGAAATGGCAGTCATATTTAACCAAAATTGGCGAAACTAAATATCAGGTAGATTTGATAGGTTTTGTAAAAAAGCAGTTGGAAGATTCGGGAGTTTTACCCAAAAATATCTTTGTTAGCGATGTGGATACGGGAAGTGACGAGCGATTTTATTCACACAATCGGGATAAAAATCTTCCAGTTTCTCAGCAAGGCCGATTTTGTTGTGTTGTCGGAATGTTATAAATATATCTATTTACCAAACGATTTTTAGTGCTAAAATACATCTACACCAAAGGGTGTTTTTTTGTGTATATGTATGAAAGATAAAAAGAAAGGAAATATTTTAAGTAAATTTTTTTTGAATAAAAGAAGACTGGTTATATTAGCCATCATTTTAGTTGCCGGATTTTTGGTCTGGAAATTTACTTTAGGAAAAAAAGAGGAAATTGAAACAGCGAAAGTTGAAAGGGGGACTGTTATCGAGGAACTGGTGCTTTCGGGAGAAATTGATGCAGATGAATATGCGAAGCTTACTTTTCCTACTTCAGGAAAAATTGCTTGGGTGGGAATTTCCGAGGGTGACGAGGTTAAACGCGGCCAAGCATTAACAAAGCTTGACACAACGGTTCTAAATACCACCTTTCAGCAGGCAAGAGCGGCTTTACGGGCAGCAGAGGCAACCGTTGAAAAAGTTCACGACCAGGTAAAAGATCACTCGGGGGATGAAACTTTTACTCAGAAGGATACGAGAACAACAGCCGAAGCAGCCAAAGACGAAGCGTACGAGGCATATGTTGCGGCGGAATATAATCTGAGAAACTCGACTCTGACCTCCCCTTTTTCCGGAATAGTTACCTTTTTAGCTCATCCTTTCTCGGGAGTTAATGTTTTGGCGACAGAAACCCAAGTTGAAGTAATAAATCCTGATACTATTTATTTCGATGTATCAGCAGACCAAACCGAGGTTGGAGGTTTAAAAGTAGGCCAGAAGGTAGTAATTATTTTGGATTCTGTGCCGGACGAAGAAATTTCTGGATATGTTGATTTTGTAAGCTACACTCCCCGAACGGGTGAGGTTGGAACCGTTTACAAAGTAAAAGTAAAATTTGACAAAGACTTAGACATCAAGAGATATAGGATTGGAATGGGGGGAGATGCAAATTTTATTCTGTCAGAAAAAGAGGATGTTTTGTATGTTCCTCCTAAGTTTGTGAAAAGTGATTCAACGGGAAAATATGTAAAACAAGGAAAAGAGAATAATAAAACCTATGTAGAAGTGGGAATTGAGGGAGAGGATAGGATTGAAATAAAGAGCGAAAGTTTAAAAGAAGGCGATATTTTGTATGATTAAACTTCAAGATGTTTGCAAGTCTTACTTTTTAGGAGATACGGAGGTTAAAGCGGTCTGCGATATTAATTTAGAGATTAAAGATAAAGAATTTATCGGAATTTTGGGATCTTCTGGGAGTGGTAAGTCTACTTTAATGTACCTTATTGGACTTCTTGAACACCCAACTGCGGGAAAAATATTTCTGGAAGGAAAGGATGTATCAAAACTAAGCGACGATACTCTTTCAAAAATTAGAAATAAAACTGTTGGCTTCGTTTTCCAATCTTTTAATTTGATAAATAAATATACAGTTCTTGAAAATGTTCTCCTTCCGACAAAGTATGCCAAAGGAATTCTGGATTTTGATGCAATAAAAAGGGCGGAAGAGCTTTTAAAAAAATTCGGCATATGGGACAGACGCGACTTTTTTCCAAATAAAATTTCAGGAGGACAGCAACAAAGAGTTGCGATCGCAAGGGCATTGATGATGAAGCCTAAAATTATTATGGCCGATGAGCCAACCGGAAATTTAGATTCAAAAACCGGAGACGAGATTTTGGATATTATGGAAAGTTTGAATAAAGATTTTGGAGTGACTGTTATTTTGGTTACTCACGAAAAGGATGTAGCCAATAGAACTAAAAGAAAGATATATATAAAAGATGGGCAAATGGTAGGTAAGTATTTGTAAACTAAAACTATGAAAATACAAAACGGTTATCTCGATTTAATTAAAGCAGCAATATCAGACTTTAAAAGGAGTAAAATCCGTACTTTTTTGACTTCGCTTGGAATAATGATAGGGGTTTTATCTGTTGTTTTACTTATTGCGTTGGGGATTGGTCTTAAAAATTATTTGCAGAGACAATTTGAAAGCTTAGGGGCGAATTTGATAATTATTTTCCCGGGCAATATTTCATCAAGTGAAGAGGGGGGAGGGTTGGGAAACTTCGGAGCAGGATTTGCCGGTGGAGCAAATTTTGACGAAAAGGATTATATCAGTCTATCTCGCATAAATGAGGCCGATTATGTTGTTCCCTTGTTTATGAAAAGTAGCGTAATTGAGTCGGATGGTGAACGCAAATTAGGCTATTTGATGGGAAGTAGTGAGGATTCTTTTAAAATATTAAATTTGGAAATTTTGGAAGGCAATTTTTTTACAAAAGGGGATGTTTCTTCGAGAGCTAAAAAAGCGGTAATAGGGGAATCTTTGGCCGATAATCTATATGACGCACCTCAAGATGCAGTTGGAAAAACAGTAAGAGTTTCGGATCAAAGATTTAAAGTCATTGGCGTTTACAAGAAAAAGGGAGACAGAGAACAAGATAACGCAGCAGTTGTCCCTTATCGAACGACTTTCGGTACGCTAAATCCTGATGAGACGTTTTTTACCATTTATTTGGGAACTACGGATAAGGATAAAGTTGAAGAGGTGAAAAAGAAAGCTGAAGAAGTTCTTCTTAAGCGTTACGATAAAGATGATTTTACTGTTACAGAGCAGTCAGAGCTTTTATCGACGATTAATCAAATTTTCAACATTGTAAACGGAGTTCTGGTTGCAATTGGTTCGATTTCTTTACTGGTTGGAGGAATTGGGATCATGAACATTATGTATGCAACAGTTACGGAGAGAACCAAGGAGGTTGGAATAAGACGTGCGGTTGGGGCAACTGAAAGGGATATTTTAAACCAATTTTTGGCAGAAAGCATTCTTCTTTCTCTATTTGGAGGACTGTTGGGACTAGTTTTGGCATTTTTAATTGTTTTGGGAATACGGGCTTTTTTTCCGGCATCTATCAATCTTTTTTCGGTTGTAATCACGTTGGTTATTTCCTCAGGAATAGGGATATTTTTCGGTGTTTTCCCAGCCCGTCGTGCAGCCAAACTCCCTCCAATCGAAGCGATACGTTATGAATAGCTCCGAGGTGTGAACCTATTTCACCTCTAAGGTGCAAAAGGTGTAAGAGGATATAAATTTTAAAAGCGTACTCCTACGAAGGGGTTTAGGGATTTGTAGACTGTTGTGGTTCTTCCGCGACTTTTGCCATAACTGCACTAGTTAGTAAATTCATAACTTTGACGGTAGCATGAGGAAGGTTGTTATTTTTAATGTCAATTTCAGCGCCTTGTTCCTGATATCTTCCGCCTGTATATTGTAACTGAAGATTATATTCATACATGTCTCCCAATTGCATTCCTCTCTTTGGTTTGATTTCAGCCCTAGAAATAATTTGATTATCAACACCAAGCTCTTCTGCGAAAAATATATTGCCACTATTAACTCCCACTCTAACACTGACAGCCTCACCTGTCACAGTATCCTTACGTTTAATTTCATAGTATTTATTATCTTCTTCAGTTGTAGTACCCACCTGTTCGACTAGTTGCTTAATCACATCCATAACACTATAAGCTTTCATTTCTGGGTTACCAAAAAGACCCCATGTCGTAGTAGGAAACAGCGTATCTAGGCGCGCATGTGGAAAACCAGCTTCAGCAGCTCTTATATCTTTTCTAATAGCTTGAGCCACTTGAGCACGTGCCCTTCTCTCTGCACCGATTGGTGCAAAATTTTCAGCTAGTTTTGCAAAAGGTGTAGCATTACCTGGGAGTAATGTCCTTTCACCTACCCAATTTTTCAAAACCTTAGTATTTAGATACCTTTTTTTTATTTCAGGAAGACTAGAGATTGCGGGTTTGTCGTAGATAGAACTTTCTTCCTCTGACATATTAAATATATGATACTAAATTAATGATTGGTTAATCAACATATCACCTTAGAGGTGAAATGCTATTTACACCTTTGGTATTTTGTTTTAAATTTAAGTAATGCCAGGTAGAATGGTCCCTCTAGTCAATGATGAGATTTATCACGTTGTCAATCGAGGAATTGCTTCCCAACCCATATTCTTCAGTAAAAGAGATTACGATCGGAAATTGGCAACTATTTCTTATTATCAATATGCTTATCCACCGCTGAGATATTCCTTTTTTATTCGTCTACCAAAAGATAGAAGAACGGAAATTATAGAGACTTTAAAGAAGGAAGAAGATGTTTCAGTTCAGATTCTTGCATATTGTTTGATGTCCAATCATTTACATTTACTTCTGAAGCAAGTTAGGGATAGTGGTATATCTTCTTTTATGAGCAATATTTCAAATAGTTACACGCGTTATTTTAATACTAAAAATGATAGAGTTGGACCAATTTATCAGGGAAAATTCAAGGCCGTAAGAGTAGAAACCGACGAGCAGCTTTTACATGTTCAGCGTTATATTCATCTTAATCCATACAGCTCACATGTTGTAAAAACCATTGAAGATTTAGAGGATTACCCTTATTGCTCGTTGCCAGAATATTTGGATCGGTCTTCTTTTGGAATTTCGAATAAAGGGATAGTTATGAGCTTCTTTAAAAATACAAAGTCTTTTGAGGCTTTTATTTACAATCGGGCGGATTATCAGAGGAAACTTGACGATATTAAGCACCTTATATTGGAAAGTTAGGTTTAATTCCAAGGTGTGAACCTATTTCACCTCTAAGGTGAACAATATAACAATTGTATTAATAATGATTAACAAAGAACATCAATGTATAGTGAATCAACAAACTTATCGACCATTAAAAGAAGTAAGAATCAGTGTGTTGACATCGTTTCCTGTACGAGATGGTACACCTGGAGTTTGTGTTGAGAATCTTTGTCCCTTGCATGGTAGATGTGATGGAAAAGGTGTATTTCAGTACAGTCAAAATATTGGTCAGTCGGGGTTAATATTTGTTCCCGATCAGAGAGAAGAACCATTAGAGAAGATTTGAAATAACCTAAGTATTGTATTTAGTTCTTGATTAAGGTTAAATAAAAATATGGAAAAAGTTGTAATTGTGATGCCGGCATGGAATGAGGAAGACAATATTAGCAAAATGATTGAGGAGCTTGTTGATGGTGAGTTTCCAAAAATCAATGCCGAGATGCATCTTCTGGTTGTAGATAACCATTCTAAGGACAGAACCGAAGAGATTGTAAAAGAAGCTTCAAAAACGCGAAACAACGTTCACATAATCCAGCAAGGCGATAAATCAGGGTTGGGTTGGGCGTATATTAGTGGGTTCAAGTATGCGATGAAAGAGTTGGATGCAGACGCCGTAATGGAAATGGATGCCGATTTTCAGCATCCGCCGAGATTTGTTAAACCCATGGTTGAAGCGTATCTTCAAGGAGCAGATTACGTTATAGGCTCCCGTTATATTCAGGGCGGTTCAATTCCTAAAGAGTGGGCTTTATTTCGAAAAGCAGTAAGTTATTTTGGCAATTTATTTATAAGGATTGTACTTGTTAAACCAAAAATTCATGATTTGACTACGGGTTTCAGATTAACAAGAGTTAAAGGCGTTTTGGAAAATATGGATTTGGATAATTTGATGGAGCCAGGTAGATTTGCACATAAAGTTGACTTACTTTATCAAGCAATTAAAAACTCCAAAAAGACGGTTGAAGTTCCCTTGGAGTTTGCCTCAAGAACTCAAGAAAAATCCAAGTTCAATACAAAGGAAATGATTGCGACATTTAGGGTTGCAACAATATTGGGTATAAAAGATAAAGCCCGTTTTATTAAATTTGGAACCGTTGGATTTGCTGGGTACCTGGTTAATGCAATAGCACTAGAGCTGTTTGCTGACACCAGTATCACATTAGGCCTGGCGAATGTTTTTAAAGGACTTAAAAATACCCTTCTTGCTTTTATTGCTGAACCGTCGGCTTGGGCAGCCGCTTTTGCGGCGGAATTAGCAATAATAAATAACTTTATATTTAATAATATTTGGACATTTAAGGAAAAGAAAATCACGGGTTTTTTAGCAATAATTAAGAAATTTTTAGCATTTAATTTATCAACTGTTGGGGCTATAGTCATACAATTTATTGTGATTGGTGTAATGGTTGTATTTCTTGGAGATACAAGATTGATAAGACAGTTGGGAATTTTGCTGGCAATGCCGTTGGTACTTTCGTACAATTATGTGATGTACAATCTTTTTATTTGGAAAACATGGAGTTTTTCAAAATTCTTCAAGAAGCAGGAATAATAATGTTATTTCTTTGGTCTTCGTTGGCTTGGTAAACTATTTCGGGTTGTGTGCTCATGGTTTGTCTGGATGGACAATTCGGTTCAGGACAAATTGGTCGAGGAGGAAAATGTTTAACTCCGCAATTCGGACAATTGGATCCCTGAAAGCGTAATAACGGTCCCCTTAACCTCCACCACCGGGCAGGCGAATACTCAGGCATTTATTTATTAGTCGTAAAGACTTGATAAGACCCACACTTTAGAAGTTGTATCAATATCTTATCTTCACAGAAGCGGGGCCCAGTCGGAGATGGGAAATAAGTTAATTAATTCAATTTTGCAGACATGTATTCTCGGATTCCTAGGGCCTTGTCAATTTGAGAAAGATGAACGTAGACTCTCGCCATCCATTCTTGTTCCTCGAGAGGTTGGTAGTTCGTACTATTTCCATTTTGATCCAAGATTGGAATATGTATTTGTCTAACTCCTTTACTTTTTCCCACATAAACGCAGACCTCTTCGGGGTTTAGCTGTAATTCTTCACTGATTTCGTCTGCAAGAAGAATACGGTTCTCCCTATTTTCTAAAATATTTTTGACTTTATTTGAAGGATTATTTATTGAAAAATCGAAAACCTGTTGATAAAACTGCAAATTTGCTATATTTTTAAACATTTCGGAAGTTTTGGGATTACATTTATTTATAAGATAATTAAGAGCTTCATAATCACCCATAAAGAAAAATTTCGTATCCAATTCCGATTCTTCAAGTGCAAATGCAAGTCCACGGAACATCATCATAGCTATAGCTTTATTAACTGGGCTGTCTACGAAATCATAAACTAATTTTCTCGTTTTTTCCCATTCTCTCAAGTCCTCATCGACTCCTGGAAGAAATATTAATCCTCCTTCACTTAGTGAGTAGGAGTCAGTTATTTTCTCAGGGGAGTAGGTGGCTTTATGGATTAGGCCGATACTCATTGCGTAGCGTAATACATTATCAAGATTATCAATATCTACTGATCCGTTAAGTAAGTCGCTAAATGGTTTTTGGTTACCTTGTATAAGATGTATTATGTTATCCATCGAGCCGCCTTGACTTTCAATTTTTTTTGCCAGCTTGGACCCATGCAAAATTTCAGGGACAACTTCTTCATGATTTTTGCCTAATACAAGTTGTTGAAAATAATCACTGGAATGGGAAAAAGGTGGATGTCCAATATCGTGTAGTAGTGCAGCGAAATACAAATCCTTACCGACTTGTTTAAACTCGGGTTTTTTTCCTAAAGCTTTTGCCAAGTGTGCAACCCCAATAGAATGGTGAAATCTTGTATCGCACATTCCCGCGTACAAAACTTGAGGGGGAATAGCTGCGAGTGATATGTTTCTGGTTCTGATTAATTCCTTAGTTTGGAATAATTTTAAATCGCCAGGAGTTACGTCGATGCGCCCGTATATGCGGTCGATAATGAAGTCTGGTTGAATTACTGTTTCTGGAGTCATTTTTTCTTATGGAGTATAACACGAAAAAGTCTAAAGAAGCGGGGCCCAGTCGGAGATAGGCATGACGTTTTGGGAAATGTAGGCAAGAGAAAATAGATAAATTGGAATGATTAAAATTAGCATTGCGTATTTAAATTCCTTTTTGACAATTGTGTCGGAAAATGCAACGAGTAGAAAAGGAACAATCGGAAGAGAGTAACGTATTAAATCTCGGTGAGACACAAAAAGAACGGAAGCAAAAAAGATTCCGACAAACCACGCAAGTTCTGGCTCTTTCATTTTGATAAGTTTTATAAGTCCGAGAAGTCCGAAAAGATAGACAAAGATTATTTCCTCCAGCCAGAAGGTTCCTACCCAAGGAGCACTGTAATTGAAAATCTGAAAAGGAGGAAAGAAAAGATGGATGTTATCTCCTGAATGGAAATATGCCAGGAAATCATTCAATCTAATTTTATAAAAAATAAAGACTCCAAGGAGTGACAAAGGAATTAGTGATATTGAAAGATATTTTTTCATTCCCGGAAAAGAGATTTTAGACTTCAAGTCGGTTGCGATTTCTTTTAATTTGGGAATTAAGAGGATCAGAAGATATGCCATGAATAAAAGAATTCCGGGAGATTTTGTGAGCTGTGCAACCATGCCCCAAAATCCGGCGAAGAAGTACTTTTTTTGTTTAAAGTAATAGATTGAAGCAATGATTCCTGCCATGAATAGTGGCTCGCTTGCGCCCACCGAACGGACGATTAACCAACGTGCGGGAAAGAGTGCAAAAACTACAGTTAGCCAAAGTATGTCTTTTTTTTCAACATAATCTTCAATAAATCTGTAGAAAAAGTATGTTGCTAGGATTGAAGAAAGGACAGTCACAAAAAGCATAGAGTAGGGATAGCCGAATATGCCTGCAAATGTTTTAATAAGAGCTGGGAACAAAGGAAAGTGGGCTGCAAAGTACTCTACAGGCAAACCAAAGGATGTGGATTTAATAATTTCAGGACTGTAAAAACTTTTCGCGGTTACAATAAAGAGAGGCCCGTCATAATTGGCAACAATCGTTGCCATTCCGTCGCGGGGAATAGGAATTCCCCAAACTTTAGTTAAGCGTAAGAAAAAAGGGAGCCAGATAAAAAGAGTTGGCAGCACGGATATCGACGCTATTAAAATTAATTTTTTAAGTGACGAGGCCATTTGTGAAAATGATATAACGTTTGGAGGCTACTTACAAGATTAACCAACTTTTTCAAACTTTCCGTCAAGATATAGATAAAATAAATATACACTTAAATCCGGATATTTTGAATTAATTGTCTCTTTTGCTCTTTTTAAATCCTTACTGTGTTTTATGGGAGTACTTTCTTTTCCATATGCACCGCATTCCTCATGATGGATTAAATAAACTTCTTTAATGTGGTGAAGTTTGACGGAAACGTCGACCTGTTTCATAACCGTTTCCAAATCCTTTGTGCTTCCTGCTAACCCAACTGAATCAAAAGTTTTATTTTTCAAATTTTCGTCAGTCCAATTACGAATATAGTTCTGAAATCTAAAATCAATGCAACAAACTATAATTGCGTCACAAAAATGCGGCATGTTGAGTGCAATTTTACGTTACTAATAATTTTATGTAAAGCGTTATTGACTATTTTAATACCCCAAGTTAAAATTGCTTGAAAAGTTGTAATAACTTTCTCACCCCAGATGTGGGTGGGATTTTTGTTTTAACATGGAAAAAAATAAAAAAATTAAGCCTAATTACGAGCCTATTATCAGAGCGTTTGGAGAAGCAAGTATGTTAAGTTTTTCCTTTGTTTTTTTTCCTGTTGTGTTTTTATTGATCGGAGTTTGGCTCGATAAAAAATTTAATACCTTACCGGTTTTTATAGTTGCCGGAATAATTTTGGGAATAATAATTTTTATATATCAAGTTCATAAGGCTTTAAAAGCCGTTTACAAAGATAATAAATAAATGAAAAGTTTACACATATCAGTTGCACCTGAGGTAATAACCCATATAGGATCCTTCAAAATAACAAATTCACTCCTGACTAGTCTCATTGTTATGCTTTTTTTGGTAATAATTGCTTTTAAGGTAAAAGGCGGGAGTTCAAAAAAGAAAAAATCGGTATTGTATTTAGCGGTTGATCTAATTATTGAGAAATTTTATATGTTTTTTAAAAATATTGCGGGAGAGCGAATCGATGCTATTTTCCCGCTACTTATTACTTTTTTTCTCTTTATTATTTTTGGAAACTGGATCGGACTTTTTCCGGGTGTCGGTTCAGTTGGTTTTTATGAAACTGGTGAACACGGGGAATTATTTGTCCCATTTTTTCGCGGACCGAACGCCGACCTTAATACAACTTTTGCCCTGGCGTTAATTTCCGTAAGTGTTACTCAATATTTGAGTATAAAAACATTGGGACTAAAAACATATATATCTAAATTTATAAATATAAAAAACCCCATCAAGTTTTTTGTGGGCATACTGGAGCTGATTTCAGAATTTGCTAAAATTCTTTCTTTTTCCTTTAGGCTTTTTGGAAATATATTCGCTGGAGAAGTTTTACTTTCGGTGATGATATTCCTTATTCCCATCCTCGTTCCGGTGCCGTTTTTAATTTTAGAAGTCTTTGTTGGATTTATCCAAGCTCTTGTTTTTACTATGTTAACGACAATTTTTATAGTTATCGCAACCGAAGAACAACATGAAGGATAATACCCCGGTTAGATAGCGATGCATCTAACGGGGCCCCATTAGGGGGAGGTGAATAATTTGGAACTAAAAGATTTAGCAACAGCATTAGCAATAGGACTTGGAATGATTGGACCAGGTATTGGTGTTGGTCTTATCGGAAAAGGTGCACTGGAGGCAATAGGTAGAAATCCTGAAGCGGGTAATCAAATTACGACAACCTTGATTTTATCTATTGCATTCGCCGAAGCTATTGCAATCTACGCCTTGGTAATTGCACTAATTATCAAGTTTGTTTAGTCAAAAAAATATGGAAAAGCTAGGAATAGATCCGCTTTTAATAGCGGTGCAAATTATAAATTTTATTTTGCTTTTGGTTATTTTGAAGAAAGTTTTGTATAAACCAATAATTACGGCCATTAAAGATCGCACAAAGGAGCTTGAAGATATTGAAAAAAAGAGCCTAGAAGTCGAAAAAGCCAGAAAGGAAACCGAGAAGAAATCAGCCGAAATACTTGCAAGCGCTCAGAAAGAGAAGAAGGAATTGGTTCTTTCAGCCAAAAGAGAGGGAGAAGCCGAAAGAAAAAAGATAATCGAAAAAGCAAATAGGGAAGCAAAAGAAATTCTTATTGGAACGAAAAAACAGATAGAGAGAGATAAAAAGAAGTCCTAATATGAAAATTCGAAAAAGAGAAGGTGTTATTATTTCACTAGCAGATGGCGTTGCCTGGTTAACCGGACTTAAGGATGCAATGTTCGGTGAACTTATAGATTTCGGCGAAAATATATCAGGATTAGCTTTGAATTTAGAGGAAGAAAGAGTCGGAGTTATTATCTTGGGAGGTTACGAAAAGCTTAAACTTGGCGACAAAGCGAATTCAACCGGAAGACTCCTGGAAATTGGGGTAAGTGAGGAAATGCTTGGAAGGGTCATAAATGCGCTTGGGAATCCGTTGGATGAAGGAAAGATTTTTTCGAAAACGAAATATATGCCCATAGAAAAAATCGCTCCCGGAATAATCGAAAGAAAATCGGTGGATACTCCGCTTCAAACAGGTATTAAAGCGATCGACGCAATGATTCCGATAGGCCGAGGTCAGCGGGAATTGATCATCGGTGATAGACAAGTTGGAAAAACCGCAATTGCCGTTGACACGATTATTAATCAGAAAGAGTCGGACGTTATATGTGTTTACGTTTCCATCGGACAAAAACGGGCGAAAGTGGCAGAGATTATAAAAAAGTTTGAGGAACATGGCGTTTTAAAAAAAACCGTAGTTGTAGCAGCAACCTCTTCGGAATCTGCAGCTCTGCGTTTCCTTGCACCCTACGCAGGATGTGCAATAGGAGAATATTTTATGCAAGAAGGTAAACACGCCTTGGTGGTTTATGATGATTTGACAAAACACGCATGGGCGTACCGGGAAATATCACTTCTACTTAGGCGTCCAACTGGCCGTGAAGCATATCCGGGAGACGTTTTTTATCTTCATTCAAGACTTTTAGAAAGGGCATGTCAGCTTTCGGATGAAAATGGAGGGGGGTCCCTCACGGCACTTCCTATCATAGAAACACAGGCGCAAGACGTATCGGCGTATATTCCGACAAATGTTATATCAATAACGGATGGTCAAATTTATCTCGAACCCGACCTCTTTTTTGCAGGAATAAGACCCGCGCTTAATGTTGGATTATCTGTCTCGAGGATTGGAGGGGCAGCTCAAATTAAGCTTATGAAAAAAATTGCCGGACGAATGCGGCTGGATCTTTCACAATACTACGAACTTGCGACTTTTGCTCAATTTGCAACAGACCTGGATTCGGCAACTAAAGAAAAAATAGAGAGAGGTAAAAGAATTGTAGAAGTATTGAAGCAAAGACAGTTTAGTCCCATGAAAGTAGAAGACGAAATAGTAGTTATATTTTTAGCAGTTTCTGGGAGTTTGGATGACATTCCCATTCCGCTTGTTACCGAATTTGAGAATGGCTTTTTGAGTTATTTTAATTCAAATTATACATCTCTACAAAAAGATTTAGCTGAAAAAGGGGATTTCAACGAAAAATTGGAAACAAAACTTACGGGCGTGATTTCCAAATTTAAAAAGGAGTTTATACGAACACATCAATTAGAAAGGGAGGAAGATGGCGGATCCCAGATTAATTAAAAAAAGAGTAAGTTCGGTAAAAAATATTGGGAAAATTACAAAAGCACTCGAGATGGTTTCGGCCTCCAAGGTGCAAAAGGCACAAAATGCGGCGATAAACGCGAAACCGTATGCTCGAGTTATTTATGAACTGGTTAGTTCTTTAGCAAAGGATAAAATTGTTGAAATTCCTTTAATGAGAATACCTGAAGAGCCCAGAACCGATCTTTATATAATTGTATCAACTAACCGCGGTCTAGCGGGCAGCTTAAATACTAACCTTTTTAATTTTTTAGCAGCGTATTTGGTGCAAAGAAAGACATTTAAACATTACTTTGTGACGATTGGAAAGAAAGGTCGATCATTTGCCGTGAGTAACGGTGAATTAACGGCTGATTTTTCCGATCAAAAAGATATTGCTGGTTTGGTTAGTGCGGTTGTCAAGCTTATTACTGATGGATTTGTTTCCGGAAGTTACGACGCTGTATATATAGTTTATTCGGAGTTTATAAACGCCCTTAGGCAGGAACCAAAAGTTAAGCATATACTTCCCATTTCAAAATTGGAATTAGAAGAGGAGATAAAAAAAGAGCATTTTGGAATACTTGGAGAACCGGTAGAGAAACTTGCCTCGGAAAATACAAGAGCGAATTATTCATTCGAGCCGGATCCTGTTACTGTTTTAGTAAGTCTACTTCCCTTTTACATTGAGATTCAGATTGCGGAAAGTATTTATGAATCTGAGGCTTCTGAACATTCTGCGAGAATGGTTGCCATGAAGAATGCAACCGACAACGCAAGTGAACTTTTCGATAGTTTATCACTTGAATATAATAAAGCCCGTCAAGCACTAATTACTACGGAAATAAGCGATATAACAACAGCTCAAACAACGATCAAAGACTAAAATGAGTAATAAAAGGATTAATAAAAAAGGAGAGGTTGTCCAGGTAATAGGATCGGTTGTTGACGTGCGTTTTGAAAATTATACGCCTAAAGTCAGGAATGCAATTATTATTGATCCTGCCGGAAAAAACTTAACAGCCGAAGTTCAACAACATCTAAAGGGTGGGCTAATTAGAACTTTGGTTTTAGGCCCTGCCGAAGGCATTAAAAGAGGCTTAGAAGTAGTTGATACGGAATTGCCCATTGAGGTTCCTGTTGGCAGAGAGACTTTGGGAAGAGTTTTTAATGTTTTAGGTAAACCGGTTGATAATAAAGGTGATATTAAAACTAGTCAAAAAGAATCTATTCATAAGTTGCCGCCTGAACTGGTCGAACAAAAAACCGTTCCTGAAATATTCGAAACGGGAATAAAAGTCATTGATCTTATATGTCCCTTCGTAAAAGGCGGTAAGGTAGCTGCGTTCGGTGGAGCCGGAGTTGGGAAAACAGTAATTATAATGGAGCTTATACATAACGTTGCCAAAAAACACGGTGGTTACTCAATTTTTGCAGGAGTTGGCGAGAGGTCTCGCGAGGGAAATGACTTGCTTCGTGAGATGAAAGATTCAGGCGTATTAGATAAGGCGGTTTTAGTTTACGGTCAGATGAACGAGCCGCCGTCGAACAGGTTTAGAGTAGCCCTGACGGCTCTGACAATGGCAGAGTACTTTCGCGACCAAGAGAATCAGGATCTATTACTTTTTATAGATAACATCTTCAGATTCGCCCAAGCCGGAAGCGAGGTATCAGCTCTTTTGGGAAGAATTCCTTCTGCAGTTGGATA